>CAVFOF010000011.1:20184-22821 GCA_963623895.1 bacterium
ATGTTGACCTTGTCACCAACTTTTCCGTTTAAGCTAAGATTAATTTTTTCGTCAAAATCAAATCCAAATACCTTTCTATTTCTTTCGGATAAGCTAGGATTATCAGTAAAGCGTGTGTTCGCTCCGATTTTAAGTTCTGCAGAACCCTGCGTTTTAATGCGCACTCCACCAGGACCAAAGATCTTGTTCATTGGTCCGAGGTCGAAATGCATATCTGTAAAGTCAAACTTGTCCTTTCCTTTGCTCTTAAACTCTTCTGCGTTTTTATTACGATAATAGGCCGAGATAGAGCGTTTCATCATAAGATCTTGATACTCTTCCCAGGTTAAGGAAAAGGGGGTGTCTATGAATTCATCGCCAAGCTTTGTTCCGAAGCGATAGTTGCCAGTTTCTTCATCGTATTCTGCCTCGTTCTTAAGGTTTTGTGGGTCACGAAGGTCAATATTACTATGTGCTGTGTCCGACAAAGTTTGAAGGGTTGTCCTTTTTACTTTGGGCAATGTGTCTTCAGCCATCATTTCCGAACTACTCGCTTGTTTAATATTTGCGGTAGTTTCTTGAAATGAAGGTTTCGCTTTATAGTGCATAAAAGCCGCTTGTCCAACTCCAATGCTTATGGTGGTCAGTGCAAGCAGCAATATGTAGAAAGTTCGTTTCAACAGTTACTTAGGTACTCTTTATTGAGAATTATGTGTATTCTAACGCATCATTTTTGTGCGCAATGTTTCAAGCTATTTTAGCATCTTGAGTGCTTTCTTGATAATGTCGCTCACCTCTGTGGTAGGAAACTGCTTAACAATGTCTAATACCACCTTTTGTGTTGGTGCAGGAGAAAAACCAAGTACAACTAAGGCTTGAACAGCCTCCTCTACTAAGGGCGAAATGGTGGCAACGTTATTATTCGATCCGTTTGCTCCGCCATCAGAACCGATGAACGATGTCATCTTGTCCTTTAGGTCGACAATGATACGTTGTGCTGCTTTGGGGCCAATTCCCTTCACGCTTTTTAGTGAACTAACATCTTCTGTTTGAACAATATTAGCTAGGTCGCTTGGAGTAAATGCTGACAATACCATTCGTGCCGTTTGCCCGCCTACCCCCGAAACACCAAGTAGAAGCTCAAAGATAGATCTTTCAGTTCGTGTTGCGAAACCAAAAAGCAAATATGCATCTTCACGAATAACTTCGTAGACGTAGAGCCGAGCCTCTTTTTTATTTTGAATGGCTGTGTATGTGTTAAGTGAAATGTTGAGAGCGTATCCTACGCCAGATGCTTCGATTATAGCAATCGTAGGGGTGACTTCATCAACAATACCTCTGATATATTCAATCATAAAGAGTGGATGTCGTGTTAAAAGATAGTTTTACTCCTCTTTGTTAAACGTGTGAATTGCCTTTTTATTGTATGAATATTAGATAATTCACAAACAAATATGGTGAAGAATGAGAGAAGATGGCCAAAAGAATCCCCTTGTATTCTTTATTTCTTGTCTATTAGTTGTAGAAACTCAGTGCGTTTTTCCAAATCTGTGAATGCACCACAAAAATCGGAGGTTACCGTGACGGAGTTCTCTTTTTCCACTCCACGCATTTGCATACACATGTGTTTTGCTTCTACCACAACCATTACGCCTAGTGGTGAGAGTGCCTCATTGATACAATCCTTAATTTGCATGGTCATGCGTTCTTGTACTTGAAGGCGATGCGAGAAGATGTCTACAACACGGGCTATTTTTGAAAGTCCAGTGATGTAACCATTGGGAATATAGGCTACGTGTACTTTGCCGTAAAATGGTAGCATGTGATGTTCGCAGAGTGAATAGAAATGGATGTCTTTCACAATAACCATTTGGTCGTAGGGTTCGCTGAATTTAGCCGAGTTAAGCACGGCTTTTGCGTCCATCGCGTAACCTCTAGTAAGTGTCTGCATAGCTTTTGCCACGCGCAATGGCGTTTTTAGCAGGCCTTCACGGTCAGCATCTTCACCTAAAAGGTTAAGTATCTCGTGATAGTGATATTGTAGTTGTTCTATTTTTTCGTTGTTTCCTTCCATTGGGTAAGTATCAATAGGGAATGTTTACATTGCTTGAAACGATACGCACTTCGTAACTGATTCTTGCTTTACGAATACGGCTTACATATTTTTGGGCCTCCTCTCTTGTTCGGAAATCACCCACATGGGTTACCCATCGTGGAGCTTCAAAACTTGGATAGACCGCTAATTCGGGAAAATACTTTCGGCATTTGTCGCCCATTTGTGTTGCTTTTGCTTTATCAGCACGAGAGTTACCGCCAGTAAAGATGCAAATGCGAAAGCCTTTCGCTCTCTTCCTTACACGATTGGTGTAAGAGTGTACGTTTGTACTTTTCTTATTATCTTCTTTCGTGTTAGGTTGGTTTTTGTTGTTATGGCTGTTTGTTGGATTGCTCGTGCTATGTGTGTTGGTCGAAGGATGCTCGCTTTTCTTTTCAGGTGTCGATGTGGTGGTCGGTTTGTTAGTATTTTCCGTCTTCTTATTATCCTTGTTGGCTTTGGGGGTAGTGCCGTTAACCACTTGCTCAATTTCTGGCGAGTGGTTTAATATAACCGAGCCTTTTCCTTGCTCGTTTTTCCTTATTTTTT
This sequence comes from bacterium, assembly GCA_963623895.1. Taxonomy (GTDB): domain Bacteria; phylum Bacteroidota; class Bacteroidia; order Bacteroidales; family Bacteroidaceae; genus Alloprevotella. The sequence continues at coordinate 22,808 of CAVFOF010000011.1, forward strand.
CCGTATATGTGTTC
>CAVFOF010000012.1:0-21690 GCA_963623895.1 bacterium
TATTTTCTGACACAAAAATAACGATATTACTTCATTAAGCCGCTTATAATACTCACTATTTGTAGATTATATCTTTTAGCGCAGCTGTATATCTAACGACAAAGGCTGACAATGGGGGACAATAGGCTTCGCCTTGTATGAAGCCTATGTGAATTTCTATAAGAAAAGAGATTGTCTCCTATTGTCAGCTATTGTCGTAAAAAACTCCTTCGCAATAGGATGGTCTATCATTTTGAGAACATAAAAAAAAGCCAGCTCGTAGTGAACTGGCTTTTTGCTTTACGTGGATGCAAGCTGACTAAAGGTCGTGCTGCTGCAAGCGGTATTCGGCTAATTTTTCATACTTCGTGCCGAGACGGCCATAGTTGGCATAAGGGAAGATGCTGATGCCACCACGGGGGGTGAACAAGCCCGTGACCTCAATGTATTTGGGGTTCATCAGTTTGATGAGGTCTTTCATGATGATGTTCACGCAGTCCTCGTGGAAGTCGCCATGGTTGCGGAAGCTGAACAAGTAAAGCTTCAGGCTCTTGCTCTCCACCATCAAGTGGTCGGGGAGGTAAGCTATGCGTATCTCGGCAAAGTCGGGCTGACCCGTGATGGGGCAGAGGCTTGTAAACTCGGGGCAGTTGAAGCGCACCCAGTAGTCGTTGTCTGGATGCTTGTTGACAAAGGTTTCGAGCACCTCGGGGGCATAGTCGCTCTTGTACTCCGTTTTGCGCCCAAGGGCATTGAGTTCTAAATCGTCGCGCATATCTTTATCTTATTTATTGTCTGCTTTTAGTGATAAATACTCTTCTAGCCCCTCGCGGCGCAGTTTGCAAGCGGGGCAGTGGTCGCAGCCTTCACCCTGAATGCCGTTGTAACAGGTGAGCGTGCGGTAGCGCACGAGGTCGAGCACACCGAGTTCGTCGGCCAAGGCCCACGTTTCACACTTATCAATCCACATCAGCGGGGTGTGGATAACGAACTGCTCCTCCATGGCGAGGTTGAGCGTCACGTTGAGTGAGCGGATGAAGGAGTCGCGACAGTCGGGATAGCCCGAGAAGTCGGTCTGCGACACCCCCGTCACCAAGTGGCGCACGCCCAGTTCGCGAGCGTACACGGCAGCCATGCTCAAGAAGAAAAGGTTGCGACCAGGGACGAATGTGTTAGGAGGCCCGTCGGCAGGCTTCACTTGATCCATCACGATGGAACTATCCGTGAGTGAATTGTGAGCTAAGGCACTGATAAAGTTGGCATCTATCTTGTGGAAGGGCACGTCAGCCTCGGCGGCAATTTCAGCGGCGAGATCCACCTCATGCACGTGCTTTTGGCCGTAGATAAAGCTTAGGGCATACACTTTCTTAAAGTGCTTCTTCGCCCAAAATAAGCAGGTGGTGGAGTCCTGTCCGCCACTAAACACGACGAGAGCCGATTCGCCTAGCAGCCCATCGTCGACGGGTAGCTTAGGGCGGTGAGAGTTGTTGTAATCTATCATTTAGTTTGCTTAGATGTCAGTTATCTTAAAGAAGTTATAGGAAATGTCGTTGTCGTAAACGTCGCTTTGCTCTACTCGCTTCAGCGTCTTCACCACATAGATGGTGAGTGGGAGCACGACCACTTCGTAGGCCGTCTTCAGCACCACTTGGTTCACCATTAGCACGGGAAGCACCTCCCAGGGCACTACGCCGCCCAGGGCCAAGGGGAAGAACACAAGCGAGTCGCCCGTTTCGCCCACAATGGTGGAGAGGATGGCTCGGTAGGAAAAGTGGCCACCGCCTTTCGAACTGAGTTTCATGCGACTCATCACGTAGGCATTGAGAAATGAGCCTACAAGGAAAGCAACGAACGAGGCGGCACAAATGCGCGGAGCCAAGCCGAAGATGGCATGAAAACCCTCGTCACCCTGCCAATAATCCGCACCAGGCAACAAGTCAGCTAAGAAACCGAATAACACAAATAGGAAGTTCATGGCAAAGCCTAGCCAAATTACTAGGCGTGCCCGACGAAAGCCCCACACCTCGACCAAGCAGTCGTTGATAATGTAGGACACGGGGAAGACAATCAGCCCTGCCGTAAGTTCTAACGGCCCCACGCTGACTTGCTTCGTTTCGAAAAGATTGGCTGCAATTAAGCAAACGCAAAAAAGCACTCCCATCAATAGGAACGGAATGCTCACCAACGGACGACGCTCTCGCCCATTGGCATTGGGAATATTATTGTATGATGTCATTTTCTTGTTTTTTACGAGGTTTATCAAGCACTCGGGATGGCGCAAGGTGCGCTTCCATTTAAGCGTCGCTCGACGTTTAAATTACTAATTGTAGCGCAAAATTACAACATTTTGCGCAATTGGCCAAACTTAGTCTCTTTGGTCGAAGGAGAGAGGGGGCTATTTAAAAGAAAAGTAGGGGTCGAGTCGCTGAAAGTCGTCGTCGGTAAACTCCTTATATAAGCGTAGCTCCTGCCACGAGTGGATGGGGCCGTACTGGCGGATGTGGTTGACGATGGCTTTGGTCTGTTCGAAATTGAGGTAGGGATGGCGCACCAATTCCTTGAACGTGGCTTTATTGATGGGCAGTTGCTTTACGTGATCCTCGTCTGTAAGTCGAAACCAACGGCTGATGCCAGGGGGCAGGCCTTCCACCTCGTTCACTTGCGACACAGCCACGAAGCCGCCTAGTCGCTCGCGGTATTGCACAGTCTTGCGTGCATAATAGCTACCCACTCCAGGAATCTGCTTCAGCTGCGTGGTGTCGGCCTCGTTGAGCGATAGGGTAGTTCCCTCCGTGAGCTTTTCTTGCTTTTCGTAGTGGGGCATTTCCCCTTTGGGCGTTCCGTAGTAATATTGTTCGCTAAATGGCACGTAGCGTCCCTTTTGGTCAGCTTTAGCAATGCGCACGTAGGGTTTAAGTCGCTGAAAGTCCTGTTCCGACAATCCGTAAAGCCGTTGAAAATCGTCGGCCGAGCGCCACTTTCCTCCTCGTCGCCTATACTTCATCAGGTTCGTCACTTGCCATTCGCTCAGCCCCAACTGGCGAAGGGTGGCCGAGTCGGTATGGTTAGGGTCGAAGGGGAATAGATGGGTTGCCAAGTGGGCACTCTTGTCGGCGGGAAGGTGGTGCAAAGAGTCGGCCTTCACTTGCTGTTCCAATTCTGCCAAAGCCTTTTCCTCGGCCGCAGTTAGTTCCTCTGTCTTCAGACTGCGATTACCCCCACACTTTACTACACAAGTCACGACAAGCAGAACCGCACAGCAAAGCACGGCGCCTAGCGCAAAGGCGCGAGTTTCTTCTCTAGAAATGTGAATCATTAAGAGCTGTCTTTAGGAGATAAAATGTGAGGAGCTAGGGGATGTGGTTCGTAAAAGCTAATCGCTAGAGGGGGGAGAAAAGTAAAACGTTACCTTTCGCCATAGGTGTACCACCACCAATAGGTTTCGCCGTACGACTCACGCAGTTTGCTAGCGCGCACTTGCGCATTCGGTGTGGATTTGCTCAGCTCGGCATAGTCTAGATAGTTGGCCTCGGTGTTGTTGTCGTTGTAGTCGACCAGCGGATGGGGCGTGGTGTGAGTGTAGAGCAACAGGGCTTGCGCAAAATAAGTGGGCAGTTTTCCCTCGGCCACTTGCTTCGGATAGTACCTATTTACCTCCGTAGCAAAGAGTTCTAACTTGCGCTCAAGCAGCAAGGCCGACAGATAATAGTCGACGGCCGCTCGGCGATGCTTCGTGAGGTGATAGTCGCTGTGTAGCGCACATCGCTTGAAGTAGGCCAACGTTTGTTCACGGGGCTGCAGGGTGCTCCCTAAAAGCTCTGAGAGGTTGCGAGCGGGGAATAATAGCTCCTGCGTGTCATCGGTGGGCAGCAACAAGTTGGTCGCTCCGCCCGCTGGCACCATCTGTTCAAACAATCTATCGCCCAAGCCCTTCTTGTGAGCCGTGGCGAGCAAATAGCAACGCATGGAGAAGAGCCGCGGCGATGTGGCATACGACTTTTCGCCTACAGAGAAGGCCGCTTCGGGATGACCCGACTGCAAGGCCTGAGCCGTGCGCAATTCATAGTGTTGAAGGTCGGTTACGCCGTTGCCCGAACCTAATAGCAGCAAGGCCAAGAGCATCTCAAGAGCCTTTGGTGCATTCTTCCGCCACAAATCCGTTGGCACAATTGCGGTCTTGCGTTTATAGCAGCGATAGGAAAGTTCTAGCGCAACGACGAGTGCAATCGTTAGAAGGCCAACCATCCATTGATGGACGGCACTGGCTAGCGGAATACTCGTGAGCACGGCCAACACACCAGCCGCTAGCACGTAAACCGTTCCCTTATTTCCTTTCCATTTCTTCACGACAAGCTTAAGCAGATAGGTGAGCAGTAGCACAAGCAACGTGAGCAGGGCGGCCGTAGTCCAGGGCCAAAGCGTGACGCTTCGGCCTATGAGCAGCGAGCACTGGTAGGCTAGCACGTCAGCTTGAGCATAACGAAAAAAGAGAAGCACGAAGAGGCCAAAACATAATTGCTGCATAGGAGGTGGGGAGCTAGTTAATTCTTATCAACGGGCGAGTGAGTGGACATCGATGGGTTGGGGAAGATCCGCCGAGGGCGATTAGGCAAACAAAATGGGGTTATAATGTTGCTTCGTTCGAGATAGAAGTAACATTATAACCCCAATGCGTTTAGCTCTTGTTAGGCATCAGCTAAAGTCTGCGTCACGATTGCTATTACTTAGCAGGAGTGGCAGGCGTTTCAGCTGCTGCGGGAGTTTCAGAAGTTTTAGCTGCTGCGGGAGCACTCTTCGTAGCGGCGGGAGCAGCAGTGGAGGCTGCGGGAGCAGCACCAGTTACAACAGTGTTGAAACCATCAGTCTGACGGGGGGCAAAGAAGATAGTGGCTACGGCGAGCACTACCAACACACCAGCGAGTGTCCAAGTGGCCTTTTCAATCACGTCGGTTGTCTTGCGCACACCCATAATAGAATTTGAAGCTGAGAAGTTAGAAGCAAGGCCGCCGCCCTTCGACTCTTGGATGAGCACGATGAACGTGAGAAGCACTGCCACAATTACAGCTAGACTTACGAGTAATGTGTACATTGTCTTATTATTTTGTTTGTTTTTATTAATTGCTGAGTTATCTTGCACACGCTTCGTGTGCTTTCTTTTGCTTCTTGCTCTGCCTATCCTAGATAGCCTCGTCGTTGGTCGCCACTGGGCTTAAGATTGGCCGCCACTGGGCTTAAGTGAAGTGGCTCGAAGCTATCGGTTTAGGCCTTCTCGTGGCTTTTATTTACGATGAGCTTCTGCAAGAACCTAATCTGATCTGCAAAGTAACTACTTTTTTTCGGATTATTCAAGTTTACTTTGCGTATAATTTCGAGTGCCTTCTCATATCTTTGCTGTTTGATGTAGATTTTGGCCAAAGTCATGGTCAGATAGCCGTCTTCCGAGCCATCGTCCGCCGTGTTTTTATCGTCAGGCAGTTCGGGCGTGAATTCGGGCTCCTCTTGCAGCTGGATGCGGTCGGGCTGATTTTCAATAAAGTCGTTGATGAGTTCGCTGCTTCGGTCGGTGTCGGTCGAGGGTTGGGCTGGCTCGGTGTCGGCATCGTCGAGTTGTAGGAGGAAGGAGGCATAGTCGATATGGGCATCGGCGGCCGTGGGTTTGCGGTGTGGCTGCGCTGGTTGCGACTCCTCGTCGGTGGTGGAACTGCGCAAGAAATCGTCGATGAGCGACTGCGTGCGATCGCCTTGTTGGGCGGCTACTTTTTCCTCCTTATGCAGCGGAGTGGGATGTATCTCGTAGTTGTCGCCCTCCACCATTTTAAAGAGCACTCGGCGGTCGGGTAGGTAGATGGCAGCCCGACGTAGCTCTTCGCCAAAGAGCGGGTCGTGAAGCAGAAACAAGTTCTTGAGCAACAATAGCCTCGCCGCCTGATAGTACGGATACTTCGCCACGAGCTCACGTAGCTCGTAGAGAGTGTCTTTGCTTAATTGTTCAGGGTGTGCGGTCAACTCGACTATTGATGTCATTCCGTAAGTTCAGAGGTTAAGAGGGGGTGGGTGTAATTCGAAGTGATGAAGGGTGAAGGGTGGGTGAGAGAAGGGCTACCAATCGGCCACTGTGGCGTTGAATATCTGGTCGCAGAGGTCGTTAATCATTTCTGTGACTAGGCTTTCCTGCACGGCGGTGAGCTGTTGGGTTGAGTCGTATTGGCTTGTGGCCGAGAACTGCTTTTCCCATTGCTCGTTGGTCTTGCTATTGACGAAACGGATGTTCACCGTGATGCGTAGCTGGATTTGTGAGGCGTAGCCATCGGCCGAGATGCCCTTATTAAATTGGTCGTAGCTGATAATCTCGCCCGCTATGTGTAGGTCGCCTGAGCGTTTTACTAGCTTTAGGCGGGTTTGGTTGGCATAAACGTCTTGTAGCTTCGTGTTGAACATCGACTCCATCGGTGCCCAGCCATAAGGGGCGCGGTTGGCCACTTTGTCAATCTGGATAGTCTTGATGAGGTCGTAGTTGATGCTTGTGCCGGTAAACTTATAGCTGATGCTGCATGCGGTGAGCAGGGTGAGCAACACCACTGGCACGATAAGTAGGTTCAGAAACTTTGCTATCATTCCAGTGCGTATTCTTTGATTTTACGATAGAGGGTTCGCTCCGAGATGCCTAATTGGTCAGCAGCGGCCTTTCGGCGTCCGTTATTGGCCTCAAGGGCGCGCTTAATCATGTCGCGTTCTAGCTCGTTGAGCGATTGGGGCGAGGCGGAGCCGCTTTGCATGGGGGCTGTGGCTTGCGAGGCGGGCCTTACGTGCGGTTCGGCGGTGGGCGAAGTTGCAGTGTGTGGGTGGGTGGCGATGGTGACATCGTCTTTCACCTCTTCGGCTTCCCAATAGGCCATGTTCTTTTCGGCTTCGGGCGAATAGTTCACCGACTGGCCGTTGTCGTAGACCATATTCTTCTGTGGCAATGCGCGAGGGGTGGGGTAGTCGGTAGTCTCTTTGCCATAAACGTATTGCTTCAACTCTTGCACTTCTCGGCGAAGGTCGAAGAGAATTTGGTAAAGCAGTTCTCGTTCTGCCTCAAAGCTATGCTCCTCTTTGCTGGCCTTTCCCACGGTGACGAGCTGCTTGCTATGCGACTCGGTGGGGAGGTAGTGGGATAGAATTTCGGGAGTGATTTCGCGCTCCTCGGAGGTTACGCTCATGTTTTCCGCCAGATTCTTTAGTTGACGCACGTTGCCAGGCCAAGAGTAGGCCAAAAGCCTGCGTTGGGCGGCCTCGGTGAGGCGGATGGAGGGCATGCGGTATTTCTCGCTCATGTCGAGGGCAAACTTGCGGAAGAGCAGGGTGGCATCGTCACCTCGTTCGCGTAGGGAGGGCACGGAGATGGACACCGTGTTGAGGCGGTAGTAGAGGTCCTCGCGAAACTTGCCCTCGGCAATGGCCTTCTCCATGTTGACGTTTGTGGCGGCCACAATGCGCACGTCGGTCTTGCGCACTTCGCTTGAGCCTACGCGGATGTATTCGCCCGTTTCGAGCACGCGCAGCAGGCGGGCTTGCGTTTGCATGGGCAGTTCGCCCACTTCGTCGAGGAAGAGCGTACCGCCGTTGGCTGCGGCGAAATATCCTTCGCGTTGCTCTACGGCTCCCGTGAATGCTCCCTTTTCATGTCCGAAGAGTTCGGAGTCGATGGTGCCATCGGGGATAGCTCCGCAGTTGACGGCGAAGTACTTCTTATTCTTTCGCAAACTATGGTCATGAATGATGCGTGGAAAAGACTCCTTTCCCACCCCATTCTCGCCCACCACTAGGACGGAAAGGTCCACGGGAGCTATTTTCAGCGCAATCTCGATAGCTCGGTTGAGGGCTTCGCAATTGCCTACAATTCCGTACCGCTGCTTTACGCGTTGAACTGCTGAATTATCCATGTTTGCGTTAGTTTGCTACAAAGGTAGTAATTTTTCTTCGAACGTAGCTACAGCTCGTTGCTATTTATCCCTAGAGCCGACATGAGGGAGTAGCCTAAGATTTCGGTGTGCAAGGCTTCTTGTTGTGTGGGGAACATGGTGAAAATTACCACGTCCTTCCCATCCGTTTGTTGGGCAATATTTTCCACATGTGTGCCATAGGCTTGCATGTTGCCTACGACGAGCAGTTGTTTTACCTCCTTGGCATCGGCTAGCATGGTGAGCGACTGCAAGAAAAACTCCTCGGTCGTTACTACTTTCTCCACGGGGAAGGCGAAAAGGCTAAATTGCCCCAAGTTGTCGGTGAAGGTGAGGTTGTTGATGTCGTCGGCAAAGCGTGAAGGCGAAAGTTGCTTCAAGGCCGACTTGGCTTTACTGTGCAAGAAATGTACTTGTATCTTGTTGCTCCCTGGCTGTACGCCAGCGTCGAGCAGCAGGCAGTCGAGCCAGTGGCAAAGGTCGGCTTGGGCGATGCTTCGGCCTAATTGTTGGCTGAAGTGTGTGCTCAGTTCTAGCGTCAAGTCGTCTAGAAAGTCGGCATCTATCAGCACGGTGATGGGTGCCCAAGTTTGGGTTAATTGGTTTGGCATACGATGGGTAGGGGATGCGGTTAAGTTATAGAACCTTCCTTAATCTTCTTCGTCGAAGTCGAAATCGTCGTCAAGGTAAAGGGGCGTTTCGTCGGCGAAGTCGTCGAGGGCGCGGCGGTCTTTCTTGGTGGGGCGGCCCGTGCCTCGTGCGCGATTTACGAATCCGCTGATGCGGCTCATTTCTAGTAGGTCATACTGCTCTTTTGTGGTGATGTTCTCCAACACGTCGGGCAGCAGTTTGGCACCCACACGCTTTTCGATGGCCTGTTTCACGCGGAAGGTGTAGGTGACGGGCGATTTCTTTACGCCTATTTCGTCGCCAGTTTTCACTGTGCGTGAGGCTTTGGCTTGCGCTCCGTTGATGGTGATGCGTCCGTTCTTGCAAGCGTCGGCTGCGAGCGAGCGCGTCTTATAGATACGTGCGGCCCAGAGCCATTTGTCTAGTCGGGCTTCCATGGGGTTGGGGCTTATTTGTTGTTGAATTGGTTCATGGCGATGTTGATGCCTGCTAGGCAGAAGGTCTTCACGGCTTCTGCGGCAAGCTTCAGCCGTTCGTCCATCGTCTTAAGATCTTCTTCGCCAAATTCGCCTAGCACGTAGTCCACCTGTCCGCCTCGTGGAAAGTCGTTGCCTATGCCGAAGCGTAGGCGGGCGTATTTTTGTGTGCCAAGGATTTGGGCGATGTGCTTCAAACCGTTGTGTCCGCCGTCGCTTCCGCCTTGCTTTAGGCGTAGCTGGCCGAAGGGCAGGGAGAGGTCGTCGACCACTACGAGCACTCGCTCCACGGGGATTTTCAGTTCGTTCATCCAGTAGCGCACGGCGTTGCCCGAGAGGTTCATATAGGTCGAGGGCTTTAGCAGAATGAGCGTCTGGTTCTTCACCTTTAGCGTCGTGACAAAGCCATAGCGTTTATCCTCGAAGTTTACTGAGCCTTCTTTGGCTAGTGTGTCGGCCACTCGAAAGCCTATGTTGTGGCGTGTGTTGGCGTATTCGTCGCCAATGTTGCCAAGTCCTACAATCAGATAATTCATTGTGAGGGGGATAAAGTAAAGGGCTAAGTGCTTTGGGTAAAACCCTTTAACACCTAACCCTTCTTCATATGAGCATAAATACTTTTTACGGATAGTGTAAACCGATGTGCTCTATGGCACTAGTTTTTACTTCTGAGCGGCAGCAGCTGCAGCAGCACCCATAGCGGCACGGGTCATCTTCACAGCGCAAACGATAACCTCCTTGGGAGTTACCATTTCAAGGCCTTCGTAGCTGAGTTCGCCAGCCTTGATAGTCTTGCCGAGTTGTAGAGCGGTAACGTCTACGAAGAGTTTCTCGGGGATTTGGCTGTAGAGGGCACGAACGTAGAGCTTGCGTACGCTCATCATCAAGCGGCCACCAGCACGTACACCAGCTGCCAAACCTTGAGCTTGCACGGGCACACCCATAACGATGGGTTTTTCTGCGTGTACTTCGTAGAAGTCAACGTGGAGCACGTTGTCTTTTACGGGGTGGAACTGCACTTCTTTCAACACTGCCTTGTGGTCAACGCCGTCGATGTTGATGTCAACGAGGTAGATGTGGGGAGTGTAGATGAGCTTGTTGATTTCCTTTTCGCTTACAGTGAAGTGGATGGCTAGGGGTGCGCCGTTTTCGTCCTTCTTCTCACCGTAGATTACGCAGGGTACGTTGCCGCTCTTGCGGATTTCTTTTGTGGCCTTCTTGCCAAGCTCGGTACGTGCAGTACCATTGATTGCAATTTGCTTCATTGTTTAATTAATTATTGTGTTACTCTAAATTAAGTTTGCCTCTTGCGCTTGTCGCTAGGTCGCCTTAGCTCCTTTCTCCTAGCACAGAAGCATTTAATTAGCTTAATTCGCCATCACACGTAAGGCATGTTTGTGCCTGTGCAGGTCAAATCGGGTGCAAAATTACGATTTTCTTCTTAATCTGCCAAATCTGCCCGTTCTCAATTCGCTTTGACGGGCTTAAATCTATGGTTTACTTGTTAGAATTCGATGTGGATAGGGTAGTCGTTGGTGGGTGAGGGGGTGGTTGTTTCTTTTTCTTCTTCTTCGTTGAGCGGGGTTGGCTCATAGTCGTCGTTTACAGGGCCGCTCCAGTCGTTGGTAAACGGGTGGTAATGGCTGGCGGGGGCATGCTGCTGTGCGTAGCTGATGACTTCGTTGAGGGCTGCTTGAAACTTTTCAAGGTCTTCGCGGTAGAGGAATATTTTGTGCTTTTCAAACACGGGGTGGCTTTCGTCTGTTCCATCTTTCACTCGCTTGCTTTCTGTGAGCGAGAGGTAATATTCTCCGTTGCGGTCACTTTTCACATCAATGTAGTAAATTCGTTTGCCGGCCTTCACGGTCTTTGAAAACAATATCTCGTTGTCGAACCGCTCTCTCTGTTGTAGACTTTTCTCGTTCATGGCTCTTGTAGTTTTTAAGTATTTGACAACTAGGTTAACGCTTCCAAATTTGCATAAAAACGTTGAACGAGCAAAATTAATGGGGATTATTTCGCATTATTGACCAAGAAAATTGATTTTTCTCTGAATTTGTGTACAATTAGTATACACATTCGTTGAGGCTAGCTCCGCTTTAAAAGGCAACAGCCGCCCGAGTAGGGGCGGCTGTCGTTAAAAGAATGTTGCGATGCTTTGCTTGTGTGGTGATGCGGGGCTTGAGTTATCGGCTCTTGCGATAGTTTTCCACGTTGCGTTGTCTTGAGCGCAAGATGCTTGCTTTATAGACGGCGCAAGTGGTGACGAGATAGATGGCGGCTTGCACCCAGAGCATGTACCACTCGTGTTGCACGTCGGTGAGGTCGGCTCCCATATTGTTGATGGCTACGAAGCCATTGATGCCGAAGGTGGAGGGGAACACGTAGCCTATGGCTTTCCATAGGGCGGGCACTGCGCTACCTGGCCACGAGAGTCCAGATATGAAGAGCAGGGGCACGGAGGTGAACACGATGAGGATGATGCACATCTCGCGGTGGCGCACGAAGGCACTCACCGTCATGCTGAACAGGATGCAGGCTATGATGAAGGGGATGATGAACAAGGCTATGTCCACGGGGTTGCCTATCTGGTTGAGGCTAAATAGGTGGGGCACTACGCCCAAGACGAACACGCTCAAGGGAATGTAGACTAGCAAGTAGGCCAACCCCTTTCCTAGTACGATGCGCACTAAGCCTCGGTGGTGTCGCTCGACGGGGACGAGGTTGCGAAATTGATTGTGTTCGCGAGCGGTGCCTGCTGCCATGCCCACACCCAGCAACAGCGTTTGCTGAATGATGAGCACCAACACGGCGGGGATGAGGAAGGTGGCGAAGCCGTTTTGCGGGTTGTAGAGCGACACTTCCTCATACTTTATGGGGTGTTGCGCCACTTCGTCTTGCTCATCGGTGGTGCCTCCCGAGCGTTTCACCTTAATCTTGGCGTTCATGGCCAGGCTTACGTTGGTGTTGGCGGTGAGCACGCTTTTGTAGTAGAGCATTCCGCTCATGTCGGCGAATGCGCTGACGTGGGCTTGTTCGCCCGAATTGAGCAACTGGCTGAAATCTCGGGGGATGTAGACGGCTCCGTAGGCTTCGCGGTGCTTAATGAGGCTTTTGGCCTCGCTCATATTGGCGCAATAGGAGATGATGCGTACGTCGGGCGAGGCATCGAGATGGCGCAGGTACTCACGGCTCTGCGTGGAGCGGCAATCGTCGACCACGGCGATGGGCACCTCCCTCACCACCTCATTGGTGTAGATGAAGGTGTAGAGCAAGGGGTAGCCTAGGGGTACGAGGAAGAAGAAGATGATTACGCCTTTGTCGCGAATGATGGTCTTAAGTTCCTCGATGAGGATGTAGTTGAAGTCGGTAAAGGCTTGTCGGATGTTATACATACCTTTTTATTTGTGGCAACGGAAACACCGTAGCCTTCGAGAGGGCGGTGTTTCGTTGCTTACATACATATATAATATATATAGGTGTGGTTCGCTTCTCTAGCTAGGGCTCGTAGGCATACGTGTTCATCACCTTTTTCAAGCGGGGAAGGAAGAGGATGGGCAGCACCATGAAGCCTACCATGCCAAGGACGAAAGGCCAGGCGTTGGCCAAGGCGTAGCCGTCGAGGGCGGAGTTGACGTAGAGCAGGTAGTAGAGGCGCAAGGGGAAGAGGTAGGAGAGTCCTTGCAGGATGGGGTGCATGGCCATCACGGGGAACGACATGCCCGAAATGCTGAACGAGATGACGCCCCAGAGCGAGGCGAACGAGAGTCCCATGCGAAGGGTGGGGAGCATGGTGAACATGAACACGCCCATGCCTTGGCAGGCCATCACGAATAAGGCCATCACGCTCCACATGCGCGGTATACCGCAGTTGCAGGGGAAGTGGAGGAAACCGTAGAGTAGGAGCACGTAGACTGTGCCCATGAGCAGAAACACGATGGTCTGCGGAATGAGTTTGCTCGTGAGTGCTACCACGATGGAGTTGTTCGAAAGATCCATCAGTTCGTCGGCCGTGTTAAACTTCAGCTCCGTGCCAAGGCTGTAGACGGTGGTCATGAAGATGAAGAGGCCGAGCAGACCAGGTAAGATGATGTTCGAGAGGTAGACGTTGTAGTTGAGCCAAGGGTTGCCCACGGCGTGCATGTCGATGACCACGGGTTGCAGATAGGCCATGGCTTGGCGTGTGGTAGCCCCTTTGGCGTAGAGCACGGAGCGCGTGGCGGCTCCAGAAGCTAGCTCCGACATCATGCGCATGTCGCGGTAGAGCAGTGAGCCAGCCACGAGGTAGGAGTAGTTGGTGTAGAACGAGATGGTGGGCACTCGTTGCAGCTGGGCTTGCTTGGTTGTGCCTTTCGGGATGAAGTAGAAGCCATAGATGTCGCCTCGCTGCACGGCCCGTCGAGCTTCGCTCACGTTGGCATATTGCTGTGTGAGGTCGCTCATTTGGAAGGCGTCGAGGTTACGAGCCAAGTTGCGTGTGGTGGCAGTGTGATCCTCATCCACTAGTCCCATGGGCAGGTTCTCGGGCAGTCCGCTCTTCATTAGCGAGGTGAAGAACACGTAGCAGAAGAGCGGTGCCAGCACCATGCTAAATAGGTAGATGGGCTGCTTGGCCATGCGCAACCATTCGCGTGTCCAAAGCTTCCACCACGGGTGGCTTGAGGCTTGGTCAGGCTCTTTGAGGTTGTGAGTCATGGGGATGGAAGTTTATTTTGAGGAAGTGGGGGTGAGAATCACGCTCATGCCAGGGCGCAAAGCGTCGACTTTCTTCACGGGGCTAGCTTTCACTTCGAAAGTTTTCATGTCAAACTGTCCCGTGGTCTTCGTAGCCTTCCAGGCGGCATACGAGCCGAGGTCTTTCATGTAGAACACCTTCAGTTCCACTTCCTGATTGTTTAAGGCGGGAATTGTAGCCTTAAACGTTTGGTTCATTTTAAAGTTGGCCAAGTGGTCTTCACGGATGTTGAAGGTCACCCACATATCGCTCATCAAGGCGATGTTCATGATGGGAGCTCCCGTGCCTACGAGTTCGCCAATCTGCGGGAAGATGTCGGTCACTTCGCCATCGGCCGAAGCCGTGAGAATCGTTTCCTTAATATAAGAGTTCACCTCCTTCACGGCTCCTTTAGCTCGGTTAACCAAGGCTGCTGCGGCGTCTTTATCCTCGCGCTCGGCACCGTTCATTGCCATGTCGTATTGCGACTTGGCCGCTTTTTCCGTGGCGATGGCGGCATCACGCTGTGCCGTTACTTCGTCGAGCTTTTGCGCCGTCATCACGCCTTGTTCGGCTAGTCGCTTCATGCGAGCGTACGATTTTTCGGCAATGTCAACGCCCGCTTTGGCCTTCTGCCACATTTCGTAGGCGGCGGCAATCTGTTCTTGTCTTGCTCCCTTCTCGGCTTTGCGGTTTTGGGCTGCGGCAGCGTCCTCTGCGGCTTGCGCTTGGCTGAGTTTGGCTGTCACTTCAGGGGCTTCGAGAATGGCTAGCGTGTCGCCAGCATGCACGTAGTCGCCTTCCTTCACGAGGTATTTCAGTATGCGGCCAGGCACTTTGCTCGAGATGCGATACTCCGTCACGTCGGCTTGCCCCTGGATGGTGTCGGGCTCATTGTTGAAGGCATAGAGGCTGCCTACGATTACGAGAATGATGATGCCAGCCATCACGATGATGGCAGGTAAGAAATTGGCTTTCTGTCTCATATTTAAGTTTATATCAGTTTCGTTAGTTATTCTGCTTGCCACAGGCCAATCGCCTTGTTGTAGGCAGCGCGGCAGAGCTTGATGTCGATTTGAGCGTCGATTTTATCGCTGTGGGCTGAGAGCCAAGCCGTTTGGGCTTGCAGCAGGTCGGTGGTGGTGATGACCCCTTCCTTGAATCCCACTTGGGCGGTGCGTAGGTTCTCCTCGGCCTTGTCGAGGTTCTTTAGGCTTAGGCTGAGTTTGCGGTTGGCCTCGTTCACGCGGAAGGCCTCTTGGTTCACTTGCAGCTCAATCTTCTCCTTCGCCTCTTCGTTCTTTAGCGCAGCCATTTGTGCCTCTGTCTGAGCAGCACGCACCTTAAAGCGCGTTTCGCCCCAGTTCCACACGGGCACTTTGAGCATGAAGCCTACGGCCCACGTGCCACGGAATTTCTTCTCGAAGCCGTTGAACACGTTGGGGTTGGAGATGAGGTAGCCTGCGGTAAATCCTAGTTGGGGCAACATGGCGGAGCGTTCGAGCTTCACCTTTTCGGCATAGATGTTTTGTGCCGTGGCCAACTGCTGCAGTTCGGGACGGTTGGCGTAGGCCGCTTGCACGTCGGCCGTGAGGTTCTCGGCGTTGGTGGGCAAGTCGGTGGTTTGCTCGTCGGCCAGTTGCGGCGCACTCTCCAAGGGCAGGCCGCAGAGTTGGCAGAGCAACATGCGCGAGAGGGTCAGTCCGTCTTCCACCTTCATCACCGTCATTTCGGCTTCGTTAAGCTTTACGCTCACGGCCAGTTCGTTGCTTTTCGTGGCCACTCCCTCGCTAATCATCTTCACCACGTCGGAGTCGAGATGAGCTAGCATGTCGCGGTAGCTCACGGCCAGTCGGTGCTTGTTGGCTAGCGATACGACTTGCCAGTAGGCCTTGTCCACGTCGAGGCGCACTTGCTGCTCATTGCCTCGAAGCTGCTGAGCGGCGAGCTTTTCTTGTTGCTCCTTAATATTGGTGTAGGCCATGATTTTTCCTCCCATGTAGAGGGGCATTGTGAGCAGGATGGAGCCCGCCGTGATGTTGCGTGTGTCGGTGCGGAAGGCATCGGTGATGCGGTGGCCTAGTGCGTCGCCAGCTTGTGCTATGGTTTGAGCATACTGCGAGGCATTGCCCGTGGCGTTTTGGATGAGGGGGGCTAGGTCGGGATATTTCGTCACCACCTGTTGGGCAAAGTTTTGTAGCTGTGCGCCAAACTGGCTTGTGAGTTGACTCACACTGTTTGTGCCCAATCCGTTGAGAGCCGCTTGCTGACTATTGGAGAGCAACGCTATTTCGTCGCCTGTGTGAAGGTAGCCAGCGTTGAGAGAAATTTTCGGTAAAAAGTTGGTCGTGGCAGCTCTCGTCTCCCATTTAGCCTTCGTTAGATTGGCTTTGCTTTGTGCTAGCTCTTTGTTGTTGCGCAAGGCCATGGCTCGGCAACTGTCGAGCGTGAGCACCTGTTGAGCCTCGCTGCTGATGGAGCAGGCGGATACGAAGAGCGCAAGCAAGATTTTTTTCATATACGTACGTCGTTGTGTCGATTAGTTTTTTACAATGCAAAGTTAGCTATTTCGTTCAGCATTGTTGCTCGTAGGAAAGGTAAATTGGTAAAATAGGACAATCCTACCGACATTTGTAAAATGCTTATTCAGGTGTTGCTCACTGATTTGGGTAAATGCCGCTATTAAGGCGTGGCGGAAATATTGACTAATTGAGGGGCTTCAGTTGCTTCTCTTCGGTTGTGGCTGCTAGAGGGGGGACAGCGAGGGGGGATGACTTTGCACGGCTTTGTTGTAAGTATTCAGCGAAAGTGTAACTACTTAGGTGGGGGAATGCGTTACTCAAGTTTTGAATTCAGCCCGTTCCCGTCTAAAGTCTAAACTAAGGTTACGTTTACCCCCACCGATGTAAATTTCTTTTCGCTGAATAGTAACGCCTTGTTCGTTCCTATTTAAAATTTGCTAATAATGTTAACGTTGTAACGAAATGCTGACAAAATCCCGAGCAGAAATAGCTCTTGAGGGGGTGCTTTTCGTGGCTAGTTTTCCTAAAACGTGGGGGATGGTTAACTAAGTAGGTTAGCTAGGCTTCTAAAAGTGGTGCTTTTTAGGCGACTAGTTGCAACGATTAGGCACTTCGTTGTCAACGATTAGGCGGTTAGTTTTTCTTGTTAGGCGGGTAATCGCTACTGGTTGCTACTTGCACGACCTTTCAAGCAGAGCCTGAAAGGCCGTGCAGGGGGAGCTTGAAAGATCGTGCATAGGAATGTTCGATTGTTAGACTGGAAATCGCTGATTATTAGTGTACTTGTGGTAGTAAAAGGTGGGGTTTGAGTGCTTCCTTGCTCGTTCGAACGGGGAAGCAGTGGCGACGTTGGGTGCTAAAGGATGTGTTTTTCCACTGGTGAGAATGGGCTGTAGCCGAACTGGTGATTGCGATAAATTTCTGCGCTAATCGTAAGTGTTAAATTTCGAGAGAAGGTGGGGCAAATGAGCTGTTGCCCGTGTTCAAAAGTTAGGTCTGCTCCTCACGAAAGAAGCCTACGCTCTTGCTTGTCGATAGTGGCAAGCAGGAGCGTAGGCTTAGTCGTTATTGTAGGGCCACTTCCTTCCAATCGTTTAAGCCTTTGCCTTGCTCGTCAAGCTCCACGGCGAGGGCTACGACTTGTCGGCTATCGGCCTTGAAAGGCTCGGCGTAGTGGTTCTCTAGTATCTGCTTCTCGGCTGCCGCCAGTCCGCCGTTGTTGGTGAGTTTCAGCTCGAGCACGTAGATGTAGTTGGTCACGCCCACCACCATGTCAATACGGCCAGTGGCTATCATTTTCTCCACTTCCACTCGGCAGCCAATGGCGTTGAAGATGGTGCTGAGGATGAGACGGTAACGCTCTTCCATGTGCATCGAGGCTAGCTTCTTGTTGCTGTAGGGCACGTCGGCAATGAGGGCTTTTAGGCATCTATCAATGGTAGGGGAAAAAGCGGCTAGAACATGGGGGCTTTGCCGTAGGGCAGGGCTGCGTGTGCTCGCTCGAGTAGGTGGCGATAGGGTCTTGTTTTGCATGCTACATGGCTGCGATGCATTGCGGCCTATCCTTGACGAAATGGCACAAAAAAACTTCCGCAGTTTGCTTGTTCCAAAGGGAACAAATGGGCTGCGGAAGCTATTTGCTTGGGGGTGTGACTTAGCGATTAGTAGTCAGCATTTTGAGGGTCGAAGTTTGTCCAGCCTGTGAGCCAGTTGCTGCCAGCGGCGAAAGCACCGATGTAGCTCACTTTGTCGAACCAGCTGCTTGTTACTCCGCTGAATGATGCGGCATTGAGCAGGGGACTGGCAGCGGTGGGCATGAAATTCACGTCCAAGCCCGAAAGCAGACCTTTACCTGTGAGCAACATTTCGCTCGTGGTTGAGACCTTGTTGCCCGACTGCTTGAGGAAGAAGGTGGAAGAGTAGGACTTCTGCGACTCATCGACTACGGCTTGCTTGTTTACGTAGTCGACACGCACGTCGCGGTATTCCTTGTTGGCATCCGAGCCCGTTACGTCCATGTTGGCAAACCAAATGTTCTGCAAGCGAATGTTGCCAGCCTCAGCTTGTTCGCGTGTGTCGCCCTTCTCGCTGTCGATGATGAGGCCGATGGGCCATCCAAGGGCGATAGAGTTGATGCAGTTGAGGCGAGAGCCGCGACGAATTTGCATGGCTGCTTGGAACTTGCCCAGACCCGAGCCGTTGTTGGGGTTGTAGATGCCGCCCGTGATATAGTCGGCGTTGTTGGCAAAGTCTGTTGCACCCTCCTTGGGGCCGATGAAGGTGATGTTGCTGAAGATAGCGTTAGTGGTGGGAGAGGCCGTAGAACCGCTAGCGTCGTTGTCGCTCTCGAAACCGTTGCTCTGGCTCTTGTCGGCAATGTAGGGTGAGCGAATGGCTAGGCCATACTGCACGTGGCCTGAGAAGCCGTTGTCGGTGTCGAAGTCGTCGTCCCACCCGTTGAAGGCAATGAGGTGTTTGCAGTTGACCGTGCCGCCAAACCATTCGAAGGAGTCGTCGTTAGAGTAGCTCACTTGCACGTGGTCGATCTTCGTGCCATCGCCCACAGAGCCGAGGGTGATGCCGTTGATTTCTTGGTCGGTGGCAAAAGGATAGCCTGCAAACTCTACGCGAACGTAGCTCAACACGCCCGAGTTGTCATGAGCGTCGGAGCCGCCGTGCTTGGTGCGAGGACCGCCCTCGATTTGGGCTTCGCCCGCATTGTGAGGAGCTTTACCGCAGAGGATGAGGCCGCCCCAGTCGCCAGGCTTGCGGTTGCCCTTGGCTTGAGCCGAGGTGAACACGATGGGAGCCGATTCTGTGCCTTGCGCAATGAGTTTGCCGCCGCGCTCAGCAATCAGTGCTGCCATGGTTTGCTTATCGCCCTTAATGACGGTGCCTGGCTCAATGGTGAGTTCAGCTCCGCTGGCGATGTACACCCAACCTTTCAGTGTGTAGGTGCCTTTTTTCAAGGTTTGTTTCCCAGTGAAGACGAATTCCTTGTCGCCGTTACCAATTTGGTTGCCGTCGAAGAGGAGGTTGTCGGCCGCTTTAATGCCTCCGTCGGTGCTCCAGTTGCGCTCCGTGGGTTCGGTGGCCGAGGTTTCGTCGTTGTTGCATGAAGTGAAGGTTGCCACTGTGGCAAGGCCCATCATTGCGGTGAGGGTCATCACCTTGATAGATTGTTTACGCATAACTATAGATTAAATTAGCTTATGTTCTTTTACGAGTGCAAAGTTCGGTTGCGGAGGTTACAAAGTCGTTGCAACCTAGTGAAGAAATGTTGTCAGAATTTATACGTTACTGTAACGCTCATGTCGCGTCCTGGTTTGTAGCTCCTAGTCACCTCTTCCACCGTTTTCTGCGTGCCATTGGTGAGCGTTACGTCGTTGAATTGCTTGAACACGGCCTTTTCGGCAAGCACGTCGCGTAGGCCTAGCTTCAGTTCGAAATGGCCTAGAGCGACTGAGGCCGAGAGGTCGAGCGAGTTGCGCGGCATTTCGTAGGAGTCGGGGATGTTGACGCTTTGGTCGGCGGTAGAGCCAAGGCTGCGCCCAACGCCCACGAGTCGCTTGCCGATGCGGTTGTACTGCACAGAGGCGTTCCACTGATTGTGACTATAGAAGAGGCCCAAGTTGATGAGGTAGGGCGACTGTCCCTGCATGGGGCGGTCCTTTTGGCGAGAGCCCTCGGCAAAGTTTACCTTACTCTTGATAATCGATCCGTTGAACACGAGGGTGAAGTCGCGCATCCCCAAGAAACCAAGGTTCTTACGCACGTCGAGCTCAAGGCCATAGCTTTGCGCCTTTTGAGCATTGACGTAATAATAGACCACGTCGGTGCCGCCCGTCACGGTGTAGTTCCACTCAATGGGCGAGTCGAAATGCTTGTAGAAGGCAGCTAGCGAAATTTGGTCGCCTTGCGCAGGATACCATTCGTAGCGCAGGTCAACGTTGTCTACGTGGCAAGCCTTTAGTTCGGTGTTACCCTGCACGTTGCTCGAGAGGTCGAAGTCGTAGAACACGGAGGTACTGATTTCGCGAAACTCGGGGCGGTTGATGGAGCGGCCATACGAGGCACGCAATTGATGGTCGCGGCTGAGCTTGTAGGTGGTGTTGATAGAGGGGAAAAGGTCGTTGCCATCATAGTTACGGCTGCTCGTGCGGTGCTCATAGTCGCTGAGGTTGCTGATGAGCGTCATGCGAGAATGCTCGAAGCGTGCGCCTGCATATACGTTGAATGCGCCAAGAGGAAGGTTGACTGCGGCATAGGCCGAGGCAATGAGTTGGTGCCCATCGTAGTTGTTGGTGAGTTTGGTGTCGTCGAGCAAGTAGAAACCTTGGTCGCCGTAGTTCTGTGAGGTGAAGAGCTGCGTGGGAAGGTCGAGGTAGCGGAAGCCCGAGGGAAGCGTGTTGTTGGAAGGATCCCAAGCGTAGATTAAGGTGCGCGAGTTGTAGGAGCGTGTGCGATATTCGCCGTAAAGACCCGCAAAGAGTTCGGGATTGAAGCGTTTGGCCTCAAACTCCTTTTTGTAGTTGGCACTGGCTGAGGCAATGTGCTCGTCGAGTCGGGTAAACTCGCGCGACACCTCGTTGCCCGTGGTTAAGCCCACTTTCCCCGTTTCCAATTGGTCGTCGAGGCTATAGCGTCGGCGGTCGGGCAAGTTGCGGTTGGCATAAGCGTAGCCTGCATTCCAATCGAGTTTGCTGCTTTCCCAAGAATACTTACCAGTGAACTGCGTGTTGTAGGTGGTGCGACTCGAGTAGTAATATTCCGCTTCGCTCACGTGATTGTTCTGAGCATCCGTGCCCGTGCGCGAGGTGTAGCGGTCGGTGGCCAATTGGTTGAAAATGTTTTTCCACTCATAGCGTCCTGCGCCCTTGGCGGGGATGAACGTGAGGTTGAGCATGCCGCCTAGGCGCACCTTATTATTATATTGTTGGTCGACATTATGGTGCAGATACACGCTCTCGTCGTGCGTCAGGTCGTAGGCTCCGAAGAGGGAGTTCTCCATGTTGCGCAGTGAGCGGTAGGTGTTGCTATAGTTCATGGAGGCTAGCAAGGCAAACACGGCTCCGTTGTCATAGCTATGCGAGCGGTTAATGTCGGCCGAGAGGTTGAAGTCGGCCCAAGGCGTGCGCTTCTTGGCCACCCAGTCGTTGTTGAAACCATTCGTTAGCAAGTCGATGCCTTTACCGCCTGCCGTTTCTTTTAGACTGGCATTCAGGCCTCCCTTTAGCGAACGGAAACCATTGTCGAAACCCAAGAAGTCCGTGCCGCTGCCCTTTGCCGCAAGGAACGTTTGAAAGTGAGTTTGATCGTTGGCCGATGCTCCTATCGAGATGCGAGCACCGTTGGTTTGCGGCACGTCCTTCGTATCGATTTGGATAAAGCCACCCGAGAAGTCGGCGGGGTATTGTGGCGAGGGC
>CAVFOF010000012.1:21700-22641 GCA_963623895.1 bacterium
ATAATCTGCATGTTGTCGACTTGTGAGGAGGGCACAATGTCGAAGGAGAAGGCACGCGAGTCGGGCTCGCTTGAGGGCACGGCAGCACCATTAATCCACACGTTGTTGTAGCGTTGTGAAAGACCGCGTACCATCACGAATTTATCGTCGATGATGGAGATACCTGGCACACGGCGAATCACCTCCGAGGCATCCTTATCCTGCGTTTTGCTGATTTGCTGAGCCGACACACCGTTTTGCACCACCAAGCTTTGGCGCTGCACGGCTACTTGCGAGGCTTCGGTATTGCGCTTGGCTTTGGCTGTGATGGTGGCCACACCGAGCATTTCCTCCTTTTCGCTCAGTCGCACAATAAGTAGCGTGTCGATACGAGCAGGGTTCACGGTGAGGCTCGCTTTATTGTAGCCTAGATAGATGGCGGTGAGCGTGTAGTTGCGCTGGCCTAGGCCTTGCAGGCTAAATTCGCCGTTGCCATCGCTCACGGCGCTGCGCCCCGCTTGTAGAATTTGTATGGTAGCGCCCACTAGTGCTTCGCCCGTTTTGGCATCAAGCACCTTGCCGCGAAGGCTGCCCTTCACGTCGGCCAAGGCCGTGCTACAGACAAAGAGCAGCAAGGCCAATAAAAAAAATGCACGTTTGCTTTGTTTCATAAAATGCATAAGAGGTATTGAGTATAAACTTTACTACGGGTGTAGTGTATGAACTTTTTATCGGTTGCAAAGTTCTTTCTTATGCATTACGTAAGGGTGTCTTTCTCGTTAAGTTCTGGTTAATACGGTGTATCGATGCGTGCTTCGTTATGAATTTCTCCTGTTCTTGTCAGATGAGAGTATCTTTATTGGTAACATAGCCTTTAGGCGTAAATCCTACTTCTTTTTTAAAGAATTTTACAAAGTTCGATTCATCGTTAAATCCTAACTTGCTAGCAAGCTCGTTGGCAG
>CAVFOF010000013.1:0-22503 GCA_963623895.1 bacterium
TCTAGCGTTTCTTCTTGCGCCGACGCGGGGACGCGTCGCCCCCAATTTTGGGGTCATTTTGAGGTCATTTTGAGGTTATTTTCGTAGGAATTTGAGTTTCTAATACTACTAGTCGGTTGAAAATCGAGCTTTTCCTCAGAAAGAGCCGAACTTATTGAGGAGATCTTCGCTCACGGCTTCTTTCAAATGGTTGCGTGCTTCTATGCCCTCAAGTCCGAGGCTAATGCAGTGATTGTCATCACTGAATTGTTCCGCCAGAGCATTCGTTTCGCTATAACCAATAACGTAAAGAGGCTTGAGTGGGTTGGAGGAGGTGACAAAAAGGCGAGAAGGACTAGACAAATCATCAGGATCGTCCACATCCAGGCGAGAATCAGAATCAGAACCAGAATCAGAACCTGAACCAGTATCTCCTGTTTCGCCAGACGTATCACTAACTCTCTTTATCTCGTAACCATTTTCACTTACCGTTAATTTCCAATATACGCCTTCTAAATTAGCTGTAATGGATTTTTCGCCACTGTTCACCAAAATACGACCTTTAAGGTAATTATTGTATAGATTGCTCAGCATAGAATTATAGGCCTTCTGCTCATCCTCAGTAAGAAGAGCTTTACCTTCTTTCGACTTCAAAGTGCAATCTCCATGATTAACCGCATAACAATAGGCCTGATAAAATTGGTAAAGAATGATTTTAGCCAACTGAGAACTAACGCCTATATGATCTACGCCATCAATAAGGGCTTCCTTGTTGGTACAAAGGAAATAGCTAATTGATTGAGCCCAGCCAGTTTTATAGTTGCTAAAGAAACAAATTTGCTTCCCTGCATAAGAGACCGAACCTTCAACCTCATCGCCTACAGTATAGTAAGGATGATAAATATAATTTCTTAAAAGGAGTACATCTTCTATCTTTATACCGTCCGCTGTCTTCTGACCTACGAAACTGTTAGCGGGGTCAGGGTCAATGCCCGACTTTCCCATCAGTTCGGCTCCCGTCTGCGTTTTTACGAGGAAAGAGTTTTCAAACGCATCGGTCTTGTAGGAGTCGATGTAGACTCCATTGATAGTAGAAATGTTCTGAACATTTTTAAAATTGGTAGTGTACCCATCGGTATCCTTACGCTTATTCATCCAAGGAGTTGAGGTCGTCGCCTTGTTGAAGAGGCCGCCCGTGCTCGTCGTACTCAAATCGAGTTGGTAAACGCGATAGTCCCCCTTACAAGGCCACCACACGGAGCTGTAGCCGTGATAGAAGGCACTAAGTTTGTTCACATTGCAGACTAGCGCGCGAAGGTCACCTTCGTATTGGCTCGGACGCAGAAGATTCCATACATTCTTCTCTAGAGTCCACAATTGATGCAAGTAGTTGGCTCTCGTTAAAGGAAACTCATTCTTGCTGATTTTGTCGATGCCCGAAGCATTTTCGTAGATGCTAGGATTGTCAATAATACGTAGTAAGTTGAAGAAATTTTGCACCATGCGCGCTCCTTCTGCATGCTGCGTACAGAGCTTGGTGGGCAAATACATTTTACTATTAATCTCTTTAAAGTTTTCGTCTGCCAATTGCAGCGTAGCCCAGTGAGTTTTACGCAATTTGGCCTCATAGCTACAGGGACGCACACACACGTAATAGGTTTCCTTTCCATCTTTCGTCTGCTTCACCACGTCGCCAAACTTATAATAATCGCCCGTGGGCGTAAAGCCATTGTCGCCAAGGGCCGTGGATGGCACAAAGCGCAATTCTTCGAGCGTGGGCAACTGCTGCACGCTGACCTTGAGCGTGGCGTAGAGGTCGGCTTGATTGTTAACCTCAAACTGTAGCGTACCGATGCTATCTACACTCCATTTCTGATTAGTGGCCTCACCCGTTGAGCTGGCTCCGATGTAACTGCAGAAGGTGCGGTAAGCCTCAGCCGCATCGGGCACTACGAGATAGCGCACGTGAGGCTCGGCAGCATCCTTCACCACACCGACGGTAGGTTCTACCGTGTAGTTAGGCGATTTCCAATTGTCGGGCAGAGAGTCCACTTCGGCCAAAGCACCTAGCAAACAAGCCAAGGCGTCGTGTTTATCAATTTGATCCACTTGGGCGGTGTCGTCGCCGTTGTTGTCGCCGTTTCCACCGACTAAGTCGTTGTCGCTACACGAGCTGAGCGTTAGGCTGACGCCCAAGCCGAAGACTAAAAGAAGTTGCAATAGTTGTCGTGTTTTTCCGTACATCATGCGTTGTGTCTTAATAGGGATTTCTAAAACATTTGAATTTATTAGGGCAAATGTACAACAAAATATTTTAGGAACTTGGGCTTTATGCACTAAAATTTGATTTACTAGCGTTTTCTCTCTTAACTCTGTCTGCGTTAAATAGAAAAAGCAGGAAGCAACTAACATGGGTTACATGCGTTGCCTCCTGCTTGGATGAGAGGTTGTTCTCCCCTACTTCCTCACCCCCGTGGGGAGCAGAGGACGGGGGAAATATGCTTATTTCACGATTTGCTTCTTACCATTGATGATGTAAACACCAGCGGGGAGCTTGCCGTTGACACGTACACCTTGGAGGTTGTAGACAACCTTTTGGCCGTTGGCAACGCTGGCGTTGTTGATGCCAGTGGTCTTGCCAATGCCATACTCAAGGGTGATGGCGGGAAGAGCGTTGCCGTCACCTGAGAGGAAGTAGCCTTCGGGGATTTCGATGGTATAGATACCCTCTTCGGTTTGAGCCTCGCTGAGCGTGATGGTTGATTGGTTCATGTAGTCCCAAGAACCTTCGCAATCGGCAGTGCCGATTTCTACACCGTCCTTCTTCACAACGATGGTGCCTTCGTAGCTCATAGCGGGTGCGCTCCAGTCGTCGGCTGCGTAGTCGGTGAAGGTGAGGGTGATGGTGCTGAGTTCGGTGATGGTGCTACCGTTTTCGGGATCGGTCTCGAAGTTGAGCGTTACGGGCGTAGTGTTCTCGATGTAGTAGTAGCCAGTAAACTCACGAGTGTTCTCAGAATCGAACTGTTCGCCTGAGGTGAAGTAGTCGTTGGGGATGTAGAACATGTAAGTACCCGTCTCGGTAATTTCTTTGTCAAGAGTCAAACGCATGGTGTTGGTCTTGATCTTGTCAAAGTAGTACTTGCCATACTTTTCTTGCATTTCCTCTTCATTGAGTACCTCCATATCGTCAATCATGGCTTGTACGCTTTCGGAGTAAACGGGGTCGGCACTTACTACTACGGCTACCTTACGGCGACCAGCGCGGTCGTAAACGTAGGCTTCACTCAAATCTACGCTACCCATGGCAATGGTGCTGGGGGCAGTTACGTCGAAGGTGTAGAGTGAAGAAACGGTTTCTTCAGAAGCGGGAGTAACGCTGATTTCAGCACCATTGTAAGAGAGGAATAGCTCTTGCTGAGTGACGCTAGTGGCGCGGTCGCCAAAGTTACCCTTCACACGGCGGCCGTCTTGATCCTCGGCAGCGATATTCACCGTGGCGTAGCGAGCCTCTTGGGTCTTAGCCTTCGATTCGCTCAAGCCAAGCACCCATTCGTTAGAGTAGCCATCGACGGGGTCGACGGGAGTGTAGGTGTCGAAGTACATGTTCTCTGAAGCACCGCCACCAGCAATGCAAGTGGCACTTTCTACGAGCTTAACCAAACCGTCGAAAGTAACGGTGATGTTGAAGTCGGCAGCGTCAGTGATCGTAGTGGGAGCTACGCTTTCGAGGTTGATGTCGCTGTAAACGTAGTCGGCCTGCGTGCCGTAGAAGTAGAGCGTGTCGCTACCGACCTGTACGTCGCGGTACATGTTGAAAGTCTTACCAATCTGTTGGTAGCCAGTCACTACAACGCGGTAGGTGTGGCCAAGGAGGAGTTTGGTAGTGCCAAAGCCTACTACCTCGCCAATCCAAGCGTTGGCTTCCTTATCAAAGTTTTCGATGTGAGTGGGTGACACAACGATGTTGTCGTCGCCTTCGATGGGGTTGAGGTCTTCAATAGAGTAGCCTACGTAAGAGATGGAGTCGTTGCCTACGTTGGCATCGAAGTTGGTCTGGATAACGATGGGCTGGTCGCTTACGAGCGAGTCGAGCTCTGCACCATTGATTTCCTGAGGAGCAGCGTCAGCCGAAGCTTGGTAAGTCATGCTCTTCACGGTGAAACCGTTGTACTTAGCAGAGAAGAGCGTGTTGTAGCTCTTACCATTGGCAGCCTTCAGGTCGCTGAGGCAGAAGAGCACGTCTTTCTTCGTCTTAACTCCTTCGGGCACGGGGATGGTGAGGGTGTAAGCCCCTTCGATGTCCTCACTAGCCTCTTCGGTGAGATCTTCTTTGTCGATGAAATCGTACTGGGTTTCGTTGTTCTCGTCGACGTAGCTGAACACGGCACCGTTGAAGCTGAACTTCTTGTAGTCGGTGGCAAAGATAGTAATGTTGTCTACGTTGGCAAGAGAAGAGCCTGAGGCGGGAGTGATTTGCACTTGGGCATTTACGCTCTCAACCACGTAGGGGAAGTTGACGGTGAACGAGCCACGTGAGCCGTTAGCATCTGAGTAAACGGGGTTGCCGTCGAGGTCGGTCACGTTGCTCACACGAAGCATGACGGTTTCGTACTGAGTGGTGGTACCGAGCATGGTTTCGGGAGTGCGCTCCTTGTCGGTGAAGTCGATGGTGAGCGTGTTGCCCGATACGGTGAAGGGAGGCACTTCGGTATACTTGGTGCTGGCCTCTGAACCTGAAGAGGTGTCGCCGTAGGTGATCTTCACGTTTTCTGCGCCCACCTTGATGTCGCCGCTGAAGGTGAGGGTTACGATGCCGTCGGCATCACCCTTCGTCCAGAACGATTTGAAGGAGTGAGTGTTGCTGAAGTTACTGTTCGATACGAGCGAAACGGGCTGTGCGCCGCAGATGAATTTAGCCGTTACTACGCCATTGGCGTCTACGCTAGCGTTTGCGCCTTCAATGCTGCAGTCAGTCACACTGAGGCTAGAGTCGTCGGTGCTAGTTACACCCGTGAGGCGGATGCTGAACTCTTCGCCTTCGGCCAAGCTACCAGCTTTCATCAAAGCGTTGATGGGCTCTTTCACCTCGAAGAAAACCTTGTTTGCGCTGCGGTTGAAGTCGATAATCTTAGAAGTCTTAGAAGTAACGATTTCTACCTTTGAGCATTCCACGGGCTTGTCGAACGAGAAGCTGACTTGCGAGGTGGAGGTACACATAATAGTGGAACCAGGCACGGGACTGGTGGCGATGAAAGTGAGCGACTTGCCAGTAGACATGCTGAGCGTGACGTTGACGGTGTTGATGCCATTATACTTGAAGTAGATGGTCTGGCCAGCAGTCACATCGATGCTGTAGTAACGGTAGTAAGCACCGGTAGCCGTCTCGCCCGAAAGGCTTGTGTAGTCGAGCTGCGTGGTGCAAGCTTCGTCGGAGAAGGGAGCCAAGAGGTCGCTTCCCGTACTGGTCACAGTGAGCACACCGTCCTCGGTGGGAGTGTACTGAGCTGTCGACCCCGAGTTGCCAATATTGAAGGTGTAGGCCTTGTCGAGCTCGAGCTCACCGAGCGTGGTGGCTGCTTGAGCAGACATGGCACTAACCAACATCAGCAAACATACTGAGAGAATGGAGTAAAGCTTTCTCATGTTGTTTAATGAATTTTGGTTTATAAATAATGTGAATTGTTTGCGTAGAAAAAAGGGAATAACGTATGGAAAAGGGAATAAGTTGAAAGGCTCGTTGGCGCAGAGAGATAGAGAGTTGCGCTAAGCCTTTCAACTTATGCCTTAAAGTTTTAGAGAATTACCTTCTTCACCACAGTGCCGTTGGCGGTGTTGACGCGCACAATGGCTACACCCTTGTGTTGGGGTGCGAGGGTGAGTATGCCTTCGCCTTGAGTCTGAGCTAAGCGGCTGCCGTCGATGCTAAACACTTGAACGGTGGCAGCTGCAGTCGAGCTAACAGTGATTTTGCCGCTATTGGTGGTTACTACCACGGCGGCGGTGCTGTTGTCGGTCACGTTCTCAACGGCGTCGATTTGGTTGCTGGGCTTCACCTTGTAGGCGTTGAGCAACTGGTCGGTGTTGCCGTCGAAGAGCATCAGCACAACCTCGGTGTTGTTGGCCTCGGTGCGGATGTCGACAGTGGAGGGCATGGGCACGGTGAGCGTCGTGGTGTATTCCTTACCAGCCTCGATGGTGGTGGGGAAGAGGTCGGGCGTACCAGTGAAGGTTTCGCCGTAGTAGCCACGCACCACGTGGTTGAAGGTGTAGGGGTTGACAGAAGTCATGCCGTAGCGGCCGCCTTGTCCCCATTCGCCAATCACGGGGTCGGAGATGGCTGAGAAGCCGTTCGACTGGTAACCAACTAAGCCGTCGCAAAGCACTACGGCGAAGAGTTTGAGGTTGACGTCGCTAGCGTTGAGTGCGTATTTCACTGTGCAGGGCACGGTGAATTTGCTGCCGTCTTTCGCCAAGGTGGCGGTGGCGGTCAGCTCGCACTGAGCGGGTTGCTCAAGCTGCTTCTGCACCTCATTCTGCCAAGTAGTGGTGTAGGTGGTGGTTTCTGAAGGCATGAAGCTGTAAGCAGCCGTAACCTTGTCTTGCGTGATGGGGTAAGTGATGTCGCCACGCTGCACGATGCCCGAGGGAGCAGCCGTCAGGTTGAGGAAGGCGGCATAGCTTGACACGCCTGTGCCGAGTTGGTCGCCGGTGTAGCAGTGGAGCGCCATGGGGATGAACAGGTCGCCATAGGTCTTCTGCAAGTTCTCAATACCGAGAATGCCCAAGGGGCAGTTGGTACAACCCATACCCGTGAACTCTTCAAGCACGACGCGCTTGGTGGGCTCGAAGTTGAGGTCGCGGATAGTCTTGCTTACAGAGTTGGTCTGGTCGTCGAGTTGGAACTCTACGCTGAAGCGGTTCACTTCGCCTACGGTCAGGGGCAGAGCCTTGCTGAACTTGAAGGCGTGGGTGTCGCCCTTCTTCAAGCTAAGGCCAGATTCGCTCACTTCGTCTACAACGTTGCCCTTACTATCCTTGAGCGTTACGCGGAAGGTGCTGAAGGTTTTCGTTGAGTCGGCAATGGACACCGAACCGCTAATGTCGGCTTCTTTCTTATTAACTACGGTCTCTTCGTAATTGAAGGCGGCGTAGAAGGGCAAGTTGTGCATCACCTGAACCGAGTCGATGAAGACGAGGCTCTGATTGTTGTTTTGGTTAACGAAACCAATGTACACGTTCTTGCCAGCAAAGTCGGCGAGGTCGATGGTGTTGTGTGTCCAGTCGCCGTCGAGCTTGGCTTCGCTCTTACCAGGCGATTGCAGTTTGTTGTAAACCACCTTGCCTTCTTGCTTCATCATGTCGACTACGTCGTCGGTGAGCACGCTATAAATGTTGTCGCTTTCCCAAACCACTACCTTGAGCGAGTCCTTAGCAGCCTTGCGGAAGCTTTGGCTCAAGAAGGTGAGTGAGCAGAACTTGTCGGGGATGTTGATTTGCGGAACTACGAGCCAGTCGTCGCTCGTGCCTGTGGGAGAATACATAGAGGTAGAGGCGGCGGAGTAGCCCGTGCTGTTGTTGTCGCTGCGTACGGGCACCCAAGCATAGGCGTTGCCGGCGGCATCGAAGTCGTAGCTCTTGCTCTCGCTGTCGGGTGTGTTGGTGTCGCCGTCGTAGAGGAGCACGTTGCCGAGGCCGTTGTCGAAGTTCTCGGAGTAGAGCACGTTGCTGTCGTAAGAGATTTCGCGCTCGTAAGCACCGCGGAGGTTGAGCGTGATTTCCTGGTTGGCCGAACTCTTATTGCCGTTGATGTCGGTGATAGAGCCTGCGGGCAACACGATTTGGTAGTCAACGTCCTTCACGAGTTTTTGCTCGGTGGCGGAGTAAACGTAGAGTTTCTTGCCGTTGGCTGCAAGCAGCAAGCTAGCTACGGGAGTGGTGAAGCCTTTCTGGTAGAGCGCAGCATTGGAAGTGGTGCTTGCTACCTTGATGTCGGCATCGAAGGTGAGGATAACGGGACTAGTCGTAGCGTTGATTTTACCAAGCGAAGCTCCCTCTTTGGGCGAACTTTCGGTAAGCTTCATGGGCACGTCTTCGCGGCCGTTGTAGCTCAGTTCGATAGCTTCGTTGTAGCGTGTAGCGTCGCCCTTGATGCTGATGGCCTTGGCGGGAATCTGCAACAAGTAGATGCCGGCTGGGTCGGGCAGTTTGGCTGCGTTGAAGGTGATGTTCACGCTGTAGGGGTCGGAGTCGTCTACGGCGAAACCGAAAGCACTGGTGTAGCTGTCGTTCATCACGTCGTAGAGCTTAATATTCTCGGCCTTAGTGAGTGTTTGCACGGTACGGGTGAAAGTGAGTTTCACTTTCGACACCTTGGCAAACGTAGAGCCTTCGGCTGGACTTACGGTGTAGCTGCTCAGCAGGTTGGTAGACTTAGCCAGTTCGGTGAAGTTGTCGGGCAGAGTGATTACGTAGCTATCCTGGTCGCCAGCGTAAACGCCGAAGGTGTAGCCGTCGTCGCTCAAGCCGATGGGCGTGCCCGAATTGTCAAGTCCGAGTGAAGCGGAGAGGTCGAAGTTGTAGTGTTGCTTGAGCGTTTGGGTGAAGTTTACCCAATAATTGCCCGAGCGAATGCCGAAGTCGCGATAGATATTGCCTTCGGGGCCTGCGGCATACACCTCACCATTAGCGTCGACCACGTAGCCGCCGTAGTCTTGCGAATTAGCGTCGTCGTATACCTCGATTTCGTCGGTCTCGGTGTTGTACTTGAAGGGATAGAAATTTTCATCGGAACTGCTCGTGAGGTAGCAAGTTCCCGTCACGTAGTGGCCGTCGTGACCCATCGTTGCGTCGTAGATGAAGTGTAGGTTGGGCCACTTTGCCGTCCAGCGTTCGGTGTCGCTTTCGGTGAAGCCGATGGGTTTATAGGTATGGTTAGTGAGGTCGTAAACGTAGTAGAACACGCCGCCTAGGTCATCGCCCACGGGCAAGTAGCTAAACGACATGCAACCAAGCACCTTCTTGGCATCGGCCGAGATGTTGATGAAGCGGTTCTGCCCCATGTCGGCATGATCCATGTCTTTGGTGGGCAGATTGGGCGTTGCGATGGTGTCGCCCGTGGCGAGATCCCAAAGTTGCGCCTTTTCCTGATACTCATTGCTGTTGGGATAGATTACACCCACGGCGTAGCGACCGTCGGGAGTGACGCTCTTTGCGCTACCCGTGATGCCTTTATACTTGAGGTAGTTCCACGTCTTGGTGGCTACGTTGTAGTAGGCGGGTCGGCTGTTGATTTCGCCCACCACGATGTTACCGTCGTTGGTCACGTCGTAGGCGGCAATCGAACTAATCGTGTCGGTGTTCAGCCCATCGGAGAGCAAGGTGGCTTCGCCCGTTTGGAGGTTGACCACGCGTGCACCGGTCATGGCTATCACGTCGGACTTTTGGCAGCAGAAAGCGCCCCATTTACCATTGTCGGACATGTTTTGGAAGATGGCACCATCCTCAAAAGCAAAGGTCCGATAGGTGGGCTTTGCGGTGCTCGACTGGGCGTGCGCACTCGCTAAGCCAACCATGCCCATTAGGCACAGAAGTAATGTTTTTCTCATTGCTTGGTTGCTGTGTGATGAAATATATTTTGATTGATTTTGTTCGGCTAAATAATCCTCACATGACCGAGCGGAGGTGCGTATATTTACGAAGACTTACACCTCTACCTTTGAAAGGCGATGTGGGGGCATTTATCAGTTATCCTTATATAATATATATAGGTGTGTAGTTACACTAAAAAAACAATATCAGTGCGCAAATGTACAAATTATTATTCACAAACGAATAAGATTGTGTTAATTTTCAATTGTTTTAAGAACAAAAGGTAAGTTTGGCAAACGAAAACTGCATAATATGCTATTTATGCAACTAGAAGCTGGCTTCATCTGGCGAAGGAACAAGGCTGTATTTATAGCATGCGCCCTAAAAGAGCAAGGTCATTACTCTTTTAGGGCGCATCTTTTTACAATAAGGGGCAAACGCCCCCTTTTCAGAGGTAGGAAATTACTTTACATTGCCCACTTTAATCAAATATTCGGCAATCTGCACAGCGTTGAGCGCAGCACCTTTGCGAATTTGGTCGCTTACGAGCCAAAGGGTCAGGCCGTTGAGGTTGGCCAAATCCTTACGGATGCGACCCACGTAGACGGGATCTTTGCCAGCTAGGAACAAGGGCATAGGATACTCCTTTTGTTCGGGATTATCCATCAGCACGAGGCCTTCGCCTTGCGCCACAGCGGCCTTTACGTCGGCAATTTCGACGGGAGCTTCGGTTTCTACCCAAATGGCTTCGGAGTGAGAGCGGAGCGAAGGCACACGCACGCAAGTGGCTGAGGTCAGCACGTCGGAGTGCATGATTTTGCGCGTTTCGTTATACATCTTCATTTCCTCCTTGGTGTAGCCATTGTCTTGGAACACGTCGATTTGGGGAATGACATTGAAGGCCAATTGGTAGGCAAACTTATTGACGGTGGGCTTTTCACCAGCCAACACTTGGCGATACTGCTCCACGAGCTCGTCCATAGCGGCCTGTCCGGCTCCACTAGCGGCTTGGTAGGAGGCTACGTGCACGCGCTTGATGTGGCTGAGTTGCTCAATGGCTTGCAGGGCTACGACCATCATAATGGTGGTGCAGTTAGGGTTGGCAATGATGCCGCGGGGACGGGTCAGCGCATCCTCTGCGTTGCATTCAGGCACGACTAAGGGCACATCCTCGTCCATGCGGAAGGCGGAGGAGTTGTCGATCATCACGGCACCATACTTCGTGATGTCGGCAGCAAACTCTTTCGAAGTGCCGGCACCAGCCGAAGTGAAGGCGATGTCCACATCCTTAAAGTCGTCGTTATGCTGCAAGAGTTTTACGGTGTACTCCTTGCCGCGGAAGGTGTATTTAGTGCCTGCGCTTCGGGTGGAGCCGAAAAGCAGAAGGTTATCGATGGGAAAATTGCGTTCGGCCAAAACGCGTAGGAACTCTTGGCCTACAGCACCACTGGCGCCTACAATTGCTACATTCATTATTTTATCTAGGTGTTACTTTTTATCGATGGAAGTCTAGCCCGCCCCTCTTTCTTTCAAAAAGAAACGCTAAGCAATCAAACTTCTATCATTTTGTTATTATCATTTTAATATTACCGACAGAACGTCAAGCATTGGTTGGTCGGTGCAAAATTACAATATTTTTCGCTAATTTAGCCTTGCTTGTGCAGTTTGTAGCCAACAAATTGTGCTGTATGGCAGTTTTTTTGCATTTTTGCATGAAATTAAAGGAGAACGGAGAGCGAATATGAAGCGAACTCACCAGTCGTTGCTCAACCACTCCCACGAAACAACCGCAATGATAACCGACCCCACCTGGATATTCCTCATCGTGCTGAGCATCATTTTGTTTGCTCCCATGCTGCTTGAACGCTTGCGCATTCCCTCGATTGTCGGAATGATTTTCGCAGGCGTGCTCATCGGGCCGCACGGATTTGGTGTGCTCGAGCGCGACGGCAGTTTTGAGGTATTCGGCAAAGTGGGCCTTTATTATATCATGTTTCTCGCCTCGCTCGAGATGAACTTGCAGGACGTGCAACGCATGAAGCTGCGTGCCGCCACGCTCGGTTTGCTCAGTTTTGCCATCCCGATGGCGATGGGCTACGTGGCCAACACCTGCTTGCTAGGCTATGGCGTAGCTGCCGCCACCTTGATGGCAGCCATGTATGCTTCGCACACACTCATTGCCTACCCCATCGTGCTGCGCTACGGCCTGTCCCGACTTAGCAGCGTGAGCCTTGCCGTGGGCGGCACTATCGTGGCCGACACCCTGACGCTGCTCATTCTAGCCGTGGTGGGCGGCATGTTTAAGGAACACGTCACGGGGCTTTACTGGGTGTGGCTCGTAGTGAAAGTCGTCTTGCTTGGCTTTGTTATCATCTACGCTTTCCCTCGCATCAGCCGCTGGTTCTTCCGTCGTTACGACGAGAGCGTGGCGCAATATATTTTCGTGCTAGCCCTTGTGTTTGTGGGCGCAAGCCTAATGGAGCTGGTAGGCATGGAGGGCATTCTCGGCGCATTCCTCGTGGGCCTCGTGCTCAACCGCCTCATTCCGCCCTCTTCGCCGCTGATGAGCCACATTGAGTTTGTGGGTAACGCCCTTTTCATTCCTTATTTCTTGATTGGTGTGGGCATGCTCATCAACCTCAGAGCACTTGTTGACCACCAAGGAGCGTTGCTCGTGGCCGCCGTAATGGTAGCCGTGGGCTTAAGCAGCAAATGGCTAGCCACCTTCATCACACAGAAAGCCTTTCGCCTCACCGCCGCCGACCGTGCGCTAATGTTCGGCCTCACGGGTTCGCGTGCAGCCGCCACGTTGGCCGTAGTGTTGGTGGGTTACGGCATCATTCTGCCCGACGGCTCCCACTTATTGGGCGAGGAGGTGCTCAACGGCGCGATGGTGCTGATACTCGTGTCGTGCGTGGTGAGTTCGTTGCTCACCGAAAATGCTGCCCGTAAGCTTACGGTGAAGCAAAATGCCGTGGCCGAGCGGACGAGTCAGCAAAAGACGGCCGACGACGCCCCCGACCGCATACTCATCGCCCTGCGCTACTCCGAAACGACCTCGTCTCTAGTGGAGCTTTCGCTCATGTTGCGCACGCCCCACTCCGTAGCCCCGATTATCGCCCTCAACGTGGTGCTCGACAATGAACCTTCGGCTCGTCAACAGGGCGAACCCGTGCTCGAAAAGGCCGTACAGATGGCAGCTGCCGCCAACATCCGCATCCAAACCTATCAGCGATGGTCTGTCAACGTGGTGAGCGGAATTTCCCACACGGTGAAGGAGCGTGCCGTGAGCGACTTGGTGCTAGGCTTACACCAAAAGTCGCGCCTCTCTGATTCGTTCTACGGAAAACTCGTAACCGACCTTTTGGCCTCCGTGCACCGCACGATTTTTATTTTCCGTGCCACCATGCCGCTCAGCACCATCCGCAGCATTCAGCTGCTCGTTCCCCCCGATGCGGAGTATGAACATGGTTTTGAGCATTGGGTACACCGCATCGTGCTGATTACCCGACAAACGAGCTGCACCATCCACGTCCACTCCTCTAAATCTACACTTGCAGCTTTTGCTCAGCTTATGGAGCGTCGCCATGCGGGCGTGCCCTATCAAACGGAGGAATGCAGCCAGTTTGTTGACCTTGCCCCTCTGGCTCACACCTCGAAGCTAGACCACCTCATGGTGTTTGTTTGCGCCCGTCGTGGCACTATTTCTCACCAAAGCTACATCGACCACCTGCCCACGCAGATTGAGCGTTGCTTCTCAGCACGCAACGTGCTAATGGTCTATCCCGACCAGCCGTACGTTTAGGCCGCTAGTTAAAACGATTAGGCCACTAGTACAGCACTACTAGGCCGCTAGTTAAAACGATTAGGCCACTAGCAAAACTCAACAAAGAATTGCCCCAAAATTGCAACAAGAAATTGGGAGCGACGCGTCCCCGCGTCGGCACTAGAAGAAACTCAAGAGGAGAAACATAGGAGAGAAATAAAAGCATTATTTGTGTGATATAAACACTATTTAATATTCCAAGGTTGACATTCTCTTGTTTTTTTACTGAGTTTCTACTTGCGCCGACGCGGGGACGCGTCGCCCCCAATTTTTTGTTCCAATTATGAGGCAAATTCTGCTTCTCTATCTACTGGGAGTTTTAGGTCAGCATTTTCTGTTGCTTGCACTAATTGCTTACACTCGCACTGATTATCAACCATTTCAGCAGTGCAAGCAATTATTGTTTGCTGTTTACACTACTATTTGCTTACACTCTCCAGAATAACCGTTTCTACACAAGTGTGAGCAGGGTGCAAGCAGGGGGCAAGCAGAGTGCAAGCAAGTGCAAGCAGAGTGCAAGCAAGTGTAAGCATTGCTTGCACTCTTGAAACAACTGATAATCAGTGAAGTGCAAGCAATTAGTGTAAGTAACAGCAAATAGTGCAAGTAAAGTTTATGTGAGGAAATAGGGGGATTTTTGAAAATTTTCGCCATTGCCTACATGATGCAAACTATCGAGTTCGACCTACTCGCTATTTATGTTTAAAGATGTAAAATCAACAAAGGAGGCATTTTCTCTAAATTCTGAAAAATAATTAACCCCTTAGAAGTCTGCTATTTTTTTTGTACCTTTGCAAAGTTAAAGAAGAATACGGCAAAAGACGGCCACCATTCTTCTCGGAACCAATTGAGCAAATCCAAGAACTTATGAGCAAAATTATTGCTTTGGCCAACCAAAAAGGTGGTGTGGGCAAAACTACAACTTCCATGAACCT
The DNA here is from genome assembly GCA_963623895.1 of bacterium. Taxonomy (GTDB): domain Bacteria; phylum Bacteroidota; class Bacteroidia; order Bacteroidales; family Bacteroidaceae; genus Alloprevotella. The sequence goes on from CAVFOF010000013.1 coordinate 14,332, forward strand.
AGCAGCCTCGCTTGCCACTCTCGAAAAGCGCGTGTTGCTAATCGATGCCGACTCACAGGCCAATGCTTCGTCAGGACTAGGCGTAGACCTGAGCAAGGTGGACTGCTCCATCTACGAGTGCCTCATCAACGGAGCCGACGTGCATGAAGCCATCTACACCACCGACATTGACCGTCTCGACATCATCCCCTCAAACATCAACCTGGTGGGAGCCGAAGTGGAGATGCTCAACTTTGAAGGGCGCGAATACATCCTGCGCAACCTGCTTCGCACCGTCGACCGCGAGTACGACTACGTGCTCATCGACTGCTCCCCCTCGCTCGGACTCATCACCGTGAATGCCCTCACGGCTGCCCACTCCGTCATCATCCCCGTGCAATGTGAATACTTTGCACTCGAGGGAATCTCCAAACTGCTCAACACGATAAAAATCGTAAAGAAGAAGCTCAACCCTGGGCTTGAAATCGAGGGTTTCCTACTCACCATGTACGATAGCCGCTTGCGCTTGGCCAACCAAATCTACGATGAAGTAAAACGCCACTTCCAAGAACTGGTGTTTAAGACCGTCATACAGCGCAATGTGAAGCTCTCGGAAGCTCCGAGCCATGGACTGCCCGCCATCCTCTACGATGCCGACTCCACTGGGGCTAAGAACCACTTGGCCTTGGCAAAGGAGATTATCAAGAAAAACGGCATCTAACCGCTCGCTCCTCGAAGCCCCCCTCTTTGGCTCGCAAGCAATCCCTCCCCACCCTCTCTCTCTCTTTATCCGTTCAACCCCTAATCCTCTCATGGCAACTCATAAAAAATTTCCCGCACTGGGCCGTGGCCTCGATGCACTCATATCTACCGACGAGGAAGTACACACGAGTGGTTCCTCAAGCATCAGTGAGGTGCCCGTGTTCAAGATAAAAGCCAATCCCAATCAGCCTCGCCGCGAGTTTCAGCCCGAAACGCTGCAAGAACTCAGCGAGAGCATTCGCCAAATAGGCATCATTCAGCCCATCACCCTGCGCCTCATGGAGGACGGCTCCTATCAAATCATCGCTGGCGAACGACGCTGGCGTGCCGCACAGATGGCTGGCCTCACCTCGCTACCCGCCTACGTGCGCACGGCCGACGATGAGAACATGATGCAGATGGCCTTGGTGGAGAACATTCAGCGCGAAGACCTCAACGCCATCGAAATTGCCCTTGCCTACCAAAACCTCATCGAGCAATATCAGCTCACACAGGATAAACTCTCGGAAAAGGTGGGCAAGAAGCGTGCCACTATCGCCAACTATCTGCGTTTGCTGAAGCTTCCAGCTCAGGTGCAAGTGGCTCTGCAAAACAAGGAGATTGATCAAGGTCACGCTCGTGCCTTGCTCGGACTGGAGAAGCCTTCGCTACAGGTGAAGCTCTTCAACGAGATTCGCGAAAAGGGCTACTCCGTGCGCCAAGTGGAGGAGATGGTGAAAGCCCTCAACAACGGCGAAACACTGAAAAGCGGACGCCACACGCTGAAGGACAAAGACAGCAGCAAGCGACTGCCCGAAGAGTACAACGAACTGCGCTCACGCCTCTCGGAACGATTCAACACAAAAGTGCAGATGACCTGCTCGCAACAGGGTAAAGGAAAAATCTCTATTCCCTTTGCCTCGGAAGAGGAACTGGAACGCATCATCACACTGCTCGACAAAATCTAGACAACCCCAATCATGAGTTTGCGAACATTGCGTAACGCACTGCTCATCACACTGCTCGTGTGGCTAAGCACCCTGCGCGTAGAAGCCAAACATATAGCCGAAGTCGGAACCCAAGCAAAGGTTTCGGCTTTAGCCGTTTATACGCCCACTAGCCACCCAACTGCAACGGAGGTGAACGACACCATCAAATCGTTCGACGAGCTAGCTCGCGAAATCGAGGCCGAACGAGCCGCCGAGGGAGACGACCTCGTGTCCGACCCCGACTCCGTTATCGCTCAACCCGTCGACACGGCTCGGCTGCGCCACCTCACCGACTCGCTCTCGGCTCAGCCGCTTACCAAGCCAGCCAATGCGCCTAAAGCACGCTTCGTGCCCAATCCGCTCAAGGCTCTTTGGCTCTCACTCGTGTTGCCTGGTGCAGGACAAATCTACAACCGAAAATATTGGAAGTTGCCCATCGTTTATGGTGGTTTCTTGGGTTGCGCCTACGCCCTGACGTGGAACCAAATGATGTATCGTGACTATTCGCAAGCCTATCTCGACATCATGGACGACGACCCCAACACCAACTCCTACCTCGACATGCTGCCCCCACGCTACGACATATCGGGGCGCGAGGAGCAGTTTAAGACGGCTTTCAAACGCAAAAAGGACTTCTATCGCCGCTACCGCGACCTCAGTGCCTTCTGCTTCGTGGGCGTGTATCTGCTCTCCGTAATCGACGCCTACGTCGATGCGCAACTCTCCGTGTTCGACATCTCCTCCGACCTGAGCATGAAGGTGAAACCCGCCGTCATCGACAGCCCCACGCTGCTCGGCTCACACACGGGACGAACCGCCTACGGAGTGGGATGCAGCCTCAACTTTTAAGAAGGAAGACTCCTCTATATATAATAAAGGAGGATTTTTTTCGGTAAACAACCTTCTCCCCATCTTCCTCCCCCCCCAACGAACTCACACCAATTCATACGAATGAAGACGATAAAGAAAATACTCCTCACCCTCACTACGGGTCTGCTCTCGCTCACCAGCCTGCAAGCCCAAACCGAAATCACCGTACACGACGACCGCACCAATAGCGACGAGGTGATCGACCTGCCCGAAGGCATGACCGAAAGCAGCGACTCCTTGCTCAGCGAATGGATGGCCAAGAAGTACCTCTACCCCGACACCACCTGTGTCAACCCCGACTTTAACCCCACCTTCACCAACGAGGAATATCAAGACCGCCTACGCCGCTTGCCCGTAGTGATGGAAATGCCCTACAACAGCGTGGTGCAGAAATTCATCGACCAATATAGCGGCAAACTGCGCCGCACGGTGTCCTACGCACTAGGCGTTGGCAACTACTACATTCCCCTCTTCGAGGAGGCTCTCGACTACTACGGACTTCCGCTCGAGCTGAAATACCTGCCCGTCATCGAGTCGGCTCTCAAACCTAAGGCCAAGAGCCATGCGGGTGCCGTGGGCTTATGGCAGTTTATGCTCTCCACCGCCAAACGTTACGACCTAAAGGTGAACAGCCTCATCGACGAGCGACAAGACCCCTATAAGTGCACCTGGGCTGCGGCTCGCCTGCTGCGCGACCTCTATAAGATTTACAACGACTGGAACCTCGTGATTGCCGCCTACAATTGTGGACCTGGCACCATCAACAAGGCCATCCATCGTGCCGGCGGCGTACGCGACTATTGGGCTATCTATCCTTATTTGCCCAGTGAAACTCGTGGCTACGTGCCCGCCTTCATCGCAGCCAACTATATCATGAACTACTACTGCGAGCACAACATCTGCCCCATGAAGACGCGCATGCCCATCACCACCGACACCGTGCAGGTGAACCGCGACGTACACATGCAGCAGATTGCCGAACTGTGCAACGTGCCACTCGAGGACATCAAGGCTCTTAATCCGCAATATCGCACGGAGCTTATCCCTGGCTCGAGCGGAAGCATGACCCTCTGCTTGCCCACGGAGGCTCTCAATGCCTTTATCGACTTGAAGGACTCCGTCTATAACTACCGCACCGACGAACTCATCACTCGTCGCCCCACGGTGGAGGTGGACGAAAAACTCGACAACCGCAGCGTGGCCGCTCGACGCCGTCAGCAAAGCACCAGCGTGAGCAGCAGCAAGTCCGCTTCAAGCAGCCGCTCATCGAAGAGCAGCAAATCGAGCAGCAAGAGCTCTTCTAAATCAAGCAAAAAGAGCAAGAAATCAAAGAAGGAAACTACAAAGACGACCACCATACGCAAGGGCGACACCTTGAGCGAAATTGCTCAGCGCAACGGCACCACCGTGAGCAAACTGCGCAAACTCAACAATATCAAGGGCAACCTTATCAACACGGGAAAGAAGATTCGCGTGAAGTAAGTTGGCTTGTTGCGAAGCGATGCGGCTCGCATCGATGCCTAAAAAGGAACGCCCGATACTATTCTAACGAACGAAGCTTTCATTGAAGAGAACCTATGCTTATCTCTCAATGAAAGCTTCATGCTTTGTTAGCTTATTTTCCCTCAGAAATAGCCAAACAAATAATACATTTCCCCGTTTTTTTGTCCTAAAATTCTTAAAAAAGAAAAGTTTTTATGGAAAAGTTTGGATAAGTTCCACTCCTCGCCCTACTTTTGCACCCGCAATTAACGAATGAGCCTACCACATTCCCCCCGCTGAGCCATCGCTCAAAGGAGGTTGGCTCAATCATTTAAACACAACAAACTGATTATGAAAAAGTTATTCTTGACCGTAGCAGTAGCCGCTGCTGCACTTTCAGCTAACGCACAAGCATACGTAGGTGGCGAAGTAGGTTTCTGGCGCAACAGCGATGCAAACCACACTAACGTTACCATCCACCCCGAAATCGGCTACCAACTGAGCGATAAGTGGGACCTCGGCCTCGGCATTGGCTACACCTACAACTACAATGGTGGCGACGCTAAGACTCACAACTTCACCATCGACCCCTATGCTCGCTGGAGCTACGCTAAGTTTGGCCCCGTTAGCCTCTTCCTCGACCTCGGCTTCGGCATCAACCCCTACAAGGTAAAGGGTCAAGACGATGCTCAAGTAGCTTGGCGCGTGGGTGTAGAACCTGGCGTAAAGGTAAACTTGGCTAAGAACATCGACTTCGTAGCTCACGTAGGCTTCCTCGGCTATCGTGAAAGCGACGGCAGCAATGCCGCCTACGGCGAAAAGGGCTTCGGCTTCAACGTCAACGGTAACGACCTCAACTTCGGTCTTATCTACAACTTCTAATTCATTCGCTACACACAACGAAAGAACATAACGTGGCTCTGCCCTACTTACAAAGTGGGGCAGAGTTTTTTTATGCCGAAAACACCTTGAATACTGCCAAATCAAGCCTTGATACGGCTACGACCTCTTTAACGACTGCAAAGGACAGCTTGGATGAAGCCACCGAAAGAAGAACAAGGAAATTCTCAGCCACCATTTCTATGATATGTCAAATATGATGTCAAGGAATGAAGGCGTTTGGTTGTCGAATGATTGGATAAAGGCTTTGCTCTGGGTATTCTTGCCGTGCTTACTATACACTATATTTTCGGTTGTTTATTTTGTAGCATCGCAGTTAGATAAATAAGAAATCCCTTCAATGCTCAATTTTCGTACAGGAAAAAGAGCGTTGAAGGGATTGGATATCAATTAAATTATTCTTCGACCTAATATTCTCCACGTTAACCATTTCTTTTTAATCCCAAAATGCGAACTTGTCGAAAGTGGAGTCTTGCACAAATACATTCTTTCCTAAAATCATCGTGCCGGGCTTATTGATTTTGATAATTGGACAACAAGCAAAGGCGCAATTCTCCACGTTTACATCAGATTGAAATTTAAGATACCATAGCATCTTGTTGTGATAGAAAGCTTCAGCCTCAATCTTTTTCAGAGATGTAGGAAATACGCATCTTTTTATTTTTGACGGATAGAATGCACGAGAACCTATAGCCTCCAGTCCTTCAGGGAAGTTTATCTCATTGAGATTATCGCAATATCGGAAAGCGTAGCCCCTTATCTTTCGGACTCCAATGTGTAGTTTGACAGTCCTCAGTTCTTTGCAAAACATAAAGCCATCAATCTCTTCGACTGTTGAAGGGATGTCTATTTCTCGTAGAGAATAACAACACTCGAAACTATTCAAAGTCTTCAGATCTTGTGGTAAGCTAACGCTCTGCAACGATTCGCAATGACGGAACGCATGACAGCCTATCTGTGTGATGCCATTATGCAGTGTTACCTTTTTCAAAGAAACGCACCCATCGAATGTGTCACTTTTTATCTCTGTTACAGATGATGGGATAGCTACACGTTCGAGAGACTCACAGCCTATGAATGCAGCGTTGCCAATTGAGGTAATGTTGTCATGCAACTCGATTTTCCGTAGTTGGGTCTGCAAACAAAATGCGAATGGGGCTATGACTCTAACGCTTCGTGGTACAGTGAAAGTCTCTTTCTCTTGCCAACAGAATATCAAGTGGCTCATGTCTTTTGAATAAAGCACGCCATCTTTTAGCGTTACATAATCTGATTGGTTGTCAATCTCCGAAATATGCACTTTGAAACATTCTGTTGGTCTCGCACAAACAAACGGACGTTGTTCATACGTTGCAAACGGACTTTCAAATCGTGTGTCTATTTGAAGACTCTTTGGAATATGAAGAACTCCAATGTTGTCGTAGTTCTTCCACAACAGCTCGTCCTGTTGCATAAAGACTTCCTTTTCCATTGCGTTTTAGTCTATATCATCCGTTATTGTCACATCATAGAAACTGTCGCCAGACCAATAAGCCATTGGAGCTAATGCTTCAGAAAACTTGCAATAGTTGCCTTCTGGTGATATTTTCTTCAAGTTTGCAAGCCGAGTTTCCAATTCCTCTTGTGATTTTGCAAAAACAAAATTCCAATAGAAACGGTCTTCCGATGCATAGTCCTCCGCATCAAAACAAGGGTATCGCTTACAATCCTTTCCCACATAAACACTTTCCTGGGCAATACCAAAGACAGAATAAGCGATGACCTCGTGTATATTCTTAAATTTCACTCCAAGGACGGTAAAAGAACTTGTATTATTGATTGTCTTCATGAAAATTTCATTTTAGGTTTACATAAAATCTAATCAACCACCTCTACATAATTGGTGTATTCAGGAAACCACTTGTCAAGCAGTTCTTCGGTATTTCGTTCAATCTCGGGTGTAATATTCTTGCTCATCTTTTGATAAGCAACAGAGAGTGACAAAGCCTCGTCCGCCCATCCTATAAATGGAAACCGCTTTGCAGAAATCAAGTCTATAGGAAATACCAAATAGGATAAGGTTGACAATATCATCAATTTGTCACTTTTCGGAGTGTCCTTGCTGACCATAACAAAATAAAGCAACAATAGTGGACGAGCACTAATGCGACCTACTTTTATTGCATACTCTTGCAGTTTGCCTTTCAAAACAGACGTGTCTATAATACTTGCTTTGCTCATACCTTCGATTTTTTGTTATACATCTTTATGTTATAGAGTGGATAAAAGTAACCAGTCTATCATTGGTAAAAATAAAAACTTGCAAACCTTGATATTGTCATGGCCTGCAAGTTTCTTTTTTGTTGGGCATTTCCTTGGTGATGAAACTTGGCTAATTTCATGTAGAAAGTTGCCCGACTTTATAGTGTTGTAAAAAACTATTCCGTGGGTTTCACATTACTCCATTTGTTATACTCCGCTCTTGCTGCCTCGTATTTGTCTTTGGCACATTCAAACTGATATTTTTCATGACTATTGGGTTGATTGGCTCTTGCACGACTTTCTGCCATATTTGCATGGTGGCGCATATAACTCTCTTGTACACTCATTTCATGCGATGCTTTATCGCGGTGTGAGTTTATTTCCGCTTGGGTGTAACCATGAAAACCTTGCATTGGATCTTGCTCGGGACGGAGATTGACATTTCCATTAGCATCGTTTTGAGCTATGTCATATTGCTGTTCGAAGTGTTCAAGGCAATCACTAAATGTAGGTGGTTGCCCATTGTGGCTTTCCATATATGAATGAGCAAACGACACACCGGCTTCAATAGCTTCAACCCTTGCAGTTCCATCAGGATGGGTCTCACTTTCAGGCGTGTTTTCCAATGAAGCTGCCATTTTACCTTCATCCATACCATTTAACCCTGCACGTACTCCTGCCATATAATCACAGCACAATTCTTCTTGATGTGAGTTGAAACCAGTGTTTAGTCCTTGCAGAGCACGGTGCGCTCCTTCATGGGTCATCACCAAATCAAAGCCTTCTTTGTCGGTTATGCCCATCTCGGTCATTTGTTCACGATTGAATACAAGTACATCATCGTTCTCTGTAAAGTTCATACCTGTCATCACACCTGTAGTCCAATCCTCATGTACATCCATAGGAGCATTCATATTGAAAAAGTCGCTTGCTTCCTGTACAGATTGCAACACCACATCATCAGTTAGGC
>CAVFOF010000014.1:0-22448 GCA_963623895.1 bacterium
CTACTTGCAGACTGCCGTAGCAACGGGCTTTGCCTTGCTTGATGTTATTGAGCTGGGCGCAAAGGTTCTTGCCCACAAAGCCCTTTGCTCCTGTTACTAAAATCTTCATTGTATTCTTTTAAACAAGAATTGTCGTGAATTAACCATGAATTTAACCACGAATTTTACGTTACTGGAAATTCATGACTAATTCGTGGATAATTCGTGGTAATTCGTGTTCAGATAAAAATTACTGCACGAAGTTGCCCTCGCCGCTCAGTTCCTTCTTAATGTAATCAAGCGCAGCGATTTTGGCCTTAGTTTCCTCAAGGTTCAAGCGGTAAGTGTTGTCGGAATTGAATTCATCGATTTCCGAACGCTTGGTGTCGCCCTCCTTGAAGAACTTATCGTAGTTCAAGCCGCGGTTGTCGGCTGGCACACGGTAGAAGTCGCCCATGTCCTCAGCCTTGGCACATTCCTCCTTGGTGAGCAATGTTTCATACATTTTTTCACCATGACGGATGCCAATCACCTTGATTTCTTCCTTCTTACCACCGAAGAGTTCGCATACGGCCTCGGCCTGCGTTTGGATGGTGCAAGCGGGAGCTTTCTGCACGAGGATATCTCCGTTCTGACCATGTTCGAAGGCGAAGAGCACGAGGTCGACGGCCTCTTCGAGCGACATGATGAAGCGAGTCATCTTGGGTTCGGTCAGGGTGATGGGGTTGCCACCACGGATTTGGTCAATCCACAAGGGGATAACGGAGCCACGCGAACACATCACGTTGCCGTAGCGGGTGCAGCAGATTTTCGTCTTGCCAGAATAGCGACTCTTGGCCACTGCGATTTTCTCCTCAATGGCCTTAGTGATGCCCATGGCATTGATGGGGTAAGCGGCCTTGTCGGTGGAGAGGCAGATAACTGCACCTACGCCCGCTTCGATGGCAGCGGTGAGCACGTTGTCGGTGCCGATAACGTTGGTCTGCACGGCTTCCATTGGGAAGAATTCGCAGCTAGGCACTTGCTTCAAGGCGGCAGCGTGGAAGATGTAGTCTACGCCAGGCATGGCATTGCGGCACGACTGAAGGTTGCGCACGTCGCCGATGAAGAACTTTATTTTGTGTGCCACGTCGGGGTAGTTAACCTGATACTCGTGGCGCATATCGTCTTGTTTCTTTTCATCTCTTGAGAAAATGCGGATTTCCCCGATGTCTGTGCGGAGAAAACGATTTAACACGGCATTACCGAAGGATCCTGTGCCACCGGTAATCATAAGGGTTTTACCTGCAAAAATGCTCATGATTTATCTTGTTATTCTGTTTGTAATACATATAATATATATGGTGCACGGATGTGTTTTTCTTTTGAACATTAATCGCCGTTAATCGGACACTAATCTTTCGTTAATGCTTTCTTCGAAAAACATCGATGCACCTAGGGTTGAACATGAAACAACGTTCGGCAAACGAAGTAAAAGCCAATTACCATGAATTTTACCACGAATTGTTCTTTAAAGAATTCGTGGATAATTCATGGTAATTCGTGTTCTAAGAAAACTCCCCTGTTATCTTTTGCGATAACGCATCAGTTCGTTGTTGATGTGCTGACGAAAGTTGCTGTCAGTGGTTGTGTGAATGCAACGGGGGCAAAGGGGAAGAAACATATTGAAAAATTCAGCCTTGACCACTCGCTCCTTGTCGACCAAAGGAACATTCTCGTCGCGAGCTATCTCAGCCAATATCTTTGCTATCTCTCGCACGTACAAGCAGAGTTTGAGACGGTCTGCATAGTGCTGAAGGAAATATTCCTTATCTTATATAGGTAGCCACGCGTATCAAGGCTTCTCCGAGAGCGAGGAGCCATCGGGCATGAGGGAAGACTGCGAGGTTATCCCCCCAGAAGGTTGCTCAGCTACAGCGGAGCAACCTTGAGGGGCTGGAATGTAATAGTTTTGTACGGCTTGAGTGGCATTGGGCTAGATTTGGTTGTACCCGCCCATAATGTACACGTTAATTTGAGGTTGGATTCGGTTAATTTGGTTTTCCATGGTTTAATAATTAATTTTATTTTGTCCGTTTCCGCTTCACAGGGAGGACGAACAAAGTAGGTTAGATAATGGTTAGATTAGCTTATTATTTGGTTAGTTTTTTTGGTCTGTTCAATGATTGAAAACGTGGCGTTCTCTGAACCCTTATTCTGAGCTTCTCTGAACCTCAGTTATGACAGTGTCTGAATGGTCTTTATGAGAGTATGCATGAAAGGCCTTCGTTGGATGCTCTCTTTGGTAATCATGACAAACTCATATAAACAGATTGGGAACTTACCATTGGCTGAGTTCGGATTGAGGAAACGCTCAGTGAGCATTCGTCGAATTAATCCTTTTCGCAACAGTAGTGAATGCGCTTGCTTTTGCTGTAAAGGCATCTTTACTTTGCATCGTCAACTGAAAAATCAACGACTGCATTAGCATTGCGGCACATGGATTTTGCCTTGCTACGAAATGCTACCAAGTAATTTTGTAATTGCGATTATCAACTAAATAGTTCTGCTACACTCTTTGTGTCTGGTTTATCATGCTCTATTCTACTACTTCAAAATCTTCGTTATGCACATCTTTTATTGCTACGGCATATCCGCCGAGATCCATTACGAGTTGGCGGTCGCGATTGATGCGCACCACATATCCTTCTTGCCCTGCAAAGAGCCCCGTGAGCACACGGAGTTTGACGTGGTCGCGAGTAAACTTTATGAAAGGGTCGCGAAGGAAGGTGACCCGTTCGGGGTCGGCTTCAATTAATTTCATGAATGGCCTCATCACTTGATGAGAGATGGAGGCTGGCTGCCCCGTGGAGCAGTTGTTTACCAAATGATAAAAGGGAAAGTTCTTTTGCAAAAACTGGCACAAATCCTTTGTGTTTCCTTGCAAAAAGACGAGTCCACTCACCGTGGGTTTCTCCTTCTTCACCACTCCTCGGCCGTTGGGCTTCTGCTTATACTGCACCGTGCGGTGGATGAAGCACCTAGGAATGAACGTCCCCTCTAGCGGAATGGTTTGTAACGTTTTATCGAACTTTTCAGCAATGAAATGCTGAATGTGTAAATAGCCCCATGGGGCATTATCCTCAGCCTGTTGATGTAGGGGCATACCTTCTAGACCCGAGGCCGACGCATGGTCAGTCCCAATAACCCGAATGCCCTTTTGCAAACGCTTGTTATCCAATGCGTTTGCGTCGGCTGTAGAAGAAGTAAGCGAGCAATCCTGCGTCATTTTCTTTTTCTACTTTATGTCGGTGACGACAAGTGCCTCATGTAACGATGGCAACCTATCCACGACAAACGCTTTCATTTGATAGAATGTGTTGTGTAGTTTGTATGCAATAGAAGGGGGGAACGATGTGCGCATTAGTGTGCCTAATAGCCTTTGTTTTCACCTCTTTCGTCAGCTGATTCTCGGTCAGCCTCTACTTATTTTCCTTATTCTTAGTTTTGCAATACGTGTACAAAGGTAGTGCTTTCTTACTTTTCAAGCAATTTCTCACTCACTTTTTTTCAACATTTCTTATCAATTAATGCACTTGCTGAACGTTGGTGGCTGATGACTTGCTCTAAAACGAACGATGAAGCTACTAGCTGTTACTCTATTGACAGGGAGCTTAACGACAATAGAATCTTATAAAGCTGTACCTAATAAACGCTGAAATATAAACTGCTTCTTCTTGCCATAACACTTCATGGCTAATCAAGACGTATTAATGAATGATTAATGACAATTAATGTTCAAGAAAAAAACATATTCATTGAAGTAGCTTAATAATATCTACTTACAACGTAAAAAGAGAGGACTATCTCTTTCCCATCCTTTTGGGATGGAAAGGAAAGATAGTCCTCTCTGTGAATTGTAATAGTTTCTTACTATTAGCCAATAGTAAGGAGGGTAGTGCCTTCCATTACGCTGTCGCCAGCGGCTACGCAGATGCCAGTGACTGTGCCGTCGGCCTCAGCAGTGATGTTGTTTTCCATCTTCATCGCTTCAAGCACAAGCACGGTTTCGCCCTTCTTAACGGCTTGACCTGCTTGAACAAGAATCTTAGTTACTACGCCAGGGAGGGGAGCCTTGACGGGAGTGCCAGCACCAGGACCGCTCTTGGCTGCGGGAGCTGCGGCAGGAGCCTCGGCTGCAGGAGCAGCAGGAGCTGAGGGAGCAGAAACGGGAGCGGCCTCGCCTTGCATGGTGGGCAGTGCCTCTTCAACCAAAGCAGAACCTTGCATTTCCACTTCGAAGGGAATGCCGTTCACTTCCACCTTGGCTTTAGAACCGACAATGCTGTCGATGGTGACATCAAACTGATTGCCGTTGATGGTATATTTATATTGCTTCATTTTTTGTTTTAAACTTTAGGGTGGAAACTTGAAAGCGTCACCACCAGAGTGTGTGAGAGGAATGTTTCACTTAGAACGAAACTTAAAGGAGGGGAACAGGCCCACCTAGAGTTGCGTCATCATTTCGGCGGGATTGTTCCAAGTGGTGGGTTGATGCTTCACGGTGATTATGCCCGGTTCGTCATCGTGTACCACCTCTACCTCATGCTCAATGAGAGCTAGAGCAATGGCAGCAGCATAGGCTGGCATTTCCTCCTCGGGGAGCTGAGGGTAAACTCCATCGACCAAGAAGTCGGCAATAGTGCCTTTCTTCTCGTCGAGGCGAATGGTGAGGGTTTGTTCACCCAGCTTGTATTGAAATGTTTTCATAATGTGAGGAGTAAGCAGGGATTACAAAGGAATGTTGCCATGCTTCTTAGCAGGGCGAGTTTCGCGCTTGTTTTCGAGCTGAGCAAGGGCGCGGCAAATGCGGAAGCGAGTGTTGCGAGGCTCGATTACGTCGTCAACGTAGCCATACTCGGCAGCCTTGTAGGGGTTGGTGAAGAGGTCGTTGTACTCCTTCTCCTTCTCGGCCAAGAAGGCCTTGGGGTCTTCCTTCGTCTTGGCTTCCTTACCATCGAGGATGGCTACAGCACCCGAAGCACCCATTACGGCGATTTCGGCTGAAGGCCAAGCGTAGTTGAGGTCGGCCTTGAGCTGCTTGCAACCCATCACGATGTGAGAGCCACCATAGCTCTTGCGCAAGGTGACAGTGACCTTGGGCACAGTGGCTTCGCCGTAGGCATAGAGCAACTTGGCTCCGTGATCAATTACGGCGTTGTACTCCTGACCCGTTCCAGGCAAGAAGCCGGGAACGTCGACGAGCGAAACGATGGGGATGTTGAAGCAGTCGCAGAAGCGAACGAAGCGGGCTGCCTTGCGCGAGGCATTGCAGTCGAGCACACCTGCATAGACACTAGGCTGATTAGCTACGACACCCACGCTCTGACCATTGAAACGGGCAAAGCCAATGATGATGTTGCGAGCAAAGTTGCGCTGCACTTCGAGGAATTCGCCATTGTCTACTACAGCACCGATTACCTTGTACATGTCGTAGGCCATGTTGGGGTTGTCGGGGATGATTTCGTTGAGCGAATCTTCTTTGCGGTCGATGGGGTCAGTGCATTCTACGCGAGGTGCACGCTCCTTGTTGTTTTGGGGAATATAAGAGAGGAGGCGACGGATGAGGTCGGCAAACTCTTCTTCGGTTTTAGCCGTGAAGTGGCAAACACCGCTCTTTGTGGAGTGAACTGAAGCACCACCGAGGTCTTCCTGAGTGACGTCCTCGCCCGTTACGGTCTTCACCACCTTCGGACCAGTGAGGAACATGTAGCTAATGCCTTCGAGCATCACAACGAAGTCGGTGAGGGCGGGAGAATAAACTGCACCACCAGCGCAGGGACCGCAGATACCTGAGATTTGAGGCACTACGCCCGAAGCCTCAATGTTGCGTTGGAAGATTTCGGCAAAGCCAGCCAAGGAGTTGATGCCTTCTTGGATGCGCGCACCGCCCGAGTCGTTCAAGCCGATGCAGGGTGCACCCATCTTCATGCTCTGATCCATCACCTTGCAGATTTTCTGCGCCATGGTCTCAGAGAGCGAACCGCCATTCACGGTGAAGTCCTGTGCGAAGACATACACCAAGCGACCGTTGATCGTGCCGCTACCAGAAACTACGCCATCGCCAAGAAACTGCTTCTTCTCCATGCCAAAGTTGTGGCAACGATGCAGTTTGAACATATCCATTTCCTCGAACGAGCCCTTATCGAGCAAGAGTTCGATGCGCTCGCGAGCTGTAGCTTTGCCTTTGGCGTGTTGCTTTTCAATGGCCTTTTCGCCACCACCTAAACGCGCTTTCTGACGCAGCTCTACGAGTTGCTTGATTTTCTTTTGTTGTTCACTCATGATTATATATAATGTGTGCTATAAACTGGAGTAGCTTGCCTTCTTTGCTACGAAGGTCTTGCGCTTCTCGTGTTATTATAGATGTTATTACTATAAATATGTTGCAAAGATACGCAAATTTCAGCACAAAGCTTTATTAGGTGTGCCATATTTGCATTTTATGGCTTAGCCAGCAAACATTTATTCGGAAAAAACGAATAACTTCGCATGGTAAAGAACCTAGGGGAAGCTTTTATAGGGTGATCCTATAAATTACCACCATATAGTCCTTCCCTCAAAACATAAAGCAACAGACCATGACAATAAAATACAACTTTGGAGCAGGCCCAGCCACTTTAGCTCCCCAAGTGGTGGAAGCCACTGCCGAGGCGGTGAAGAACTTTGAAGGAATGGGCATTTCGCTCATGGAGCTAGGCCATCGCACGCCACAGTTTAAGGCCGTGCTAGCCGAAGCTCAGCAACTGATGCGCGAGTTGCTCCACATCCCCGATAGCCATAGTGTGCTATTCCTGGGCGGAGGAGCTAGACTGCAATTTGCCATGCTCCCCATGAACTTGCTGCGCCACAAAGCGGCCTATCTCGACAGTGGACATTGGGCAGCAGAAGCCATTGAAGAGGCTCTGCTATGGGGCGAAACGGTGGTGGTGGCTTCGAGCCGCGAGCAAAACTATGCTTCTATTCCCCACGCTTTTCAAGTGCCGCAAGATGCCGACTACCTACACCTCACCACCAACAACACCATCTATGGCACGGAACTTAGAGAAGAGCTCGACTGCCCCGTGCCTTTGGTGGCAGACATGACCTCAGACATTCTGAGCCGAAGGGTGGATGTGAGCAAGTATGACGTGATTTATGGCGGAGCGCAGAAGAACCTTTCGATGGCTGGCGTTACCTTCGTCATTGTGCGCAACGAGGCGGTGGGACACACGGCGCGCGCCCTACCTCATATGCTTGACTATGCCACACATATTGCGCACCAATCTATGTACAACACGCCACCGATGTTGCCTATATTCACGGCTCGCGAAACGCTGAAATGGACGAAGCAACAAGGAGGGGTGGACGAGATGGAACGACGAGCTAGGGTGCGTTCCTCGCTGATTTACGCCGAGATTGACCGCAACCCGCTCTTCCGAGGCACTGCCAACCCAGCCGACCGTTCGCTGATGAACGCTTGCTTTGTGATGAGCGAGCCGTATGCTCACCTTGAAGAGGCTTTTGCCAACTTTGCCCTTGAGCAAGGCATCTACGGCATAAAGGGGCATCGTTCGGTGGGCGGATTTCGAGCCTCATGCTACAATGCCATGCCCATAGAGGGGGCGCAAGCCTTGGTGGAATGCATGCAAGGTTTTGAGAGAAGCGTGCTTTAAATATTGCCACAAAATTTGAGCAAAAAAAATGGGGGCAAAAAAATGGGGGCGACGCGTCCCCGCGTCGGCGCAAGGAGAAACTCAAGAAGGAATACAATATACTTCTTTCTACTAGCGTTTCTACTTGCGCCGATGCGGGGATGCGTCGCTCCCAATTTTGTGCAGAGTTTCTGCTAAAAGCTTATTGAGTTACTACTTGCGCCGATGCAGGACGCGTCGCTCCCCCAATTTTGTGTTCCCCAATTTTGTGCACAATTCGTGCTGAGTTCTTATTTCTTAATCAGAGCAGCAAGGATGTACATCTGCATCATGGATACGGCACGGGCGTTTTCTCCACCGTTGGGGATGATGATGTCGGCATACTGCTTGGTGGGCTCAATAAACTCATCGTGCATGGGTTTCAAGACGTGGCGATACTTGTGGATGAGCATTTCGAGCGGATGTCCACGCTCGGCAATATCGCGCTCGATTACACGAAGCAAACGCTCGTCGGGCTCGGCATCGACAAAGATCTTAAGATCCATTAAGTCGCGCAACTTCTTATCGTAGAGTGCCATAATGCCCTCCACGATAATCACGCGGTGTGGTTCCACATGCACCGTTTCCTCTTGACGAGTGCAGGTGAGGTAAGAGTATGTGGGCTGTTCAATGGAGCGTCCGCTGCGCAATTCCTCGATGTGATGCGAGAGCAAAGGCCACTCAAAGGCGTCGGGATGGTCGAAGTTCGTTTTCTTTCGATCCTCCTCGGGCACATCCCATTGCGATTTATAGTAAGAATCCTGCGGTATGACCGCTACGGTGTCGGGGGGCAAGGTGTTGAGAATTTTATTCACTACCGTGGTCTTTCCCGAACCAGTGCCACCTGCAATACCTATTATTAACATACTATTATGATATGAATATTTTTTCTGTTTTATACGTTATAATTCGAAGCGTGCTCTGAATCTTGTTGACCGACTTTCATCAAAGTCTGAGCCACACTTATAACGAACCATTTCTTTTTACATTTGTACCACGAGATATCGATTGGCTCTGTCAGTTACTCTTCCTTCGCTTCCTCTGTTTCCTCTTCGGGAGATTGCTTCATTGTCAAGCCTTCTGCCCCTTGTCCTGGGTGAAGGATAGACTCGCGTAGGTTATTGAGCTGACGATTGTGAGGAGCCAATCTCAATCCATCTTCTATAAGAGTGAGTGCCTCATCCGTTCGGCCTTGCTTATGGAGAGCAATCCCCTTTTGCCAGAGGTAGAACAACTTTCGCGACAGGATATGACTAACCTGCGAATCGGCTAAGATGTCGTCGACCATGGAGATAAACGCATCATAGTTTTGTGTAGGCAAGAAATAGTTGAGTGCCAAGAATTGCTTCGTTGTGAGCGTATCAGAAAGAAGATGACGATTGGATTGTAGGAATTGATTGGCTTTCTGCAAAACGTCCTCCCGTCCAGCCTCATCAGCTTGCTTGAAACAAGAGACGTAGAGGGTAAGCATGTCTTTCACGCTGCTTTCCGCCTTTTCTCCAGCCTCAATGGCACGCAGATACAACTCCTCAGCCTTGGCATAATCCTTCTCGAGATAAGCCTTTTTGGCCTCTGCATAGGTGGTGCAAGGAACAAACGTGCGTGATTCTTCTAGGGGTTGTTCCTCTGGCATTTCGCTATTGACCTCTTCAAGCAAGTTGAGAGCCTTTTGATTGTCGGGAGCGGCCTCTAGCACCTGTTCGAGCAGATGCTTTGCAAAAGCATAACGACGCTCGCCCAAATGCTCCTCAGCCATATCAATTATTTCGCTCACTGAATGAGGAAGATGCACGGCCATGGCCATTGGGCCTTGATTATTCTGACCTATAGAGTAGCACACTTTGGTGCCTCGATGCAATTGGTCGAAGAGCGAGTTGTCGGCCACTTGTTGTACATAGAAATAGAGGTCAGCATCGGATTTAAAATCATGAATAAAACCGAATCGCTTGGTTGGATTGTAGAAGCTGATGCGGCCTTTTGCTCTCAGAAAAGCGGGGCGCAGAGCGGCACTATTGTATGAGGTTGCCTCAGTGGGCGCTGATGCTGCAGTGTTTTCCGACTTAAAGTAATTGCGACGTTGATATTTGGGATCTATGCGTTGCAAACTATCAAGATCGATATGTCCTATCACCTTTGGTTGTACGATAGAAGCCACTCCTGTAAGTTCGTCAGCCGAGGGGATTTCCTTTTCATCAAGCACTTGTCCTAAAGTGATTGTTTCGCTTGCTTCTTCCTCTGCGCTCGATTGCTCCGTAAGGAGTTTTTTCCCTTTTTCCTCTTCAACTGCATCCTCCGCTACGGTTGGTGCTATCGTTGCAGTTGTTCCTTGAGCGGGCACGAGTCTTACGGGACTTTTAGCTGTGAATGATTTTACATCTGATGCGGCAATGCCACAAATCTGCCCATTGGGCTGACGCAACACGATGAATTGATTGTCTACATACTCTATTTGTCCTAAAATTACACCTTCAGAACAATTTACTTCCATTGAATCGCCTACCTGATAATTGGCCTTGATAAATGCTAGCATAGTAAGTTATTTTACTGATTTCATTACGCAAATATACAGTTTTCCTATGAAAGAGGAGCTATTGTTAGGCATTTTTAGGCATAAGGCTTTTTTGTTTTCTATGGACAGCCGTCCAAGCACTCTCCGAAAGGCCGTCCAAAGAAAGAGGGGATTGGGGATGAAAAACTTTGCAGATGGACGGCCTTCGTTAGCCTACGAAGGCCGTCCATCAAGGTCGTCATCAAAGGCTTGGTGAAACAGTAGGTGTATCACATGACGGTCTAATAAAGGCCTTTCTAGTGGTGTTAGAAAGGCCATTCAGACACCTCTAGAAAGGCCGTCCAGAGATGCAAATGTTTGAGCATATTGTGGGATAGCATAATTTTGCAAACAAGGTCATTTAATGTAGCCAGAAAATGCGAATTGCATAATTAGTAGTGCAGAAAATAAAGAAAACTGCACTGTGGAGAGTGCAGTTTTTTGGCAAAAATTGCACTCCCTGCAGTGCAATTTGTGAATTTGAAAGGAGAATTGAGGGAGGAGAAAGAATAGATGGGGAATATTATAGACAAATGCCCGAAAGGAGTTTTTAGCTTCTTTCGGGCATTTGCTATTTCTAGGAATCATCTATAGGGAGGATAATCCAACGTAGTAGTTAAGGATTGTTTCACCGCTTTAGTCTACGGCAACTCTTCTTCTTCCCATAATTTTTTTATAGCATCGCGCATTTTAAAGAGGTGATGGATTTGCGCCGCGTAGGTGGGATTGTCCTTGTGAGCAAGGGCAATGTCGTAGTAGAGCTTCACGGTGGAGGGAAAATCGGGGATGTGGGTGGCCTTGTCCATGTCGAGCGAGGCGGGAAGGTTATCGGAATGTTCCTTGAACCACTGTATCACTTCGTTGATTTCCTCATCGGTGTAGTGCTTTTTGAATTCCATATGCTCACGTGATTAGGGATAGGGTGGGGAATCTGCCTCAGCTTACTCTTCGTTGCGCTTTTTGAGAGCCTCGGCAATGAGTCCTTCGATTTCCTGAGCGAGTTCGGTATTTTCCTTCATCACCTTTTTTACGGCTTCACGGCCTTGACCAAGGCGGTTTTCACCATAACTGAACCAGGAACCACTCTTCTTGAGAATGCCCAAATCTACGCCAAGGTCTACGATTTCGCCTTCGCGGCTTACGCCCTCGCCAAACATGATGTCGAACTCGGCCTTACGGAAGGGAGGAGCCACTTTGTTCTTCACCACCTTCACGCGCACTTCGTTACCAATCTGCGTGTCGCCGTCCTTGATGGGGCCTGTGCGGCGGATGTCGAGGCGTACGCTAGCATAGAATTTCAGTGCATTACCACCAGTGGTCGTTTCGGGGTTGCCAAACATGATGCCAATCTTTTCGCGTAGCTGATTGATGAAGATGCAGGTGGTGTTGGTCTTGTTGATGGTCGAGGTGAGCTTACGCAACGCTTGGCTCATAAGGCGAGCTTGCAAGCCCACTTTGTTTTCGCCCATGTCGCCTTCGATTTCTGCCTTCGGGGTGAGAGCCGCTACGGAGTCGATGACAATGATGTCGATGGCTGAGGAGCGGATGAGTTGGTCGGCAATTTCAAGGGCTTGCTCGCCGTTGTCGGGTTGCGAGATGAGCAAGTTGTCAACGTCGACACCAAGCTTTTTAGCGTAAAAGCGGTCGAAGGCATGCTCAGCGTCGATGAAGGCTGCGATGCCACCTGCCTTTTGTGCCTCGGCAATGGCATGGATGGCCAAAGTGGTTTTACCCGATGATTCAGGACCATAGATTTCAATGATGCGGCCTTTGGGGTAGCCGCCTACACCCAATGCAGCGTTGAGCGAGATGCTGCCACTGGGGATTACTTCGATGTCCTCCACGGTTTCATCGCCCATGCGCATTACCGAACCACGTCCGTAGTCCTTTTCTATTTTTTCCATTGCGGCTTGCAATGCTTTGAGCTTGTCGGCGTTTGATGCGCCTGCTTCTGTATTCTTTGCCATTATGATAATCGTTTATAGAGTTCTGTTGTACGGTGGTTTTATGAAACAGTCTTAAGATTTGAGAAGGCTAATTTATAGAACCACTCATTCTTCTTGCAAAGTTAATTTTAATTTTTGAATAGGGCAATATTGGGTGGTTCTTATTAGATGTTGAACTGTTTTCCTTCGCGCCCATCTTCGAAGCCCTTTGTGTATCCCTCACGATAGCCTCGAGCATAGTTGGCTTTTTCAGCGGGTGAGGCAAAGGTGCTTGAGTCGTCGTAGTTAGCTTGGTCGGCATTAGCCGCCCCATCGTCACATCCCGTGGCGTAGCCGTCATCGTAGCCCGCCTCGTAGGGGTTGCGCTTGTCGCGGCCAAGGATAGTGTCGGGTAGTTCTGAAGGAATAAGCGTGTCGGGCGTTTGGGGCAGAATGCCAGGGTCGACCGTGGTGTCGGGCACGGCAATTTGCTGCTGTGTGGTGTCAGTAAATCCAGCAGGGAGTAGTTGCTTTTGAGTGGCCGAGGAACGTTTCATATAGATAATGCCTATCACGACGAGCAGGCAGAAGAGGATGAGCGAGGTGATTTTCCACTTGTTGGGGCTAGAGCCATTGTTGTTGTAGTTCATCTTATATGAGTAATGTATTTTTTAAGAGGTTGTTATCGTGTGGTGTCAATAGGTCGTTTGCGGTTGGCATCCATTCGTAGAAAGATGAAGAGCATGAGGGTGAATCCCCATAGTGAGGAACCGCCATAGCTGAAGAAGGGGAGGGGAATGCCGATGACGGGAGTGACCCCCATAACCATGCCCACGTTGATAAACACGTGGAAGAGCAAGATGCTCGTGACGGAATAGCCATAGACGCGGGCAAATTTCGTGACTTGTCGTTCGCTTAAGTAGATGAGTCGCAAGATGAGGGTGAGGAATAGTAGCAACACGCCAGCCGAGCCGAGGAAACCCTGCTCTTCGCCCACGGTGCAGAAGATGAAGTCGGTATCTTGCTCAGGCACGTATTTCAGTTTCGTTTGTGTGCCGTTCATGAAGCCTTTTCCTTCGAGCCCGCCCGAACCGATGGCAATCTTGCTTTGGTTCACGTTGTAGCCCGCATCGCGGTTGTCCTCGTTCATGCCTAGAAGCACCTGGATGCGCACACGCTGGTGAGGTTCGAGCACCTTGTTGAGTGCAAAGTCGGCGGAGTAGAGAAAGGCCGTGCTACACAAGGTGAACACAGCAATGTAGAGACGGGTGTTGACTCGTTGACCGAAGGATTGCCAAATGAGATAGCCCGACATGAGGATGCAGCCAGCTAGCAAAGCCCACGAGATGTCGAATGGAAAGAGCAGGGTGGACACAAGGTAAGAGACTCCGATTATAGCCAAACCGATGACAAAAAATAGTCGGAAAACCTTGTTGTGGCGGTCGTAGATGCGGAGCATGCCTAGGGTGAAAATCCAAATCAGCGTCAGCACTACAAACTCGCCTACGGAGGAGAGCGTGCCTGGTAATTCGACTTCGCCAAAGCGAATGCCCACCACAAAATAGACCACGGCGGCTACGGCACAGAAAAGGATGCACCCCGGCATGCCCTCACGATAGAACATGAGGAAGAAGGCCAGATACACTAGAGCCGAACCCGTTTCGCGTTGCATCACGATGAGCACCATGGGCAGCAGCACGAGAGCGGCTGCCTTTAGGAAATTGTTCATCTTGTCGAGCGTGAAGTCGTACTGGTCGATGAGTTTGGCTACGGCTAAGGCGGTGGCGCATTTGGCAAACTCGGCCGGCTGAATGTTGCAGAAACCTAAACTTACCCAAGAGCGGGAGCCTTTGATGTCTTTGGCGATGAAGGGCGTGATGAGCAGTACGAGCATCATGCTCCAGTAGAAGAAACTGGCCAATGTGTCGTAGTAGCGGTCGGAGGTCATCATTAGCACGAAACCCAAACCGAAGGCGCAACCAATCCACACCACTTGCTTGCCCGTGCGCACGCCCCAGTCCAAGAAGTTGGTGTCGCCCAATTCGTGGGTAGCTCCGCAGATGCTGAACCATCCGCATACGAGCAAGATGAGGTAGAGGCACAACACCACCCAGTCGATGTGGAACAGCGGATATTGTTTGTTATCGTTAAGCATAGTTAGTCGGCGTATTTAATGTGCATGTTCTGAAAATGTTGCGCTTTTTTCTCGGAGTTAGCAGAGAGCTTCCCGTTTAGGTACTGCTCCATGATGAGAGCACCGATGGGCACACCGTAGACATTACCGAAACCACCATTTTCCACATAGACCGAAACGGCAATGCGTGGTGCATTCATTGGGGCGAAGCCCATAAACACGGAGTGGTCGTGGCCACGGTTTTGTGCCGTACCCGTCTTTCCGCACACCTCATAGCCTGGTAAGTTTGCGGCGCGGCAAGTGCCGTCGAGCACGGCCTTGCGCATACCCGCCACGCAGTATTCGTACCAACGGCGGTCGACTCCCGTGTAGTGTTTCTCACGATAGATGGGGTCGAGTTGGCCATTCTGAATGCTGTGCACCACGTGGGGCGTGACGAAGTGGCCGCGGTTGGCCACGGTGGCGGCGAGGTTGCATATTTGTAGCGGGGTGGCGGTGACCTCACCTTGACCAATGGCGATGGAGATGACGGTGAGTCCGTTCCACGACTTCTTATAAGCCTTGTCGTAGTAGTCGGCATTCGGAATCATACCACGCTTCTCGCCGGGTAGGTCAATGCCCAGTTTGTATCCGTAGCCCATGCGTACGAGGTAGTCTTTCCACACGGTCATGGCTTTCTGCACAGAGCCATATTTACGCTTGTTGCTAAGCAAACGGAAGAGATTCCAGCAGAAGTAGGAGTTGCACGAGGTGCCGATGGCTGGCACAAGGTTGATGGGGGAGGCGTGTCCGTGGCAGCCCACGTGGAGACCTTTGTAGTTGAAGCCGTGGTGACAGGGGAAACTTACTTGTGGGTCGATGCTTCCCTCTTGCAGACCGAGCAAGGCTTGCGTTATTTTAAACGTAGAGCCAGGAGGATAGGTGCCCATGATGGCGCGGTTGAGTAACGGACGCTTGGGGTCGCTTTCGAGCAGTGCGTGATTCTTACCACGGTCGCGACCAATCATGTTGCGGGGGTCGTAGCTCGGGGCAGAGGCTAAGCAAAGCACTTCGCCCGTGGAGGGCTCAATGGCCACGATGGCTCCTTTCTTCCCTTCGAGCAGTCGTTCGGCTAGGGCTTGCACATCCTTGTCGATGCTTAGCGTAATGTTCTTTCCCGGTTGTGCCTGTTTGTCGTATTTGCCGTTTTGGTAGTGGCCCTGAGTGCGGCCACGCACGTCGCGCAGCATGATGCGCATGCCCTTTTCGCCACGCAGTTGCTCCTCGTAGGCACGCTCCACACCGAGTTTGCCGATGTAGTCGCCCGAGGCATAGTATTTCAGCGAGTCGTTCTTTAGTTCCTTTTCGTTGATTTCGCCTACGTCGCCAAGTAGGTGGGCTGCAATGCCGCTCGTGTATTGGCGGGTGGAGCGTTTCTCCACGCTAAATCCCTTGAAACGGAAAAGTTTTTCGCGGAAGAGCGAGAACTCTTGGGCGGGGATTTGCGCCATGAAGAGTTGCGGTGTGTAGCGTGAGTAGCCAGGGTTTTTGTTGTGGTCTTTTATCTCCGCCATGCGCTGAATGTAGTATTCCTTCGTGATGCCGATGGTTTGGCAAAAGTCGAGGGTGTCCACACCGCGCTGGTCGTTCATCACCACCATGATGTTGTACGACGGTTCGTTGTAGACGAGGATGCGCCCTTTGCGGTCGAGAATGAGGCCACGCGAGGGATACTGTATGTCTTTTCGGAAGGCATTGGAGTCGGCATTCTTTTTGTAGTCGTCGCTCCATAGTTGCAGGGTGAACAGGCGGATGATGTACACCAAGATGATGCCAATGGCTACACCGCCTACCACGTATTTCCGAAGTTCAAAACTATTGGCGTTGGGCATGTTTTTCGAAGAAGGGGGGTTACTTGTTGCGTATCAGTTCCATGGCCACCACGAAGAGCGTGGTGAGCAGGGTGCTTCCCACGATGTTGATGGCGAGCACTTGCCAATCGAAGAAGGAGAACGCCTCGAGGCAGAAGAACACGAGGCAATAGATGAGCACGTTGAAGAAGGCATATTTGCCGAAACCGCTCCACTCCATCGTCTTGTGTGAGGGCACGTAGCTGTCGCTGCTATCTTTGGGAGCAAACACGTTGCGCAGTAGGGGGGCGATGAGGCCGATGAGGCAGAGCGAACTGGCCGCAAGGCCTGGTGTGTTGGTGAAGAGATCCACACACAAGCCGAGGGCAAAGGCCAATGCTACCGAGGCCCAACGGGGGGTGTCGCTTGGCAGAATGAGCAAGAAAAACACATAGGGCATGGGGGTGGCATAGCCGAAGATGTGTACGTGGTTGAACACCAAGGCTTGCAGCAATACCAAAAGAATGAACCACCCAGAGCGCGAAGTGATGGTTTGAAATTTCATACTATATATTATATAGGTGTAGGTTCAGCTGGATAAGCTAATGCCCCATTTGAATGTTATCATCCATTTGTTGGGCATGCACTTGCAGCGTGTCGATTTCGGCTTTGTAGGGAGTGGTCACAACGAGCACGTCGCGCAGGTTGGCAAAGTCGGTGCCAAGCGTTACGTCGAGGCGGTAGGATTGTCCGTCAGCCGAATTGCTAATCTTTCGCACACGTCCCACGAAGATGCCGGGGGGAAATACGGCAGAGTAGCCGCTTGTTTCCACGGCTTGTCCCACCTTCACCTTGGCATAGCGCGGCACATCGTCGACGTAAGCACTGAGCATGCTTGAGCCATCCCATTGCAGATAGCCAAAATAGTTTTGGCCACGCACACGGCAACTGATGCTCGACTTGCGATTCGTGACGGGGATGACTAGCGAATGGTGCGGCCCCGTGAGGTAGACGATACCCACCACGCCGCCTCCGCCCACTACGCCCATTTCGGGACGGATGCCGTCTTGATCGCCGCGGTCGATGACGAGGTAGTTGTTGGTGCGTTCCGCACTGTTTGACACCACGGTTGCGGGCGTCATTTGGTAGCCCACTAAATGCTCGCGCATTAGTTTCTCCGTTTGCGTTGGTTCTTTCGTGGCCGTGGTGAGGGCTTGTCTCAGTTGTTCAGTTTCGCGTTGCAGGGCAATGTTTTGTGCCGTGAGGTCACGATTAACCTCTTGTAGCTTCACGAAACTCTCCGTGGCTGAGTAGGCTCCGTTAATTTGGGCTACGAGCGAGTTGGACGCACTAAAGTAGACACTACCTTGATAATTGTTGAAGCGAAACAGTAACACGAGGCTTACCACTTCGAGCACAACAAACAAGGCCAGATGGCTGTATTTGGCCGTAAAGCTGACGAGGCTGTTTTTAGGAGTGTTGTCACTCATATCGTACTATATCCTTGTTGTATATAAACACGAATGACCTTGCCTCCTCGTATCTAGTCTATTCCGTTGCAGTGAACAAGGATTAGGGGATACCCGACAAGGCAAAGCCACTCTTGTGTAAAGATATTTTCTAGAATTGTTTGGCTGAGAGGGAAAACGTCTGCCCCCTCTCGTCCTCTCTTTTATCGCATCAAGAAGGTGAATTTCTCCACGTTTTTCAGTGCAATGCCCGTACCCTTGGCCACGCAGAGGAGGGGGTCTTCGGCCACGTGGAAGGGAATGTTGATTTTGTCGCTCAAGCGTTTGTCGAGGCCGCGTAGCAAGGCACCGCCACCAGTGAGGTAGATGCCGTTTTTCACGATGTCGGCATAAAGCTCGGGGGGCGTGTTGGAGAGGGCGTTGATTACGGCTTGCTCTATTTTGGCGATAGACGTTTCCAGGCAGTGAGCTATTTCTTGGTAGCACACAGGCACCTCCATGGGCATGGTTGTGATGCGGTTCGGGCCGTGAATCACGTAGTCTTCGGGCGGATTGGGAAGGTCGGTCAGTGCCGCACCAACGTTAATCTTGATGCGCTCGGCCATACGTTCGCTCACTCGCACGTTGTGCTGACGGCTCATGTACTCTTGAATGTCGCTAGTGAAATCGTCGCCTGCCATTTTGATGGAGTTGTTCGAAACGATGCCTCCGAGCGAGATAACGGCAATCTCCGTGGTGCCACCACCTATGTCGACAATCATGTTGCCTTCGGGCGCATTCACATCAATGCCGATACCGATGGCTGCTGCCATAGGTTCATAGAGCAAGAACACGTCGCGTCCGCCAGCATGCTCGGCAGAGTCGCGCACGGCACGCAGTTCCACTTCGGTAGAACCACTAGGCACACCGATAACCATGCGCAGTGAGGGAGAAAATAAGCGTTTGCCCGAATGCACCTTCTTGATGAGGCCGCGCATCATCTGCTCGCAAGCATTGAAGTCGGCAATCACACCGTCGCGAAGGGGACGGATTACTTGTATCTTGTTGTTCGTCTTTTCGTACATTCGCTTGGCTTCCTCGCCCACGGCAATCATCTTGTCGCTGTGTGCGTCGAGTGCCACCACTGAAGGCTCGTTCACTGAGATTTCACCATCGGCAATGATGATGGTGTTGGCAGTGCCAAGGTCAATGGCCAACTCTTGTGTAAACGAAAAGAACTTTGAGAAAAATCCCATATCGTGTGTGGAATAAGGATGAGGCTAGGGGCGAGTGGGGAGAGAGCCGATGGGGCGTATCTTTTCTAAAAAAACAACTGTCGCTCGTTTCCTAGCTAAAAGAAATGTCTGTTTGTTGTGTCGAAGGGGATGGCGAGTGGGGTCTCGCCAAGTTTCTCCTTCTTATTTATTAAACCAAGCGTGGATGGCCGTGTCGTAGTGGCTGCTTACGCCAAAGGCTTTAGTGGCGAACCATTTGCGATCTTCCAACTCGGTTTGTGCGCCATTCTTGTTGATGAGATCGAGCAAGGGCTTGTATTCGGCCTTAGAGGGCACGATAACCACGTCGTTGAAATTCTTTGCTCCAGCGCGGATGAGTGAGATGCCACCTATGTCAATCTTTTCGATGATGTCAGCGTCGCTCGCACCGCTTGCCACGGTTTGCTCGAAGGGATAGAGGTCAACAATCACGAGGTCGATTTCGGGAATCTCGTATTCGGCCATTTGCTTTTGGTCGTCCTCAAGGCTGCGACGTCCGAGAATGCCACCGAAAATTTTGGGATGAAGCGTCTTTACGCGTCCACCGAGGATGGAGGGGTAAGTGGTCACGTCTTCCACCTTTTGACAGGGGTAGCCTAATTCTTCAATAAACTTTTGAGTACCTCCAGTTGAGAGGAATTTTACTCCTTCTTCGTGGAGCTTGGCTAGGAGCTCTTCAAGACCATCTTTGTGGAAAACCGATACCAATGCGGTTTTAATTTTCTTTGTTGAGGACATATCGTTGTTTTTGTATTTGTCAATGTTAATTTTTGGGGTTTTACCGATTAGGGTAATTTGCTTGCAAAATTACGCTTTTTTGTGAGGTGTGGCAAGTTTTTCGGTTTAATTGTACGCCGTATGGTATTTTTCTTTATTCCTTGCTTCCTTTCGAGCCCTTTCGACCAAAAAGTTGGGGTCGATGCGTCCCCGCATCGGCGCAAGAAGAAACGCTAGAAAAACTGAAACAAATATTTGATAGTATTAGTATTCAAACTGATATGGCTTCTAGCGTTGCTGCTTGCGCCGACGCGGGGACGCATCGCCCCCAATTTTGTGCTTAGATTAATCTAAATTTGTGCTGAGTTTTTAGACGTTTAGAGTTGCCATTCGTACCAGTCGTAGCAAATGCCACGGCCGCCAAAGCCTTCTTTTTGATGGATAAGCGAGGTGTTGAGGCGTAGGGCAGTGTCGTCGTTTGACGTGCCGAAGTCGAACCAACGCCCCTTAAACTCTGGGAGCGAAAGTAGGTGGCGGAAAAGGAGATCGAGTGCGTGCTTCTCTTTGCCCTCGGATGAGGCCGAGATGTACTGGGTGTGAACCACGGTGGGCATGAGGTAGAGCACGGTGCCGCCCATTATCTGCTCCGCTTGCTTGACCACATAGAGCAATATGTTTTCGGGGAAACGAGCGTGGAGCAATTCGATCTCGGCTAAAGTGTGGACGGGGCGAGCTTGGTAGGTGTGCATCAAATTGTCGGTGAGCACTTGCCAAAAGGCGGCAAAGTCAGTGGATTGCTCTATGCTGAAGCCTTGTCGCCCAGCTTTATTGGCGCAATATTGACGGTCTTTTTGCCATCGTAAATTGCGGAGCGGACTGACCACGCTAGCAAGATTGCGCAAGCAGAGTTGAGCATGACACACGTTGATGAGGGCGTAGAGATCCTCGTCTGCGGGTTGCTGAAAATAGTTCCACGGAATAGCTTTGTAAACAACTTTGTGAATGCCTTGTGTGCGAAGATAGCTGTTGATAGCATCGAACACTTGGCACACCCCTTCGGCTGTGGTTTTTGCGGTAGTGAGCAGTCCGCCATAGGTGAGTCCTTGGTGGGAATAGAGCGTGCCGTCAGCTTCGTTGGCTGGTAGTAGCGCATAGAGTCTGCTATCGTGGTACACGAGCAGGGAATGGTCGTGGAAGTGGTCGCTATGGTAGTCCATGTAGCCACGGTGGAAGAGAAAATGACCATTCTTCGTTTGCTCCAAAAAGCTATTCCATTCTTCTTGATGGCTCGGGGTGTAACGTTGTATGCTGAACATGGGGGTAAAAGAAAGAAGCCTCACATAGCTCAAGGATTGTGTGAGGCTTCATTAGGGGGTGAACGAAGAATTATCTGAACGAATCGGTGAGCAACTTAATCTCGATGCTAGGCGAAATGCGCTCGTAGAGAATGTTGTAGACTGCATCGAGGATGGGCATGTTCACATGATAGAGTTTGTTGATGTTCTTCATGCATTTCGTGCCGTAGTATCCCTCGGCTATCATTTCCATTTCAATCTGTGCCGACTTCACGCTATAGCCTTTGCCTATCATCGTGCCAAATACGCGATTGCGCGAGAAGTTGGAGTAGCCCGTTACGAGTAAATCGCCCAAATAGACGCTATCGTAGACGTTGCGGTCGATGGGGTAGACGGCTTTGAGGAAGCGGCTCATCTCCTGCACGGCATTCGACATCAGCACGCTCTGAAAGTTGTCGCCATACTTCAAACCGTTGCAAATGCCTGCTGCGATGGCGTAGACGTTTTTCAATACTGAGGCATACTCTATGCCTATCACGTCGGAGGCCGTCTTCGTCTTCACGTAGCTCGAGGCGATGGTTTCGGCAAAGGCGGAGGCCTTATTCTTGTCGGAGCAACCCACGGTGAGATAGGTGAGGCGATTTAGTGCCACCTCCTCGGCATGGCTTGGGCCGCCTAGTACGGCAAGGTTTTCATCGGGCACGTTGTAGACCACACGGAAAAATTCGGAACAAACCAGATTTTCGTCGGGCACAATGCCCTTGATGGCGGTGATGATAAACTTGTCGTGAAGCTTTACCTTAAGCTTTCGCAAGTGGTTTTTGATGTAGGGTGAGGGGGTGACGAACACCAAGGTGTGGCAGTTGCGCACCACTTCGTTGATGTCGGTGGAGAAGGTGATGCGAGAAACGTCGAAGTGTACGCTACGCAGATACGATGGGTTGTGCTCCGTGCGCACAAAGTCGTCAATGGCGTCTTGCCGACGCATATACCAATGCAGATGCTCCACTTTTTCAAGTAGCATCTTGGCAATGGCTGTGGCCCAACTGCCACTGCCCATTACGGCTATGTTCCCTAAATCGTACATGGTGCGTGTGCGTATGGTTCTTTGTTGCAGTTAATAGAAGTGGCGTAGCGACTTCCTTCTGCTTCATTGCATATCTTCTTCGTGCTTCGAGAATGAGCATTTTAAGGGAAGAGAGAGTGCAGTGCTTGCTTTCTCTCCTTCCTTAATATATAAGAGTTACAAAAGTTACAAACCTTAGACGTTCCAAGCTTCAATGTCCTGTACGCTAGGCTTGGCAATGTCGAGTTTGAACTTTTTGATAACCTCGCCAATTTGCTGCTGAATCTTTTGCGCTTTCACGTCCTTCAAGTCGCTTACCAAGTAGTAGCCCACTTTCTGAAGGATGGGGACGAGTTCTTCGGCAATGCCTGCTTCTACATATTTGGCGGCAGCGTCGCGGGGAGCTTTCTTCTCGGGGCGCATTTGGGGGAAGAAGAGCACTTCCTGAATTTGCGTTTGTCCCGTCATGAGCATTGTCAAGCGGTCAATACCGATGCCGATACCCGAGGTGGGAGGCATAC
>CAVFOF010000015.1:0-22180 GCA_963623895.1 bacterium
CGTTAAATCCTAACTTGCTAGCAATCTCCTTGGCAGTATAGATGTTCTCTGCAAGGAGATGTTTTGCAATTATAATTAATTTGTTTTTAATATATTGTTTAGGACTGATGCCAATGACTTCTTTAATTACTATGTTTAATCTAGTTGTAGTTACTCCTAGCATTTCTGCATATTCCTCCACCTTGTGGTTAGTTGTAATATTTTCTTCGACAATATTCCTAAATTGATAGAAAATGCTTGCTTCTACTGACGGATTATATTCAATTTTTACGTTCCAAGTAGCTTTGTACTTTAGCATCAAAAAAATAGCTGAGGCAAAGGTAGAGTAGAAATATTTTTTGTCTAATTTATCTTCACTCGTAACTAGGGTGAGTTGATTAATCCACTGATTTAGTAATGGCTCTATGTGCTCATCTATTTTTGCGATGATTCCATTGCCAAAGCCTCTATATAGCTCATAGCGAATAAAGTTCGAAACGTACACTGGTAGAAAGTTTAGCATATTCTCGGTAAAGAGGATTACCATGTCGCTTTTTAGACAATCATTTCTACCAGAGACCTTATGTATCTGGTGTGGAGGAAAAAAGTATATTTCATTTTTTCTTATTGGGTATTCCTCAAAATCTATGGTGTGTAAGCCTCCTTCGGATTTAGCCCAATATAATAGGTAGTACGTGTGTGTATATATGTGCTTGTTCATGTATTGATTTGCATTGCCTGCAAAAAGCAATAAATCGGAACTGCAAGCATATTGGTCAAGAACCATTCCATACTTTTGAATTCTTTTCTTTTCTAACTTTACGTCCTTCATGTATTCTCTCGGTTTTTACTTAATAAAAAAATACAAAGTTCTTTCATGAAAAATGGGCGAATATTACTACTAATTAATAAAACTACCATAAAAAAACACAATTTAACCATAAGAATTTTTTTCCTATTCCATATTTTTGCGGTCAAATAAAATAAAAAATGGGCAGAACATTAACCTTTTCAATTGTTCTTATGCTAATAGCAAGCATGGGGAAGGCTTATGGATATACAAAGAAGGCTTATGGATATACAAATATTACCAACCCAACATCACTTGATGGTATAACAAAGGAGGATTCTTTATATACTCGTCTCCTTGATATGCCTTTAGAAAAGTCTCAAACTAAGGCTGAATATGATGGGAATGTGCAGACAGCCCCTAGCGCATGGCCAAATGTTACACTAAAATTAAAAGAACCACAGCGTGTGGAGCGACTACGCTATATGATTAAGAATGCAGATAACCATGTAAAACCCAATGACTTCTACGTCCTTCATCATTACACAGACAATGGATGGGAAGAGGCTTGGCTTGGTATTGCAAGAACAAACCGTCTTCCCGCTCTATCTCTCACTATTGGTGATTTGTATTGGCTTGAAGACACAAGTCAGGGCAGTGAAGAATTGCCTTTTATCATCAGTGCTGATGGAAGTGTTACATTTCCGCATAGTTGGCTGCTAGAATAATTATAGAAAACATCTTTACGCAATGGAAATACTTCACTATAGTAGCTTTTCATAGTGTATATTTAAATGTACAGTTCGAACTTTTAGCAATGATAGTATAAAGTTATGAAATACTTATGTCTCTTTTTCCTGTTAATGTTGCAGAGTCTGAATCTTAGGGCTCAATCTGTCACATTAAGTGATATCAATGCTTATGACAACTATTTGTCGAAAACGTTTGTGCAACATTATCCACTGCAACTTCTACAGACATTATACGAATACATGAGTTCGTATGATAAGGATAGCATCGGTGGTGGGCGGTATGTTTTTAAGAAGGATCTGGGAATTAATTGGGGACATTATTCTGCAGATTATACAAAAGAGGGTCCAGTTCGTGATTACACTCCAACTGAATTAATAGGGACTCAGCGTGGATTTTCTACGGCATTCAGACATTACGATGATAGGTTATTTCCCGATTCGCTTAGAAGCATTTTTAAGTCATCCTATCGTTCATTTCGAAGAAAATATCCCAATAGTAAGAGTATTAGAAAAGAATTAACTTCTCAATTGATTGCTTTTGATAAAGTATCGACGAACAAACCGTTGTTCTTCAAGGATATAACTAAAGATTATAACAACGATATATCGAAGTATGTGGATGAGTTATGCAAAAACTCCATACTCGTTAGCGAAAAAAAATATCAAAAGTTTCTACGTAATCCTTCAGCAAAGAAGGTGATAGAGGATATGGGTGTGCAGTTTGCTATATCTATCGCTTTCTATCATTTGTGGTTAACAGAACATGCTGAGGAAGAGTAGAGCAAATTTGAGAGCACATATAGAATAAGTCTAGAAGAATAGTTTATAGGCGTATGCCCAAGATGAAGAGTCTTAAGCATACGCCTATAATAGTTTTTTAAGGTCTAATGAGATATATGATTCAAAGCCATTAGGGCGGCGCAAGCGTGAATTACTTGCTAAAAACGTGCTTTCCGTAGTTCACGCCCGCTGCATCGTAGAAGGTAGGCTCGGCTTGCAAGCGTTGCAGAAAGTTGGGGTAGCTGCGTTGCGCTTGGGGTGTCCATCCAGCCTCGGCCACGGCGGCTAGGCGGGGAAACATGAGGTATTCCACCGTTTCGGGGTGCTCCACCCATTCCGTCCAAAAGTTGGCCTGTACACCGAGGTAGTGCGACTGTAGCGAACTGTCAATGCCCTTCATCGGCACGTAGTTGTACACGGCTTCCACCGTTTCGTTGCCCCATCCTTGCGAGCGTGGTTCCCAAGTGTCCTTGCTCTGTCGGCGATTGATGTAGTAGGGAATTTGGGGCGAGAGAATGGTTTGAAAACCACGCTGAGCGGCATCCTTAGCTGCGGCATCGGCTCCCACCCAGGCCATAATGGTGATGTCGTTGCCCAGTGAGGCCGTGTTGCCGTGGAGCACCTCGTTCCAGAAGATGAGTTGGCGCTGCTCGGCCTTTGGCTTTTGAGCAATGTGCTGCTTAATTTGACGGTAGAAATTGATTTGCAAGTCGCGGTAGTTAGTAGAGCCCAATTCTTTGAGTTGCTCTTGGCATTGCTTGTTGGCTTGCCACTTCTGCACGGGGCATTCGTCGCCGCCGAGGTGTAAGTAGCCGAAGGGGAAGATGGCGGTGAGTTCGTCCACCACATCTTTGGCAAACTGCACGGCTTGAGGGTTCGACACGTTAATCACGTCGGGCGACACTCCTTGGTAGAGCCACACGTCGTGGGGTTGCTCGGGGTCGCACGCCAAGAATTCGGGATAGGAGGCTACGGCCGCTTGCGAGTGGCCAGGGATGTCGACCTCGGGCACGATTTCGATGAAACGCTCGCGAGCGTAAGCCACGATGTCGAGCGCTTCGCTTTGCGTGTAGAAGCCACCATAGCGCTCGCCATCGGGCTTCGTTTCGCCCCAACCAAGCACCTTACTGTTGCGCCAGGCTCCCACCTGGGTGAGACGGGGGTATTTCTTGATTTCGATGCGCCACCCTTGATCCTCGGTGAGGTGCCAATGGAAGCGGTTCATCTTGTAGGCGGCCATTAGGTCGATAATCTTCTTAATCTCCTTTGTGCCATAGAAGTGGCGGCCTTCGTCGAGCATGAAGCCTCGCCAACCAAAGCGTGGCTCGTCTTCGATGTTGACCACGGGGAGCGTCCATGCTGTGATGCTATCGTTCTTTGCGCCAGCCAACACACTGCGAGAGGGGAGCAGTTGTTGCAAGGTTTGCAGTGCATAGAAGAAGCCTGCGGGGCGAGCGGCCTCAATGGTCACTTGTGTGGGCTGCACTTGCAGCTTATAGGCTTCGGCTCCGAGCGAGGTGTTGAGTTTGAGTTGCAGAGCCGCCCCTTTCTTTACGCGCTTAAACGTTGTGCCAGTGCATTGCTGCATCTTTTGCTCAAACTGCGAGAGCTGTGTGCTGATGCTATCGCCTGCATAGGCATCGGCCGAGGTGCGGGTGAGGGGGGTGAACTGGAATTGGCCTTCGCTCTGAGTGAGATGGGCGGGCTGTGGAATGAGCGAGAGTGTAGAATTTTGCGCTGAGAGCAACGTGCTGCAAAGGGCGAGCGTAGCCAGAGTCAGCTTCTTAAGTAGATTCATAAAAGAGAATGTAGGTATGAGGATGTTAAGGAGTAGAAGCGAATTTATACGGAGCGAGGAAAACTAGTTGTCGCCTTTCTTCTCGAGTTCGTCCCAGAAATGGTCGAGGTCGTCGTCAAGCCCTTTCATGAGTTCTTCATCGAGTACGAGTGTGTTGTCGTCCACGAGGTAGAGGTCGGCAATAGTTTCGTGGTCTTCGCCGATAAGCACGTAGGAGTAGGGCTTCAGCACGGCCACGTTCTCCGTCACCTCCTTCAGTTGGCTAATCACTTGCGTGAGGATGGGCTGAATGTTTGTGTAGAATTGCTCGTCGCTGTTGCCAATCCATTCCTCCACAACGCAGCGGGTGAGTTCGTTGTCATCGTCGTCGTAGATGCGCAGCTCGCCACTTTCTTGAATTACTTGGATCAGCAAGTCAGTGAGCGGTGGGCAATCTGCTGCGGGGTCGAACTTTGAAGCGGCTTTACGCAGAGCGCGTTCTATTTGTTGTAAGGTTTGTTCGTTTGCATTCATAGGATGGGAAGGTATGTTGAAATAATTATTAAGAGCAAAGTTAACACTTCTTGCTTAATGTAGCAACAGTTGTTGGTAAAGATGCTCGTAGCGTTCGGCCACTTTTACGTAATGGTGGTGCTTCTCCACGTAGTCTGCGCTCTGCAGCTGCAAGGGAGCTATGCGCTCGGGGTGAAGCACGAGTTGCTCTAAGGCTTGGTAAACTTGCAGCTCGCTTGGTTCCACGTTGATGATTGGGCGAAGTTGTTTTTCGCCGAGCAAATCGTAGCCCTCAGGCTCACCGCCGCCTACGCAGACGAGGCGTTGAGTCATGGCTTGTAGCGCATTCATGGCGGGCGTGTAGCCATAAAGTTGGTCAAGAATGAGGTGCCCGCTCTGCATGAGTTGGCAGTAGTCGGCAAAGGGGATGCCCTCCGCCACGAGTAGCTCCACTTGCTTAGGGTAGGCTTGCTTTAGGGCTTGAGCTGCTTTCAGCATGATGTCCGTACCTTTATATTCGCTGCGTGAGCGACTAATGCCGATGAAAATGCGCACGGGCTCGTCCTGCTTATAGAGCGAGGCTTGCGGTTGGGGAGCGTCGGTGTTGATGGGGTAGGGGATGAACTCTGTTTTCTTTTGGAAAATCGGTTCGTAGCAACGCCAGTATTCGTAGAGCCCCGCCACGATGGCGTCGCAATCGTTGGCAATCAGTTGGTTGAGCCGCGCTTTGGGCGAGTTGAGCCAGTCGACTCGCTCCTTTTCGGCATCCGCATTGTGGCGAAGGACGTCTCCAAGGTTGAAGTCGCTATATCTGAAGATAAAAGGCCGCTGGTTGCAGCCGTTTACCCAATAATAGTCCATGCCGTAGGCTCCTAGCACCATGCAGCGATTGTGGCGACGAAGGTAGCGGTAGATGGGGCGAATGCGTTCGGCCTTAAGTTCTATAAATAGGGGATTGATGAGCTGCACTACGTCGTAGCCTCGGAGTTTCGGCAGCAGTCGAAGCAGTTGAGCCGTGTATTTCACTCCACCCCATCGCCCCTCTTGGCGAACGAGCGAGAGATCGCGCGGATAGTTCTTCCAAAAGTCGCCGTTCGACAACACGGTCACTTGGTGGCCGCGCTCTCGCAGCCCTTCGGCCAGTGTCCAGTGAACGTTGCTATATTCGCCTATCAACAATATCTTCATGCTTATCGTAGGAGTAGAGTTAATAAATATCGGGTGGGAGCAAAGCCCACCATACTGCGGAACAAGGCATACTTTGCATTATAGAACCGCCGCTCTGTGGGGTAAACGCCGAGGTGGCGTAGCCGTTGCAGTGCTCGATTAACCTCCTTGGGGCTATGCGTGTAGCGCATGAGGTTGTAGACGTAGTCGAGGGTGAGTTGCGACACCCGTCGGCCTAGGGCGGCTCGTTGCTGAGGGGCTACGGGCAGCGTATGCAGTTTGCTAAGAATGTTTTCCACGCAAGGTGCATGCTTCGTGAGGTAGTTTGAGGCTTCGTCGTGCGTGATGGAGCCGCTTCGCTTCCTATAATAATAAGGGGTGGCCGTGGTGTGAAACGTGCGCTTGGCTTTAAGGAAAATCTGTGGGGTGAACTCTTCATCCTCGTGTAGCAAATGGGGCGTAAATTGCAATTCACCAAGAATGTTGCATTTGAAAAGGTAGGCCCAAGCCGCTGGCCGTAGGTTGTGGTGCTCCATAAACTCCGCTCCCGTGATTGGCCCACACCATCCCTTGTCAAAAGCCAAATGCTGTTGCTGAGGAGTGGAAAAGAAGTGGAACGACAGGAGGTCGGCATCATTTTCTATGGCAAGGCGCAAGATTTTGCCGTAGAGTGAAGGCAGTAGGTAGTCATCGCTATCGACGAACTGAATGTACTTTCCGTGTGCCTGCTTCAACGCTACGTTGCGCGCCACCGACAGCCCTTGGTTCGCTTGATGAATGCAGTGAATGTTTCTTCGCCACTCTTCGCTCCACGAGTGGGTGATGTCGTAGTCGTTACCATCGTCCACCACAATGATTTCGCGCTCCTCGGGCTTTAGCTCCACACGGAAAAGGCTTTGCAAACATTCGCAAAGCAGCGCATCGGGGATGTGGTAGACGGGCACGATAAACGTGATTAAAGGTGGGGCTTGCATAGGCGACGAATAAGGTTGAAGATGAGGCAGAATAGGCGCATGCCTAGCAGCCGTTGCCCCAAGAGCTTTGGGGTGTGGTGAGCGGGCAAGCGATGGAGCAGCACCTTGCCTTGGGCGAAGCGGAATACATCGATTTGCACATTCAGCACGTGTGCACAGTAGTCGTTGAAAAGTCGTGGCGCAATGCCTTCGGGCTTTCTCCAGTGCAGTGCTTCCATCACTGCGGTGTGCGCTTCGAGCAAATCGCTGAGCGAGCGGCGAGCTTGCATGGTGATGCCTTGCTCGTTGTGACAGTAGTAGTAGAGCCCTTGCTCGCTGCTGAGGCTCACAAGGGGTTGGCGGAAGAGGTCGCTTAGGAAGAAAGCGTCCTCAAATTTTTTATTCCTAAACCTTGTCGTTCCGATGGCACTGCGCCGAAACAGTTTGTTGCAAGCATAGCAGTGGGCGTAGCCTTGCGCGTTGAACCACCAGTCCCACCGTCCCTCATAGCGACGATTGCCCACGGAGAGCAACTCTTGCTTTTCAGCGTTTCCGTACCATTGATAGATGGGAAACTCCACGAAGGCTACTTCCCTCTCCGCCTCGTCCATCAGCCTTACCAAGGGGCGAAGTGTGTCGCTGGCCAAATAGTCGTCGGAGTCAACGAAGAGCACATACTCTCCCCGAACCTTTTCGAGTGCCGCATTGCGAGCGGGACCAAGCCCTTGGTTTTGTTGATGAATCACGTGGATGCGCTCATCTCGCTGCGCATAGTCGTCGCAAAGTTTCGGTGCTTGGTCGTCGCTACCGTCATCCACAAGCCAGAGTTCCCAATCCTCCAGCTTCTGAGCCAACACGCTCTCTACGCATCGGGCTAGAGTGTGCTCGGTGCGAAAGACGGGTATGATGATAGATAGCTTCATGCTTCGTTCGTGTTGGGGTGATGAGGGAAACTCTTGCTCAGAGCGAAGGTCTGGAAAGTTCGCTTCGTAAGATTGATGCTACAAAGTTAATGATTTTCTTGCAAACATTCATCTTGCTCCCTTGTTACACAGTAAATAGTCAGACTGCTTTCCGCATAGGGTGTCTTCGTACTAAAATAGCCTTCGGCTCGAATGAGATTGTCTCTCATTGTCGAAAAAAATATAACGATAGTGTAGACAACTAGGGATAACAGATTTCGTCTTTAGTCTTAAATTAGAAATTAAGCTCTATTAACTGATGAGTGCACTCGTCAACGTTGTTCTTTTCTCCTAGTTTGGCCACTTTTGTCGATGCAAGGAAACGCTACCTCTCCATTTCTGCATATATCCCCCCAGGAAATTTCGGTATACCAACTGCTGTTGCTTGCACAAACTGCTTGCACTACCATTGAATATCAGATGTTTCAGTAGTGTAAGCAGTAAAATAAATTGCTTGCACTCGGCAGCACCCTATATCCCCTTTTTATCCCCTCTATATCCCCTTTTTATCCCCCTAATGTTCCCATTTTATCCCCATCTTATTCCCTTTTTATTTTCTTCGAAGCTCAAGTGAGGGAGCGGGGTGATTATGTAGGCAACGAAATTTGCTGCTTACACTCATGAAACGATTGAAAATCAGTATGAGTGTAAGCAATAAGTGCAAGCAACAGCATTTAGTGGTACTAAACTTTCTGGTAGTAAGAAATGTCTTAGATAGGGAGTGAATCCTCCTTGCATCAATGCAAGCTAGACGTCTAAAGAAAATAGGTTAATAAGAGTGAGAAAATATGTTAAGACTATAAATATTTCGGATTAGGCCGTTAGTTTTTCTGATTAGGCCACTAGGGAATTACGCTTAGGCGGCTAGGAAAAACGCTTAGGCGGCTAGGAAATATGCATCCTCGATTAGGCTATGTAGGCTTGGAAGTCAATGTCCTCAAGCTTACTGAGCATAATGCTATACAATGAACGCTTTTCTTAAACTAATTGCTGTTGATGCGAGATTTATCGCTTGGAAGGTTGGCTATTTCAGAAAAATTACCGAATTTAGCATCTATAACGATAAGTGCGACTCTAGTTCGAAACTCAGTTTGTTAGCACTAGCTAAGTCCAAATTATTTTTGACTTATTGTCCTTCCCACCCTATTATATTATATATGGGTTGGGATGCTTTAGTAGCTAGTATAATGGCTGAAAAGAACAATATACCCTAGTTCGTGAAAAGCTATTCGTTCATGGTAGACAAGAGCTATGTAACGTGGTCGTTTGACTTAACGGTTGCAAAAAGTATTCGATTGCACTTTGCTCGAAATGGAGCAGTAATCCTCGGAGGAGAATGCATCAGACAATCTGCATAAATGATTTGTAAACCAAGCTAGTGGACTTAGTAAAAGATCATCTAAAATAAATGAAGAAAGAATTTTCGTTGTTTGATTTCTGTAAGAAGAAAGCAGATAAAGTTCAGATATACGGACGAGAGACTCTCGATGAGAATGGTAATGTAATTTCTTTTGTAGATCAGGCTGCTTTAATAACACATTATTTGCAGTTGCGCAACAAAAACGTAGATATGCCTTATGCTCGACAAGCAGAGGATATATTGAATCTGTGGTATGAATACGTTAAGGGTGTAAAACAACAAAAGCCCAAGGATTTTGAAGGGGTTTCAGAAAGTCCTGCTGGATATCAAACCTTTTTGTTCCCAGATTTGTTTGAAGCTCCATTTCAAGCGTTGAAGAGCCCTAAATTTACATTCATAGATTTGTTCGCTGGTATAGGTGGTTTTAGGATGGCGTTTCAGAATCTTGGCGGAGAATGTGTATTTTCATCAGAATGGGACGAACAGGCCAGAAAGACTTACTATGCCAATTACGGCGATGTACCCTTTGGGGACATAACAAAAGAAAGCACGAAGAATAAAATCCCTAAAGGTTTTGACATCCTTTGTGCTGGTTTTCCATGTCAGGCATTTTCGTTGGCAGGTAAACGGTTAGGGTTTGAGGAAACTCGTGGTACATTGTTTTTCGATGTGGCAGAAATACTTCGCCGATACCAGCCCAAGGCATTCTTTCTTGAAAATGTCAAGGGACTTATGATACATGATAAGGGAAGAACCTTTAAGACTATTCTTAACACCCTTGACGAGGTTGGTTATGTAGTACCAGACCCACAACTTGTCAATGCGATGTATTTCGGGGTGCCACAGCATCGTGAAAGAATCTATATAGTTGGATTTAGAAAAGATTTGGGTATAAAGAAAGAGGATTTTTCTTACCCTGAACAAAAAGAGGTTACAAAGAAATGGATAGATGTTCGTGAAGAGAACCCTGTACCTGCGAAATACTATCTTTCTACTACATATATTGAAACTCTGAAAAGGCACAAAGCACGTCATGAAGCAAAAGGTAACGGGTTCGGATATGACATTATACCCGATGATGGCATCGCACACGCCATTGTTGTAGGTGGAATGGGACGAGAAAGCAATCTTGTCATTGATTTTCGCCAAAAAGATTTGACGCCGACAACACGAATTAAAGGAGAGGTCAATAAAATGGGTTGGCGCAAAATGACACCACGTGAATGGGCTCGTTTGCAAGGCTATCCTGACAATTTTAAGATAGTCGTTGCTGATGCTTCTGCGTATAAACAATTTGGCAATAGTGTTGCAGTACCAGCCATACAAGCAACGGCAAAACAGTTGCTCCAAACATTGAATGATAAAGATGTTTTGAACGTGTGGGAACATTGATGGTTCTTGGCGTTGTAATGTATTGTACAATAATCAAAAAATAGAATATGGCACTAACAGGAAATAAAGGTGAATGGAGTGAGATATATACTCTTTTCAAATTATTGGGTGACGGCAAAGTTCACGCTGGCGACGCAAACATGAACAAGTTGGATTTGTATTATCCTATCTTGAACATTATTCGAGAAGAAAGCAAACGATACGAATATAAACCTGAGGTAGACAAAAATATCGTGGTTGTTAATGAGGATGGTTGTGAATACGCAAGAATTTCTATGAATAAGTTTGTTGAAGAATCTTCAAAACTTCTTTCTGAAATAAAAGCTGCAAGCAAGCGTGCATTCGAACTACAAGAAACGGAAGCCTTTATGCATGAAATTGGCTGTACAAAACTCAAAGCCCCTTCTTCAGACAAGGCAGACATCCATATCGTTATACATGATTTAAGGACAAACATGACTCCGCTGTTAGGCTTCAGTATTAAGTCACAATTAGGAAGTGCTTCTACTTTGCTTAACGCTGGAACAACGACCAATATTACATATAAAGTTACTGGAACTAAGTTGTCTGATGAGGACGTAGATTTGATAAATAGCATAGACTGCCATTTGGATCGATTGAAATCATTGTACGACAAAGGTTGCTCCTTGGTATTTAAGGAGATAGACCATCCTGTCTTTAGAAACAATCTTCAATTCTTGGATATATGTATGCCCCAATTTATTGCGGATTGTCTGTTGGTAGATAGTGTAAAGTCAAATTCTTCTATTGATTATTGTGTTGCAGAAGTGGCTAAAGAAAATCCTTTTGCTTATGGAGGTAAGAATGTTCTCGAATTTTATGAGCATAAAATGAAGGTTTTGCTTCTAAGCGCAGCTCTCGGCATGACGCCTGGAAAGGAATGGACGGGTAAGTTTGAGGCAAATGGTGGTTTCCTTGTGGTACGAAAAGATGGAGAAATCGTTTGCTATCATTTCTACAATCAAAATGATGTGGAGGACTATCTTTACAGTAACACACGATTTGAAAGGGCAAGTAGAAGCCGTTATGGTTTTGGTAGCCTTTATAAAGATTTGAATGATGATGTCTGCATGAAACTTAATTTGCAGATAAGGTTCAAAAAGTAGAGTTAATTACCACATTATATAAAGGAATATGCAGTGAGGCAGCCATCTGGTTATGGCATGCTTCACTGCATATTCTTTTAATAAAGTATCTTCGCAGTTCTTACGAGGTGGAAAAGCCTTAGGCCTTTACGCGGTTGAGGTAAGAACCATCGCGAGTGTCTACTTCGATGATTTCGCCTTCGTTGATGAAGAGAGGCACGCGCACTTCTACACCAGTTTCGAGCGTTGCGGGCTTGGTGGCATTGGTGGCGGTGTCGCCCTTGAGGCCAGGCTCAGTGTAAGTAATCTTGAGCTGAGTCTTCACGGGCATTTCGGCGAAGAGGATAGTTTCGCTTGAAGCGTCGCTTACTACTTCGCAAACGTCGCCTTCCTTCATGTAGTCAACGCCAGTGATAAGATCCTTCTCGATGATTACATCGTCCCAAGTTTCTTGGTTGAGGAAGTGATACTGATCGCCTTCAGCGTAAGAGTATTGATAGGGGCGACGCTCTACGCGCACGTCTTCGAGTGCTTCGCCAATGTTGAAGCGACGCTCCAATACGCGACCTGAGACTACGTCCTTCAATGTGGTGCGCATGATGGTGTTACCCTTACCAGGTTTTACGTGGAGGAAGTCGATGCAGAAGTAGAGTTTGCCGTCGAGACGGATGCAAGTACCCTTCTTGATGTCTTGTGATTTAATCATTGGAGTAAATGTTTATTTTTTTGTTGTGTTATGATTTTGACGGCAAATTTACTACTTTTTTTTGAGATATGCTTTGTTCCCTCCATTTTATGTAGCCCGCCACGGCTATCACCACATATAATCCGTAGAGCCCGGCCTTGAATGGAATGCCTTTGCCCACGTAGAGATAGCACGACACTATGTCGACCACAATCCAAAAGAACCATTGCTCAATATACTTCCTAGCTAAGGCCCACAACCCTACGAAACTCAGAGCATTGGTGAAGCCATCGAGCACGGGCACGGTGGAGTTGGTGTAGGTGCGAAGCACATACCAAGTGGCCGCCCAAGCCACGAAAAAGAAGGCGATGGCGGGGATGTAGAGTCGGTTAGGCATCGACGTAATGGGCAGTTCGCTGCTTGTAGAAGTGTTGCTGCTTGTTTGCTCTGCGACCATTTTAGGCTTTTTGGCGAAGCGCCACATGGCATATCCGTAGACGGCAGCAAGGGTGTAGTATACGGCCATGGCTGCATCGCCATAGAGCCCGTGGCTCCAGTAGAGGGCTATGTCCATAGCGGGCATCACAATGCCCACAAGCCAAAGCCAAAT
Source organism: bacterium (assembly GCA_963623895.1). GTDB lineage: Bacteria > Bacteroidota > Bacteroidia > Bacteroidales > Bacteroidaceae > Alloprevotella. The sequence continues at coordinate 12,827 of CAVFOF010000015.1, forward strand.
GCTGGCGCGATATTCTAGGGCTATGTAGATGAGGCCGAGAATGGTGGTGATGAGGTCGAGATATTGCATATAGAGAGGGGGAAACCAAACTAAAGAAGGGATGGGCGATGCCTACCTCGTTTTATAGGTAAGCATCGATTCCCATCCCTATGGTTAACATAGGTTGTAAGGATTTTTAGAAGTTGAAGCTGAGGTGCCCCATCACGTTGAAAGGTGCGCTAGCGGCGTAGCCCGTTTCGTAGCGGTCGTTGCTCGTGTAGGCTATCACCTTGCCCTCGGCATTGCGTTTGTAAGAGGGGGCTGACCATCCGTTGTTGAAGTATTTTGCACTAAACAGATTGTAGAGGGTGCAGCCAGCTGTGATGCTCTTAATGCCTTTGAGGCGGAAGGTGTAGCTGAGGTCGAGGTTGGTGATGAAGTGACGTTTCAACACCATGCTCACGTTCTTCGTGCCGTTGTCTTCCTCGCACACGTAGTAGTCGAAGCCCGTGTTGGTGAGGCGTTGCTTGCCCACGTATTGGCTCGAGATGGAGGCCTTGACGCCAGCGTAGTTGAAGGTGAAGATGTTGTTGAAGATGAAGTCGGGCGAGAAGGAGAGGGGAGTGTCGCCAAGCGAAACTACCTCGCCGTTGTCGAGCGTTACGTTCCAGTCCTTAGCGCGGTTGTGGCTCCAAGTGGCGTTGGCATCCCAACGGAACCACTTCACGGGACTCCAAGCGGCTTGCAACTCTACGCCGCGGCGGTAACTCTTGCCAGCGTTGCGGGCAATGAACTCGCCAATCTGGTTGATTTCGCCCGTCAGCACAAACTGGTCGCGGTAGGTCATGTAGTAGAAGTTGACGCCTGCCGAGAAGTGCTCGCTTTCGTATTTGTAGCCAAGTTCCCAATCGTTCAAGCGTTCAGCCTTGAGCGAGGTGTTGATGTTGTCCTCATAGTCGTTGCGCGTGGGCTCTTTGTGCGTCATGGCATACGACACATACACTTGGTGGTGAGGGTTGATTTGGTAGACGAAGCCCGCTTTGGGGTTGAAGAAGTCGAACGTTTGCTTTAGGTTGTACACGTCTTGTGTAGCTGTGCCGTCTTCCGCATAGCTGTAGCTATCGGTGGGGCCGTGCATTTTGTATAGCACGTGGCGATATTGTAGGTCGACGTAGAAGCTCAGCCCCTTGAAGAAGTCGTAGCTCACTTTGCCGTAGATGTTGCCATCGTTCTTCTCGCCTTTGTTGAAGTAGTACTCGTGGTCGGGGGTAGACATCACGCCCTCCTTCGTCCAGAGCACCCGGCCGTAGTGGTCGCCCTCGTAGCGGTTCCAGCCTCCGCCCACCGTGGCGCGTAGGTTCTGCTTGTTATCGTAGTTGAACGAGGCGATGGCTCCGTAGAAGTCGTTGTCCATCACCTTGCGGCGAATCAGGTCGCTTGTGCTCACCTCGGCCGTGGCCAATCCATACTCTGCAAGGTCGCGTTTGCGCTTATACTCCTCGTAGTAGCCATAGCCTTTGGTGTAGTGAAGCGTGGCGTTGAAATTGAGGCGAGGGTTGATGTTTTGCGTGAGCAGTAGTTGGTAGTGTTGCTGGTGGTAGAAGTCTGTCTGATTGTCGTAGAATAGAGGGTTTCCCTCTGCATCCGTTCCCATGTAGCCGCATGAGTTGTAGCGGCGGCCGTTGTTCTCGTCCATCTCTTGGATAGAGGGGTAGTTCCAGGCGTGGTACGTTTTCTCTTGTCCGTTGAAGGTGAGGAATTTCACCACTGTGCTTTCGCCAAAGTAGCCGCCTTGAAGGAAGTAGGAGTTGAGGCGAGTGGAGGCGCGGTCGATGTAGCCATCGCTGCCAATGTTGGAGAGGCGGCCTTGAAAGCCCCAGTGATTTTTGATAAGTCCCGTGCCGAAGCGCACCGTCTCTTTATGCGAAGCGTAGCTACCAGCCGAGAGGTCGATGCCGGCATAGGGCTTCTCTACGATTTTGTCTGTCTGCATGTTGATGGTGGCACCAAAGGCTCCCGAGCCGTTGGTCGAGGTGCCCACACCGCGCTGAATTTGCATATTCTCCACGTTCGAGGCGAAGTCGCCCATGTTCGTCCAGTAGACGTTGTTGCTCTCGCTGTCGTTGATAGGCACGCCGTTGGCCGTGATGTTGATGCGTGTGGCATCGGTGCCGCGTACACGAATGCCCGTGTAGCCAATGCCCGCTCCTGCATCGGAGGTGGTGGTGACGGAGGGGGTGAACATCAACAAGTAGGGCACGTCCTTGCCAAAGTTTATGCCTTCCAAATCTTTCTTGCTTAGGTTTTGGTAAGCCACGGGTGTGTGCTTACCAGCACGAGTTGACACCACTTGAGCCTCTTGTAGGCCCACACTCTTGAGCGAGTCGGCAGTGGTGGTGAGTTTACGGGCAACAGGCTTTTCTGCTGCTTTAGCATGTAATGCGCTAGCTGTGAGCACAGCCAACATCAGCACAGTTTTTTTCTTCATTTTTCGGAATGAAATAAACGGTTATTGAATGGTTGGTTGTGGGGTTGCACAAGTCTCCTAGCCGCATTCGTGGCTCATAGGCTCACAAAGTCGGCACAAAGAGAGTTGACATGTTAAGAATACGCTCTTTATTCGCTACGCCGGCATTATCCGGTTCAGCTCGTTAGGGTATGTTCTCAGCATCCGCAATGGCGGTAGCACCCCTGCAAAGCGTGCAACGATGTTGCGCTTTGCGCTGCAAAGTTGCAACATTTTTTTTAGATGACGAAGTCTTCCGATAATTATTCCTATTATTTGCCAGCAGAATGCGTGGCTACACACCTATTATATAGGGAAAACAAAATGGAACGACATTCCGAAATAAGTTTATGTGTTCAGAAATAACTTTACAAATGGCTACAACATTGTCAAACGACCAATACAACTTTTTAAGGACATCCCTAAATGAAAGCCTTCCTATTGCGAAGGAGAGTATTTACGACAATATTTTTACGACAATAGCTGACGAGTTCTAATCCGTCTACGCAACGTCAATCCTCATCTACTCGACTAACTTTTCCCCTAAAATGTGCGAAACACGATGTAGTAGCCATCGCCGTCAAGTTCAAAGAGGTTGCCTTCGGCTTTGTTTAGCGTGCCTTGCCACAGGTGTTGAAAGGCATAAGGCGACCATCGCAAGCCCTTTCCCTCGAAGCGTTGGCAATTGACGTTGAAAAGGCTGACGGCTTGCTCAGAACGGGAGGCAAACTGCTGATGCCCCTTGGCCACAATGAAAAAACCTTGATTAGTGACCATCGTGACGTCAAGCCCCAATTCACAAACGTAGCGCACGAGCAGAGAAATGTTGGCCAAGGTGTGATCTTCACGCTTGCCCGTGCAGCCAAGCAGGCAGAAGCGATGCAGACCTTGGGCGAGGCAGTGGCGCAGTGCTTTTGTTAGGTCGTTGTCTTCTTGCTCAGCCACAGGGTGCCAAAGGTCGGCATAGCGTTGCTTAAACTCGCTGCTTAGCGAGTCGCCGTCGCCCACAATGGCTTGCGGCATCAGTCCGTGTTCAATGCAGTGTTGCCCCGCTCCGTCGCAGCAGCAGAGGTAGGATGCATGGTGAAGAAGGTGAAGAGGAATGTGATGGGTGGGAAAATCGCCATCGCAGAGGATGACGGCCTCGAAGCGGGAGGATTCGCTGAGGAGAGGGTAGGGGATAAGAGAGGTTGACATAGAGGGCGAAAAGTAAAGGATTGCTTGACGAGGCAAAGTTAGCTAAATTCAGACGAAGAGGGAGATAACAACCACTAAAATGCGAGAGGATGGGCTTGTCTGCCTTTTTTTTACTACCTTTGCTCCTATGAAGTACTCATTTATCGTGCCTGTTTACAATCGTCCCGCCGAGGTGGATGAGCTGCTCGAAAGTTTAACAACCCAAACGCTCAAGGATTTTGAGGTGGTTGTGGTGGAGGACGGCTCGAGCGTGCCTTGCGAGGAGATTGTTCAGAAATATGCAGAACAACTCAGCGTGAGTTACTACGCAAAGCCCAACTCAGGGCCTGGCCAAACGCGCAACTATGGTGTGGAGCGAGCTCAGGGCGAATATGTGCTCATTCTCGATTCCGATGTGGTGCTGCCCCCTAGCTACTTGCAGCAGGTTGATGCCGAACTCACAGCACGGCCTTGTGAAGCCTTTGGCGGCCCCGACCGCGCTCATAAGGATTTCACCCCGATGCAGAAGGCCATCAATTATGCCATGACCTCCTTTTTCACCACGGGCGGCATTCGGGGGGGGAAGAAGAAACTCGACAAGTTCTATCCCCGCTCGTTTAACATGGGCGTGCGCCGCACCACCTACGAGGCACTGCACGGATTTTCCGAAATGCGCTTTGGCGAAGATATCGACTTCTCCACGCGCATCTTCGAGGGCGGTTATGCCTGCCGACTCTTTCCCGAGGCTTGGGTGTGGCACAAGCGTCGCACCGACCTCAAGAAGTTCTTCAAGCAAGTGCACAACTCGGGCATAGCGCGCATCAACCTCACGAAGCGTCACCCTGGCACGCTCAAGTTGGTACATCTGCTCCCCTCTGCCTTCACTCTAGGCTGTGCCCTGCTCGTGGTGTTGAGCCTCGTGGCCGCCTTGCTCGGTTGTCCCCACTGGTGGGTCATGCTGCTGCCGTTTGCCTTGTTCGCTCTCATTATCTTTCTCGATGCGGCTAGGCTAGAGCATAGCCTAGGCGTGGGCTTTCGAGCCATAGCCGCTGCCTACATTCAGCTTTGGGGCTACGGCTCGGGACTGCTACGAGCTTGGTGGCAACGCTGTGTGAGGGGCCAGGGCGAATTTGATGCCTTTCGCAAGAATTTTTATAAATAGCCCCCCTTCTTTAAACCTGAATATCAACCTTAGCACGGCCTGCCCATGAAACTCAATATCACCGATTTGGCACTCGACGACCGCCCCCGCGAGAAGTTTATGGCCAAGGGTGTGGAGAGCCTTTCCACCTCCGAACTGCTAGCCATACTCATCGGTTCGGGCAGTAGGGAGGAGAATGCCGTGTCGCTAATGCAGCGCATTCTCAACGATTGCGAGGGTAGCCTGACCACGCTAGGCAAACGCACCATTGCCGAACTTTGCCAATATCATGGCGTGGGTGAGGCTAAGGCTGTGAGCATATTGGCAGCTTGCGAAATAGGAGCACGCCGCAGTGCGGAACGCGACCGTAAGGCGCAAATATCTTCGGCAGAGGATATTTACACCTACTACAAGCACCAACTTCAGGACCTCTCGCACGAGGAGAGCCACGTGTTGCTGCTCAACCAACGTTTGCAGGTGATAGCCTCAAAGCTTATTAGCAAAGGCGGACTCACAGGTACGGTAGTCGATGTGCGCATCATCTTGAAAGAGGCACTTTTAGCCAATGCGCCCAATATCGCCTTGGTACACAATCATCCCTCGGGCAACCGAAAGGCTAGCCGCGAGGACGACACGCTCACGGCAAATGTGAACCGAGCGACTAAAACGATGAATATTCACTTGATAGACCACGTGATAGTGACCTCCGAGGGCTACTATAGCTACCAGGAGGCTGGAAAATTATAACACAACACATTAATATAGAAACAATGACTGCTGACGAAAAGCTTAAAATAGAAGAACGCATCGTAGACGTGCTGAAAACCGTGTACGACCCTGAAATCCCCGTCGACATCTACAACCTCGGCCTGATTTATCGCATCGATCTGGGCGACGAACGCAACCTAGAGGTCGACATGACGCTCACAGCCCCCAACTGCCCCGCAGCCGACTTCATTGTGGAGGACGTGCGCACCAAGCTCGAGGGCATCGATGGCGTGGAGAAGGTGCAAGTGAACCTCGTGTTCGAGCCCGAATGGGACAAGGACATGATGACCGAAGAGGCAAAGCTTGAATTGGGCTTTATGTAGCCCTATCTTCTAGAAAAATCGCTCTCTTGGCTTTGCAAGAACGGAGAAGAGCCAAACATCTTCTTTCCACACTCACTCACAAACACCCCAACACACTTGAAATGGAAACACTGAAAAAGTCAATCTATTTTCTATCGGATGCTCACTTAGGTAGCCTCGCCATAGCGCACCCCCGCATGCAAGAGCGCAGATTGGTGAACTTCCTAGACAGCATTAAGCATAAGGCCGAAGCCGTTTACTTAATGGGCGACATTTTCGACTTTTGGTACGAATATAAAACTGCCGTGCCCAAGGGCTACACTCGATTGCTGGGAAAGATTAGCGAACTCACCGACTTGGGCGTGGAGGTACACTACTTCATTGGCAACCACGATATTTGGCAGATTGACTATTTCGAAAAGGAATGTGGCATGGTGATTCATCGCCACAACGAGGTGGTGGAACTGCATGGACAAACCTTCTTCCTAGCTCACGGCGACGGACTCGGATCTAACGACCGAAAATTTAAGTTTATCCGTTCCGTGTTCCACAGCAAGCTTTGCCAACGCCTCTTCTCTGCGCTGCACCCCCGCTGGGGCATTGCTTTCGGTTTGGAGTGGGCACGCCGCTCAAGGCTAAAACGCGAGGACGGCAAAGAGCCACCTTATCAGGGGGAGCAGAACGAGGAACTCATCCTCTTTGCAAAGGACTACTTGAAGACGCACCCCGACATCAACTTCTTCATCTTCGGACATCGCCACATAGAGCTCGACCTGATGCTCACTCGAACGACAAGGTTGCTCATCCTAGGCGATTGGATTTCGCTTTTCACCTATGCCGTATTCGATGGCGAACATCTTTTCTTAGAGAACTTTATTGAGGGTGAAACCCAACTTTAATTATAGCTCAAACAATGCCACTTCAGAATCTACATAGCAGCAAAGGCTTCTGAAGTGGCAGTGTTGTTTAAAAAACCTGTCCTCACTTCCAATCAGAGAACAACAAAATGGAAAACTCCTACTTTCTGCAAGCCCATCACATCGTCAAACGATTTGAAGCGCACACCGCTCTCAATGATGTGAGCATCAACGTGCCGAAGGGCAAAATCTTTGGTTTGCTCGGCCCTAATGGAGCGGGCAAAACCACACTCATTCGCATCATCAATCGCATCACGGCTCCCGATAGCGGCGAGGTTATTTTCGATGGTCGCCCCTTTCATGCCGACGACGTACACCGCATTGGCTATCTGCCCGAGGAGCGCGGCCTCTACAAGAAAATGAAGGTGGGCGAGCAAGCCATTTATTTAGCACAGCTCAAGGGACTGTCGAAGAAAGAGGCCGCTGAGCGACTGACTTATTGGTTTCAAAAGTTCGACATCATGCCCTGGTGGAATCGTAAACTCGAAGAATTATCCAAGGGTATGCAGCAGAAGGTGCAGTTTATCATCACCGTGCTACACGAGCCACCCTTGCTCATCTTCGACGAGCCGTTTTCGGGTTTCGACCCCGTGAATGCCGAAATGCTGAAATGCGAAATATTGGAGTTGCGCGACAAGGGGCACACCGTGATATTCTCTACCCACAATATGGCTTCCGTGGAGGAGGTGTGCGACGAAATAGCCTTAATAAATCATGCCCAAGTGGTTCTTTCTGGCCCTGTGGCCGAGGTGCGCAATCGCTTCCGCACGAGCGTTTACGAACTGCTTACTGATACACCCGATTTGCAGGGCAGTGACGAAACGTTTTGCATGCTTCAATGCGAAGCGAAAAACGGCTTTCACCGCTACACGCTGCAAAAGCCAGAAGCAATGGACAATAGCGAATTTTTCGCCCTGCTTTCTACCATATGCAATCCAATCTCTATTAGCGAGAAACTGCCCACTATGCAAGAAATCTTCTTAAAGGTCGTAGCTCCTAGTGCTCAACAGTAACTCCTAGGTTTTTAAAATTCCCCATTCCTCATTCCTCATTCCTCATTCCTCATTTCTCATTCCCCATTCCTCATTTCTCATTCTCCATTCCTCATTCCCCATTCCCCCATGCATCGCAAAAATAGCTTTTGGCACAACCTCGGTTTGATTGTAAGCCGAGAGTTCACCACCCGTGTCAAGAAGAAATCGTTCATCTTGCTCACCATCCTTATGCCATTCCTCTTCGCAGCCATCGTGTTTGTGCCCTTTTGGCTTGCTAATTTCAAAGGAGACGAGGCTCAAAAGACGATTGCCGTGGCCGACTACACGAAGAAGTACGTCGGCCTGTTTAAGAGCAATGCCACCTATCGCTTCGAACCTATTGCCAATGCCAACGACAATACACTCTATGCCGACACCTCACGCTTCGAGGCCGTGGTAGACATTCAAGCCGACCCGCTGCAAAGCCCTAAGGCCGTAACTATCTACTCGCCCAACGAGGTGAAGCCCGCATTGCAATCCTACGTAGAAAACTTGCTCAACGAGAGCGTGCGTGAGCAGAAACTGCAAGCCACAGGCATCCCGCAAATAAAGCAGATTATCGAAAATGTGCAGACCGACATCAGCGTCAACACCATGAAGCGTACGGCCGATGGGCAAAGTTCCTCCTCCGATGCCGATGTTGCCATAGCCGCTGCTTTCTTGCTCACGTTCCTCATCTATCTTTTTGTGTTAAGCTATGGTGCAATGGTGATGCAAAGCGTGATGGAGGAGAAAACCAACCGCATAGTAGAACTCATGGTGTCGAGCGTGAAGCCTTTCGAATTGATGATGGGCAAAATCATTGGCATTGCCTTGATGGGGCTTGTGCAACTCGCCATTTGGGGAGTTATGTTTGGTGCGATTCTCACTTCCGTTGGTCTTGTGTTCGGCCTATCCGTGTCCGATGCGCAAACCACGACGATGCTTTCGTCCTCAGCCATGACGGTACAAGCCCAACTCGCACAAGCCGCACAAAGTCCCGCACAAGAGATGTTTGCCGCTTTGAGCAATCTGCCTTATGCCGAAATGAGCATCTGCTTTGTGCTCTACTTCGTTGGGGGCTACTTGCTCTATGCCTCCTTCTTTGCAGCCGTGGGAGCCTCCGTCAATGAGTCGCAAGATACTTCGCAATTTATGGGACCCGTCGTAGTCATCATGATGTTCAGCATGTATGCCGCAATGGGGTCTATCGACAATACCAACGGCCCTCTAGCCTTTTGGGCTTCGCTCTTTCCGCTCACCTCGCCCATCGTGATGATGGTGCGTATCCCCTTTAGCGTTCCCCTATGGCAGGAAATTCTTTCGCTTGCGCTACTCTTTGCTACCTCCCTTTTCACGGTGTGGTTTAGCGGACGCATCTATCGCATCGGCATCCTGATGTATGGCAAAAAGCCAACTATAAAGGAGATGATAAAGTGGATAAGATATAGATAGACTCATTTTTCAGGTTTCCCCTAAATCCTATACTTTAGCTAATAGGCGGCTAGCTAATCACTAATCGGCGGCTAGTAAAAACTATTAGGCGGCTAGT
>CAVFOF010000016.1:0-14003 GCA_963623895.1 bacterium
TTGCCATAAAGCCGCTTTTCGGGTTAGAAACCTCCGAAAACTGATTTGGGTGAAGCGTTGACGAAGTCAGGAGGACAACATTGTCCCAAAGCAAGAAAATTTCATGCGTTAACATCTTTTACCCCCCCCTACTTGCATAATTAACATCAATACAATACATTTGTCGCCGTAATGAGAGTATATGTTCAAAGCAACATGCACTCCTATTTATCCTTAAAATAGCAGAATCAAGTGTGCTAATTTAAGGGAATAGAACTCATACAAAAAACAAAAGCTAATATAATTTTATGACTTGTATTATCCGAAAACTAAAATGTTTGAGCTTATTAGCGTTGCTCACCATTTTGGTTCAACCCCTCTCGGCACAACGGGTGGCTGTGAAGACCAATGCGCTCTATTGGGCCACCGCCACACCCAACCTCGGGGCTGAATTCAGACTTAACCGCCACTTTACGTTGAACGTGGAAGGTGCAGTTAATTACTTGAAGCTGGGCGACCGCCTCCGCACGAAAGGCATCGGAGCGATGCCCGAAGTGCGCTACTGGTTTAGCGGCCGTCCGCAAGCCCGCCACTTTGTGGGCTTGATGGGAATGGTGGCAGGTTATAGCATGACCTCCCACATCAAAACCTCCGAACCCAAAATCTACCACGGCGGTACGGCCATTGGGGCAGGCGTGACCTATGGCTACTCCTTCGTGTTGGGCAAGCATTGGAGCCTTGAGACCACGGCTGGCCTCGGCCTGCTCTCCATAGACGAGCGCAAGTCGAAGGGAGACGGCCCCACTCGCGATAATAACAAGTGCATCTTTGCGCCAACGAAACTTGGCGTGTCATTCGTATACATATTTAAATAAGAGGAGACAGACAATGAAACAATGCTATACGCTACTCTTTACCGTGGTGCTCTTCCTGTGTGGCCTTTCGGCTTCAGCTCAGGAGGTTATTCGTGTCACGGGTAAAGTGACGGCCAAACTCGACACCATGGTCGTACCGCAGTACATGGTCAACGTGTACGACATCAAGGAAAAACGCCTCGTGGCTCGCACCGATGAAGACGGACGCTTCGTGGCCAACGTGCGCGACAATGCCCAACTGCGCTTCTCCGTGGTGGGTGCCAACCCCGTAGTGGTGAAAGTGAACGGACGCACCGAAATCAACGTGCAGCTAGAGCAGACTGGCACCGAGCTGGGCGAAGCTGGCGTGGTGGTGAAGAGAAACAAGAAGAAGCCCGAAATCATCGAGGCTTCCTTCGAAACTCACGGCAACTGGCTGACCGTGACCAACCCCGTGTCCGTGCCCGACCGCATCTTTAAGGACAACCGACGCATGGTGCTACAGCGCGTGCTGAAGAACTACACGAATAAGACCGAAACGCTCATGACCCCCCTAGTGTACGACGCTGTGGAGTATCACCAAACGCAAGATCGCCTCTATGGCTACGACATGGACGGCGCACAAGGCGACCCCTTGGCACGCTACGTGCTCGTGAAGGCCGACTCGCTGCACAACGATAAGACGGATAAGGACGTGATCCTCTACAGAGACTCCATCTGGGTGGCCAACCCCAACGACTCGTACAAGGCCATTACCTATTTGGCCATTGAGGACTACAACCGCATCGTCTACTGCGACACCATCATGACCTCAAAGGGTACGATTCGCCCCATCCGCTGGCTCGACTACTCCTTCTCGGGCTCAGAGATTACCGACCCCGCCCTTTACCCCAAACCCGACGAACCGAAACTGCACGATTGCAGCGGTAGCATCGACTTGCGCTTCCCCATCGGTAAGGCCGAGTTTGACCCTGCGGATGAGCACAACGTAGTGGAACTGCAAAAACTGCGCGCTCAGGTAGACAGCATCGCCGCCACTCGCGACGCTACGCTGCAAGCCCTCGCCATCCACGGCACCTCATCGCCCGATGGTCGCTACGCTAAGAACCTCTCGTTGGCTCAGCAACGTATGCAATATGCCATCAACTTCCTAAAGGGTCAGTTGCCTAGCAACGTAACCAAGGGCATGAAGTTTAGTTCAAGTGCCTCAGTAGCTCCTTGGAGCGAAGTGGCCAAACTCATGCGTAAGGATAGCCTCGACGAGCAAGCCAACCAAGTGGAAAGCCTCGCCAAGCGTTACAAGGGTGATGCACAAAGCACGGCTGCCAAACGACTCCCCTTCTACAGCAGTTTGCTGCAAGGCAAATACCTACCCCAACTCCGCACCGTGGGCTACGATATGACCTACTCCATCTATCGTCAGCTCACCATCGATGAAATTCGCGAACTATATAATAAGGACTATAAGCAGCTTTCTCGCTACGAGTTCTTCCAACTCTACAAGAACGAGCAGAACCCCGACGCTCAGGAGAAGATCTTGCGTCAAGCTCTCGAAGTGTCGCCCTCGTTCATGGTAGCCGCCAACGACTTGGCCGCCATGCAAATCAAGAAGGGCACCCCCGACGCTAGCATCTTGCGTCGCTTTGCTGGCAAGAAGGCTCCCGCCGTGGTCAACCAAAACCAAATGGTGGCCCTGCTCTCGACCAACTGCTACAGTGAGGCCGACTCGTTGTCAGAGTTTATTGCCGACACCGAGGAGAACCACCTCTTGCTCTCCGTGTGTGAAGCCCTCAACGGCAAGAACCTGCAAGACAACTACGAGACCATCGCCAAAACTGGCGTGCGCAACGAAGTGGTCATGCTGCTCACCATGAAGAAGAACAAGGAAGCCCTCAACAAGAGCCGCGAACTCAACAACGACGAGGCCGTGTCACACTACTTGAAGGCTATCTGCCTCTACCGTGTCAACGCTGCTGAATACAGCAGCACGGCCAAGGAGGAACTCTTCAAGGCATTCAAGATGGATCAATCGCTCATCGACATTGCCGAGGGCGATGGCGACGTGAACGAACTCATCAGCGACAACGTGAGCAAGGCTCAAGTGGAGAACATTAAAAAAGGCATCATCAAATAAACAGGAGGAAACAGAACTATGAAGAAATTGAACATCTTAACGCAAACTGAAAGCCGCCTCCTTCGTCGCAATGCGGCAAAGCTCTGCTGCCTCCTCGCACTCTCAACGCCCGCCGTGATGGCTCAAGCACAGCAGCCCACCGATAGCGTGCGCCGACTAGATAAGAGTGCGCTTGAATACATGTTGCAACGTCCCTCTGTGACGAAACACTACGAGAATAAAAAGGTGGGCGACCACTTGTTCGTTGAAATGGGCGGTGGCTTCAACGCTATCGGTCAGCGCAACTTTAAGCCCGGTGTCACGGCCGGGGGAAGTTTCGGCGATTGGATTACCCCCGAACACGGCGTGCGCATCGGCCTAGGCGGCAACCTCTATCGCCAGGGCGACAACAAGACGAAAACACTCGACCTCTCGCTCGATTACCTGATGAACATCACCGCCGTGGCCAACCGCTTCTACCCCGAGCAAAAGCCTTTCGAGGTGTGGGGCGTGGCTGGTGTTGACGCTATCTACAGCCGAAAAAATGGGGAAAACCGAACGGGCTTAGGCATGCACGTGGGATTGCGCGGAAAGTATAATATCTCGCCCTACACCTATATCTACATTGAGCCGAAGGCGAGCTTGCTGCAAGATGACGTGACCTTCGTCAAGTCGAGCCGTGGTGCTCGTCCCGTGGGAAGCCTGACCGTTGGCCTCGGCTATCAGCTGCTTGGCATCAACCGTCGAGCCCACAACTATGGCGAGGGCGGTTTCCACGACTATGGTCATCAACTCAACGGCATGTTCGTGAGCGTGATGGGCGGTGGCTCGTTTATGGCGAACTCGCATCCCTCCACTTGGAAAGACTATGCAGGCGCTCGCGTAGGCGTGAGCCTCGGTAAGTGGTTCACACCCTATCATGCCGTGCGCGTCACCGCTACGACCACCGCTATGAAGCAAAACGGAGAGTCGAAGGTGAAGGCTATTGCTGGCCAGTTCGAATACATGACTAACCTGCACAACGTGTTTGGCGGTGTCGACGTTAGCCGCAGTTGGTGGGTCAATGGCTTGGCCGGTTTGAGCGTTAATGGTTCTAGCTCGGGTCAAGGACGCAAGTGCGTGCTGGGCTTCGGAGCAGGATTGCAAGGAAACGCTCGTTTGGCTCCAGGCTTGACTTTCAACATCGAACCTCGCGTCGACCTCTATCAGAAGGATTATGCCGTGCATCACTCCACGATTAAAGGCGTTGACCTCGTGCCCTCGCTCTTGTTCGGCTTTACCTACTGCTACAACGCCACCGAAATGCACGCCCTCAAAACGGACGAACCTTTCGAGAGCCAAGCTTGGCACAGCCACACGTTTATCGAAACGGCCGCTGGCTTGAACCTCAACCTCACGAGCAGCACCGTGCGCCATCCGAAGCACAGCTTGCGCCCGCAAATGTATTTGGGCTTGGGCAAGTGGTTCACTCCCTTACATGGTGCTCGCATCTGGACGCAGGCTGCCACCACTCGTTACACTCCGAGCCAAAGCAAGCGCCACATGGAGATAGGTGTGGACTACCTCTTCAATTTCACCAACGCATTGATGGGTTACACTCCTGGCCGCAAACTGGAACTTACGGGCGGCTTGGGTATGAACCTTTCCAACAGAGCGGGTAGCAAGACGCTGTTCTACGGTCTCGACGCTTCGTTGCGCGGCACGTGGTATCCCAACTCCTTCCTTGGCATCTTCATCGAACCGAAGGTACAAGGCTACGGCAAGAATTATCTCCCCTCAGAGGTGGGAAAGGGCAACATCGACTTCATCGCTTCGGGCATGGCTGGTGTGCAGTTCAACCTACGCAACTACAATAAGGCTCAGGCCGAGGCTCTCGTCGACGAAGACGGCGGATTGCGCAGCAGCATCTCCGTGGCTGGCGGCTTCCTCGTGCCTATCAATTCACCCCGCACGAAAAACTCTTACCGCGGCACGGGTCGCTTGAGCTACACGCAATGGTTCTCGCCCCTCTCGGCATGGCGCGGCAACGTGCAAATGGGTCTTGGCAAACTGCAGCAGGCTAAGTTCGGCTTTGCCAAAGTGGGTGTCGACTATCTAGCTGACCTCACGGCCTACACTTATGGCTACGATCCCGACCGCATCTGCACGGTGAACGCCTTGGCTGGTGTGAACATCGGTGCTGATTACAGCCAGAAGAAGGTTTACTTCAATAGCGACATTCATGTGGGTGGTCAACTCGCCTTCCGCATAGCCGACAACCTCAAGCTCTACGGCGAACCGCAGATTGGCTATCACATGTCGAAGCGTTACAACCACAACCGCCTCGGACGTTGGCAAGTGCTCGGCTTAGTCGGCCTAGATTATAGCTTCAACCGCTCGGGCGACTTGAAGTCTATCGCAGCTCCTAAGTACAAGCATTACGCTTCAATCACAGTGGGCACGGGTTCTACGAGCCGCAACTGCTCACAATCGCCTCGCCGCTATCGTTGGGTGATGAACGAGAACCTTTCCTACGGTCAGTGGCTCACGGGCTTGCAAGGCTTCGAGGTGGGATTGAGCAACACGACAATCCCCCGTCACGGCAAGTATAACGAAAACATTACCGCCGTTCGTGCCAACTACATGCTCAACATTTGCTCAGCCATCACGGGCGAAAGCACCGATGGCAAACGCTTCCAACTGAGCGGCTTGGCGGGTGTTTCGCTCAACGTAGCCTCACGTCAGAATCAAGACACGAAGGTAGTGCCTGGCTTGCAGTTTGCCCTCCAAGGCGGCTACATGGTAACGCCTCAGGTAGAGCTCTTCTTGCAACCCGAAGTCACCGCTTACTCTTCGAAGATTAATGCCACCGACAACAATCACCCCATCGATGGTCAGTGTACACTCTCTGTGGGTACGAAATTCCATTTCTAATCTTACCACTTAGTTTACCTATACAAAAAGTCCTCACAAACGCTCTTTGTGAGGACTTTTTGTATAGAGGCTTTAAGTATGCTTTGGATGCACTCTAGACGATGTTTGGATATCTCCAAGGACATGGGTTTTGGTGTGTTCTAAATTCGTTCTAGACGGGCTCTAGATAAACTCTAGACGAGTTCTGAACGTGCTTCATATCTGTTGTTCAACCATTCGTATCTGTTGTTCAACCATTCATTTCTGCTGTTCAACCATTCGTATCTGTTGTTCAACCATTCATTTCTGTTGTTCAACCATTCATATTTGTTGTTCAACCATTCGTACCTTAGGGCATCCTTACAATAACGAAAAATCCCCTTGATAGCTCACGTCTGAGTGAGCTTCAAGGGGATTAAAGCATCTATGGCTTTCATTCAATATCTTTGCGGCTTAGCGGCTTATTCTTGCTCGCGGCGGGGACGACGGGGACGGTCGCCACGTTCGCCACGGCCTTCACCACCTTCGCGGCGAGGACGGCGAGCAGGACGCTCTTCCCAGCCCTCGGGCTTCTCTTCGAGCACGCGGTGAGAGAGGCGGAACTTACCCGTCTTCTCATCAATCTCGAGAAGCTTCACCTTGATGGTGTCGCCTTCCTTAATGCCAGCTTCTTCAACCGACTCAAGGCGCTTCCATGCTATTTCAGAAATGTGGAGCAAGCCTTCCTTGCTAGGCATGAACTCTACGAAGCAACCGTAGGGCATGATGCTCACTACCTTAGCGTCGTAAACTTCGCCTACTTCGGGGATAGCTACGATAGCACGAATTTTAGCAACGGCAGCGTCGATAGAGTCCTTGTTAGGACCAGACACCTGAATCTTGCCTACGCCGTCTTCTTCTTCAATCGTGATGGTAGCACCAGTCTCCTCTTGCATACCCTGAATAATTTTACCGCCAGGGCCGATAACGGCTCCGATGAATTCCTTAGGAATTTCGAAGGCTTCGATGCGGGGAACGTGGGGCTTGAGTTCGGGACGGGGCTCGGGCATCGTTTCGAGAATCTTACCCAAGATGTGTTCGCGAGCCTGCTTAGCTTGGTTGAGAGCCTTTTCGAGAATTTCGTAAGAGAGGCCGTCACACTTGATGTCCATCTGGGTGGCGGTCAAGCCCTTGGCAGTACCAGTGGTCTTGAAGTCCATATCGCCCAAGTGATCCTCGTCGCCAAGGATGTCGCTGAGGATAGCGTACTTGTCTTCGCCAGGATTCTTAATCAAGCCCATTGCAATACCGCTCACGGGAGCCTTGATGGGCACACCAGCGTCCATCAGAGCGAGCGTACCAGCGCAAACAGTGGCCATTGAAGAAGAACCGTTCGACTCAAGAATATCGCTTACTACACGGACTGTGTAGGGATAGTCAGCAGGAATTTGTCCCTTTAAAGCGCGCCAAGCCAAGTGGCCGTGGCCAATCTCGCGACGTCCTACGCCGCGCTGTGCCTTTGCTTCGCCTGTAGAGAAGGGGGGGAAGTTGTAGTGGAGGAGGAAGCGCATGTAGCTCTTGTCGAGTACGTCGTCAACCATCTTCTCGTCGAGCTTAGTGCCGAGGGTAGCGGTGGCAAGAGCTTGTGTTTCGCCACGAGTGAAGATAGCTGAGCCGTGAGGCATGGGCAGGGGAGAGGTCTCGCACCAGATGGGGCGGATGTCGGTGGTCTTACGGCCATCGAGACGCTTGCCTTCGTCGAGGATGCAGCGGCGCATGGCGTCGCGCTCCACGTCGTGGTAGTAGCGGTCGACGAGAGAGTTTTTCTCTTCCAACTCTTCGGGGGCGAGCTCGGGGTGAGCGGCAGCGTAACGCTCCTTGAAGTCTTCACGAATTTTGGTGAAGGCATCTTCGCGTTGGTGCTTGTCGTGGTCGCCAGCTTCGGCAATGGCGTAAGCGGGTTGGTAGCACTCGTCTTTTACTTGCTGACGGAGCTCTTCATCGTTCACCTCGTCGTCGTATTCGCGCTTCACGTCGGTGCCGAGTTCCTTAGAGAGTTCTTTCTGCAACTGGCACATGGGCTTGATGGCTTCGTGGGCGGCTTTTAAGGCCTCGAGCAAGGCACTTTCGGGCACTTCGTCCATTTCGCCTTCCACCATCATGATGTTTTCTTCGGTTGCGCCCACCATGATGTCCATGTCGGCACTTTTGAGTTGTTCGAAGGTGGGGTTAACAACGTATTCGCCGTTGATGCGTGCTACGCGCACTTCTGAGATGGGTGCTTCGAAGGGGATGTCGCTGGCTGCGAGTGCGGCTGAGGCGGCAAAGCCTGCTAATGCGTCGGGCATGTCGACACCATCGGCTGAGAAGAGCGTGATGTTAACGTATACCTCGCAGTGGTAGTCGGAGGGGAAAAGTGGGCGTAGGGCGCGGTCTACAAGGCGTGAAGTAAGGATTTCGTAGTCGCCAGCGCGGCCTTCGCGCTTGGTGAAGCCGCCAGGGAATCGGCCGGCTGCGCTATACTTTTCTTTGTAATCGCACTGGAGGGGCATGAAGTCTGTGCCGGGCTGAGCCGTCTTTGCAGCACAAACGGTGGCCAAGAGCATGGTGTTGTTCATGCGTAGCATGACTGCGCCGTCAGCTTGCTTGGCCAATTTTCCGGTTTCGATGCTGATGGTGCGTCCGTCAGGCAGCGAAACGGTTTTGGTTATCACGTTCATCTGATTGTTGTTATGGATTTATTTATTACCTCTTTAGAATTGCGCAAAAATAGCAATTTATTTTTAGGTATGGGCTAATTGTTGCGCTAATTTTTGTTTTCCTTTAGATATTAAGGGCTTAATTGTGGCTTGTTTTGCTCTTTTTGTGCTGTTTTTTGGGGGATGGCGAGTTACCATTCTTCTCTTTCTACCACTTGCTTGTCTTCTACGTGCCAGATGCGTCGGTTGGCGATGTGTGGGAAGAGGTGTTCGTCGTGACTAACGACGACGATGGTGCGGTGGTGGCTTTCTTGTTCGAGAAAGTGGTAGAGTTCGGCTCTTGACGTCTCGTCGAGGTGTGTTTCTGGCTCGTCGAGTAGGAGTAGATCGGGCTGCGAGACGAAGGCCCGGGCCAGGAGTGTGCGTTGCCACTGTCCGCCGCTGAGGTCGGAGATGGGGCGTTGTGCGAGTTCGGCTAGTTGGAAGCGTTCGAGGGTGGCTTGTGCTTGCTCTCGGTGGTCTTTGGTGAAGCGTTGCCACAGGCGTTTGCGGCATTCTAGGCCTGAGAGTACGATGTCGGTTACGGTGGTGGGAAACTGTCGGTCGATGTGTCGGTATTGGGGCAGGTATCCCATCACGACGTGGGGCTTGCGCTCGATGGTGCCTCGGGTGGGTTGTAAGAGTCCGGCTATGAGTCGGAGTAGGGTGGTTTTGCCTCCTCCGTTGGGGCCTGTTAGCACCACGAAGTGGTTTGTGCCGAGCTGTTGGTTGATGTGGCAGAGCACGTGTCGCTCGCCGTAGCTTAGGCACACGTCATTGATTTTGAGCAAAGGGGCTGTGTCCATTCGTTGGAGGGGCTTGGGGAGTGATTGGGAGAGATACAATATTTTGAATTCGTGCTTTTTACAGCATTTTTACGCAGCTAAGATTTCGGTCTAGTGCTTAATTGTAAAGTTCTTTGGCAATGAGTTGCATTTGTTCGGCTACGTCGTAGGCTAGTGGATTGATGCTCACCACTCTGATGCCTGCTTCGTGGGCGATGCGTTGTGCGGCTTTTCCGGTGTGTTCTTTTGAGATGAAGGCCACCTTTACGCCTTGCGTTTTACACTGGCTGATGAGTTGCTGCATGTAGGCTGCAGAGGGGTCTTTGCCGTCGTGTTCCACGGCTAGCTGCTTTAGTCCGTATTGTTGGGCTAGGTAGCCTAGGGCGGGGTGATAGATGAGGAAGGCCTTGTGTGGTGTGGTTGATAGCGTTTGTTGGAGTTCGGCGTCTAGGCTTTTCATGCTTTTCTGAAACGCCTCCAAGCGTTCCTTATAGTACGCTGTGTTGTCGGGGTCGGCTTTGCAGATAGCTTGGGCGGCGTTGACGGCCATTTGGCTCAAGTTTTGTGGCGACATCCATAGGTGTGGGTCAATGCTGTGGTCGGTTGCGTCGTCGCTATGGGCGTGTCCTTCTTCCTCAATGGGCTTGATGCCGTTGCCGAGGTCGATTAGTTTGGCTCCCTTTGCGGTGCTTACCATCTGCGGCAGTTGCGTTTGTTCGAAACCCAGTGTGCCGCAGCGCATCACTAGGGCGCAGTCGCTTAGGCTGGCCATTTGTCGTGGGGTGGGCTCGTATGTTTCGGGGCTAGCTCCTTGGGGCATGAGTGTGACTACTTGAAACTTTTCGCCCGCCACGGCTTCCACCACGTAGCGTAGTGGCTCGATGCTTACGGCCACAATGGGGCGATGGTCGGCGTTCGTTTGCTTGCAAGAACAGAGTGTGGGGATTAGGATTAGTAGGGAGAGGAGGAAGGAGAGAAGTTTGGCCATTAATGAAAACAGAATGAGGAGGTTAGACAGCGCCGTAGGCTTTGATGATGAGCCAGTAGCGCACGTATTTGCCAATGCCTACGGTGATGAGTGCGTACATGAGTTTTACGCGCAAGAAGCCCATGGCTACAGTGATGATGCTGCCTATAATGGGTAGCCAGGCTAGCAGTCCAGCCCATGCGCCGTAGCGTCGCACCCATCGTTTGGCTTGTTCCAATCGTTCGGGCTTGGCTTTTGTCATTCGGTCAATCCACTCTTGCTTTCCTAGCGACCCAACGCCGTAGTTGAAGAGCGAACCGAGCGTGTTGCCCGCTGTGCCCCACACGAGGAGTTCGCCAGGGTCGGCTCCAGCGGCTAGCAGGGCTAGCATCACGGCTTCGGAGCTGAAGGGAAACACGCTGCCAGCTAGAAATGCGGCTACAAACATGCCTATGCCGCCGTGGGCGGAGAGGAGGGTGGTGAGGGTGTCCATTCTCAGTGATTGTTAGCCAAATTTATTCAATGATTGATGTGGGTGAATAGCCTTTATCGTGGGATAAGAGTTTCCTAATTTGCCCGATAAATTGTCTAGTTGCTAGAAAAATTGCTCAGTTGCAAAATTAAAAAAGTCCTTCGCAATAGTTGAACGCACTTAGTGCCATGAGCAGCACGAGGCTGAGGTAGAACCAAACGTCGAAGAAGCGGCCTTTTCCTAGGGTGTAGTAGTGGGCAATGAGCAAGGAGGAATTGGCGATGAATAGGCGCATCTGCTCGTCGTAGGATTGGGGCAGTAGCAGAATGCCCACGGCTAGAAACACCTCCACCACGGCTACGGCGTAGAGCAACATGCGGGTGCGTATCTTGTCGTTATAGGCGGTGTGGATAAAGTGGATGAAGGCGAGCAGTGAGAGGACGAATAGGAAACCTAGCGTCACCCACTGGTTGAGGTTGAGTTGGGAGTAGTCGGGCAGTTGTAGCTTGAACCACTGCTCAAGGTAGCAAAATTCGCTATCGAGTCTGTTTTGCCATACGCCGTAGGCGGCTTTTATCCAATAGGGTAGGGCGATGCCCATGAGGCCGGCTACGAAGGTGCGCCAGCTGAACACGCGTAGCTGAAACAGCATACATATATAATAGGCTAGTACCAGCACTAATAGGGGAGGGAACACGAGTGAACCGATGCCGAGAAAGAGGAAGGCATGAAACACGTAGCCCTCGGCTCGCAGTTGTTGATAGCTGGCGAAGAGCGTGAAGTAGGCCAAGATGAGGCAGATGGAGGGCACGGCCTCAAGGCTGAACTCGTGGAGTGCGGGGCAAGCCAACATCAGTGCCAAGTAGGTTGCGCTCATCATGCGTGAGCGGATGCGCAGCAGGGCGTTGCGGTTGTTTAGCTCCATGATGAGGTAGGCGTTGAGCCCTGTTGCTGCAAGGCCTAGCCAAAGGTTGAGGTTGGCCACGCTTGGCAGCATCCACAACAAAACGCTCACCACTGCCATGATGGGCAGGGTGAACGTGCTTGATACTATCTTATGTCGCAATGTGACGGTGCGCATGGAGCAAATGTTCAGAAGGTGCGGCTAGCGGAGCGTTCTTGGTTAGAGGTCCTGACCGATGTCGCTGCGGAAGTATTTCTTTTCAAATTGAATGTGCTGCGCTCCCTTCATCGACTTGGTCAGAGCCTCGGCCTTGTCTTTGCCATAGGAGCTAACGGCGATGACGCGTCCGCCAGCGGTCACGAGTTTGCCGTCTTTCAAGGCCGTTCCGGCATGGAACACTACGCTGCCCTCGATGTCGGCTCCCGTAATCTCAAAACCTTTGTCGTAGGCTTGGGGATAACCGCCCGACACGCACATTACGCACACGGCGGCTCGCTCGTCGAACTCCACCTTGCGCTTGTCCAAGTTGCCCTCGGCCACGCCTTCGAACAAGTCGACGAGGTCGCTCTTGAGGCGCAGCATCACGGTTTCGGTTTCAGGGTCGCCCATGCGGCAGTTGTATTCAATCACCTTGGGCTGTCCGTCGCAATTGATGAGGCCGAAGAAGATGAAGCCCTTGTAGTCGATTTGCTCAGCGGCGAGTCCGTCGACGGTGGGGCGGATAATCTCGTTCTCCACCTTCTGCATCCACTCCTTAGTGGCGAAGGGAACGGGCGAAACGGAGCCCATGCCGCCTGTATTGAGGCCAGTGTCGCCCTCGCCGATGCGCTTGTAGTCTTTGGCCTCGGGCAGGATTTGGTAGTGCTTGCCGTCGGTTAGTACGAATACTGAGCACTCAATGCCCGAGAGGAACTCCTCAATCACCACGCGGCTCGAAGCGTTGCCAAACATGCCGCCAAGCATGTCGTGCAGCTCTTTTTTTGCCTCTTCTAGCGTAGGCACGATGAGCACGCCCTTACCAGCGCATAACCCGTCGGCCTTCAGCACGTAGGGGGCTTGTAGCGTTTCGAGGAAGCGGCATCCCTCTTCCACCTGTGTGCCGTCGAAAGTGGCGTAGGCGGCGGTGGGGATGTGGTGGCGCTTCATGAAGCCTTTGGCAAAGTCCTTCGAACCTTCGAGCACGGCTCCTGCCTTTGAGGGGCCAATCACGGGGATGTGGCTCAGCTCGGTGTGTTGCTTAAAGTAGTCGTAGATGCCTTTCACCAAGGGGTCTTCAGGGCCTACCACCACCATGTCGACGTGTTGTTCGGTCACGAATTGTGCCACGGCCTCGAAATCGTCAGCCTTGATGTTGACGTTTTCGCCCACGAGAGCTGTGCCAGCATTACCTGGAGCGATAAATAGTTTTTCGATTTTCGAACTTTGTGCAATTTTCCAAGCCAGTGCGTGTTCGCGTCCGCCACTGCCCAAAAGTAGAAGTTTCATATATGCGCGCTATTAATGAATTTCTGCAAAATTACTGCTTGCTGGGGGAAGAGCAAAATGAATGGGCGAAAAACTTCGCTTGAGGCAGAAATCGTTGCTAGTTTTTTGCTTAAAATATTCTCTCCAATCAAGCTATCGTCGGTTTTCCAATTCTTAAAAGGTTGCCGAACTGAGGATCAATATTCGGCTCTTCGATTGAGGCAATCAGCCCCAATTGAGGAGCCTTCTTGTATTTTTTCGCTTGGGGGGGAGAAAAATCGAAAAACTGCATAATTATGCATAAAATGTAAGCAATTTCAAAAATCGCCGTATTCATCGGGATTTCCTCTACCGAAAAGTTTAAGAAACAATTTGCTGTTACTTGCACTAATTGCTTGCACTCGCACTGATTATCAAGCGTTTCAATAGTGTAAGCAACTGCTTGATTGCTTGCATCGTGCTGCAATGTTCCACGGAATTTGGAAAAAGCGAGCGGAAAACGGAAAAAAAACCGATGAAAAGGGCGATTTTTGCGCTTTTTCCGTCGTTTTTCGGTTAATTGTTCCACGGAAGATGGATTGCATATATGCAGAAAATATACGGTTTATGCAGTTTTTATGCAAAAGTGAGGGCAGCGTATAGGTGTGTAGGTAGCAAGATGTTGCTGCTTGCACTGTTGAAATGATTGATAATCAGAGCTAGTGTGAGCTGTAAGTGCAAGTAACAGCAAACATCATTACTAAACTTTCTGTGTAAGTAATGTCCTCTGTGTGAGCACAAAGTTGGGGGCGACGCGTCCCCGCGTCGGCTTGGGGAAGAAACGCTAAGAGAGAACTTGTAGAATGTTGCTTGAGAG
>CAVFOF010000016.1:14039-21586 GCA_963623895.1 bacterium
GCTTATAGAAGTGCTGCTTGAGTTCCTTCTTACGCCGACGCGGGGACGCGTCGCCCCCAATTTTTTGGCAACTACTTATAAAAAACTACTCGGCGGTTAATTTTTACTATTAGGCCGCTAGTTAATCACTACTCGGCGGTTAATTTTTACTATTAGGCCATTAGTCTTAAGACACCGTTAACGCATGACAACCTATCAAAATGATACTTTTTATTAACGAATAGTTAATTTTTTGCGACAAAAAGGCGAAAAAACTTTGATGGAATAAATGGATGCACTAATTTTGCAGCCAAGTTGTTAGCTTAGCCCTTATTGTACCCTTTAACTCGAAGAGGTTGAAATTTAAGTTATTACTGCGATTGCGATGATAAAATCAAAATGGCGGTGGTTAAATCCAAGATGGGCGCGGCTGATGCTCGTTGCTAGTCTCTAGGTGTGACGGCACAAAACTAAACGCTTGGCTTATTGTTTTAAGCTATTCGACCAAAATAAAGAAAAAAGGATAACTGCGTAACGATTGACTAGGCATTGTAATGAGGCTAACTCCTTCTAATATAGAATATAAGGAGGTGAAAGTTGATGTGCCAATGGTTAAAGAGTGAACAAAGTGTGCACGTATGCTTTAAACAGAAGCGTGCGGTGTAGAGTTGTGAATGAAAAAAAATGCGTTCCGCTCTGCCACCTTCCTAATAAAGGCAAAGTTCGTATTGAATTGTTTTGAACGGTATACCTAATTATAATAAGGATATGTCGCTCAGTAGCTACGAGTGCGGTTGCCTCCCCTCCGAGAGCTTGCTTCCGCTCTCCATGTTTTACGTGCCTCCTTTTCTCCCTCCTCTCTCCAAAAAAGAAATGTTTAATTAAATGGTTAAAATATGAACAAAAAGTTAGTGCTCTTGGGAGCCGGCTTGCTGCTGACCGCAGCAACCGCCTCGGCACAGAAGCTTGTGAGCGGCCGCGTGACCGATTCGCATGGCGAACCCGTGATGGGAGCCACCGTGCGCGTAGCCGGCACGAAGGTCATCACAACGACTGATGCCAACGGTAACTTTAAGTTGACGAACGTGCCCGCCACAGCTAAGAAGCTTCAGGTGAGCTACATTGGCATGCAGGCCACCACGGTGAACGTGGCTGGCAATGTCAACGTGGTGTTGCAGGACAATGAACTGGGCGAAGCCGTGGTTATCGGTTACGGTTCGGCTCAGAAGGTAGGTACCGTGGTAGGTGCAGTAAAGAAAGTGGGTGGCGAGAAGGTTTCGAACAACCCCACAGCCGACATCTCCGACGCCTTGCAAGGTAAGGTGGCTGGTTTGCAGATTTTGAACAACTCGGGTGACGCTGGTGACATCAACAACACCACGATTAAGCTTCGCGGTGTGGGTTCGTTCTCCGCATCGAACACTCCGTTGCTCGTAATCGATGGTTCGCCCGCTAGCACCGCTATGCTCTCCATGCTCAATGATAAGGACATTGAGAGCGTGACCACTTTGAAGGACGCTTCGGCCACTTCAATCTACGGTTCGCGTGCAGCCAACGGTGTAATTTACATCACCACGAAGAAGGGACGTGCCAACGAAAAAGCCCAAATCAGCATTAGCCAAAACATCGGTTGGAGCCAATTGGCAGGTGAAGTTGGCGACCGCATGAACTCGAATGAGCTCTTGCAGTTCCAACTCGAAAACGGCATCATCTCGCCCACCGAATATCAGGCCTATAAACTGCATGGTGCCAACACCGACTGGCAGAAGTACTACTTCGACAATGCCGCTCCGCAGTATAACACCGACTTCTCGCTACGAGGAGGTTCGGGCAACACCACCTACTTTGTTTCTGCTTCTTATAAAAAGCAGAACAGCATGACCAAGGTGGGCCACTTCAACCGCTACACCCTTCGCACCAACCTCGACACGAAGCCCAAAGAGTGGTTGACCTTCGGCATTAAGCAGACCATCGTCTACACTGACCGTCAGAGCGATCCCGACGTGTCGAACTCTAGCAACGGCTTGGAGTATAACACGAGCAATGCCGTGTGTGCCGCCTATCTGTACCCCTCTTATTGGGATCCCTACTCAGAAGAGGCAAAGAAGACGCACTACATCACCTTCTCGCAGAACACTGACCCCATGTGGGTGCGCTCCATGATACCCCACCTAAGCAACGACGTGGTGTACAACGGCGTGGCCTACGCCCAAATTGTTCCGGTGAAGGGCTTGACCATCAAGTCGCAGCTCGGTCTTTACGGTGGTGACACGAGTCAGTATCAAGCATCGAACCCCGAAATTCCTGGTTTGAATGGTGTGGGTTCGGCTTCAGCGGCACACACTCGCTCATCAATGTGGACCATCACCAATACGGCCGAATATAAATTTAGCATCGCCGATAAGCACGACTTCACCTTCCTCGTTGGTCAAGAAGGCATTAAGGGCTCAAGCAAAGGCTTCAGTGCCAGCGCTACGGGTATCACCGATAGCCGCTTGATGAACTTCTCGGGCACTACCACCCCGAGCCTTCCCAGCTACACCTCTTCGAAATATGAGTATCTCTCATTCTTCGGTCGTGTAGACTACGCCTTGTTGAAGCGTTACTTCGTGAACTTTACCGTGCGTAACGATAAGAGTTCACGCTTCGGTGCCACGAACCGTTCCGCTCAGTTCTATAGCGGCGGTGTGATGTGGCGTGTGAACGACGAAAAGTTCATGCAGAGCACCAAGAGCTGGCTTACCGACTTACAGGTGAAGCTAAGCGTGGGTTCAACGGGTAACTCAGAAATTGGTAACTACCGCAGCTTGGGCTTGACTGGTACGACGCAATATAATGGCAATTCAGGTCTAGCCCTATCTCAGCCCTCCAACTCAGAGCTTGGTTGGGAAAAGCAGATTCAGACCAACGTGGGCGTAACCATCGGCTTGTTCGACCGCTTGAACGTAGACGTTAACTACTACGTGCGCAAGACGAAGGACATGCTTATGTCCACTCCTTTGGCCTACACCACAGGTTTCAGCTCAATGACCATGAACGTGGGTGAGTTGACCAACAACGGTGTGGAACTAGAAGTGAGCTACGACGCTCTCCGCACGCGTGATGCCAACATCAACATCTACGCCAACATTGCCTACAACAAGAATAAGATTGACAAACTCTTCAACGGCCAGACCGAATGGAACCGTCCCTCTTACTACTTGAGCTACATTGTGGGCAAGAGCATCAACTACTACATGGCAGAGTTTGCCGGCGTTGACAAGAACGACGGTATGGCTATGTGGTATAAGAAGGGTTATCATGGCAACGGCAAGACCGTGCACGAGTACAACGAGGAGACCATGAGCAAGACCTATAGCGACGACTTGTTGCAAGACGTGGGCAAGAGCTACTATCCCACCACTAATGGCGGTTTCGGCTTCACTGCTTCATGGAAAGGCCTTTCGCTCAATGCCGACTTTGCCTTCGTGCTCAACAAGTGGATGCTCAACATGGACTATCAAGCATCTACCAATAGCGTCAACGCAAAGAACGGCTTCAACCAAAGCCGCGAGATGCTGAACATGTGGAAGAAGCCCGGCGATATCACCGACATCGCTTGCTTGCAGTCGGAGAACGTAGTGGACAGCCGCGTGCTGCAGAACGCTTCGTTCCTACGCTTGAAGAACTTGACCTTGGCCTACAACCTGCCTAAAGCATGGATGGAAGCCACTCACTTCTTCGACGCTGTGCGCATCTATGCCACCGCTCGTAACCTCTTCACCGCAACTAAGTATATCGGTGGCGACCCCGAGCTCGACTCAAACATCGCCCTCGGTTTCTACCCTGGCACCCGTCAGTACTTGCTCGGCATTGAGGTCAGCTTCTAATCAATCACATTCTGGTTCTACTATCCTATAATAAAAGAATCATCAAAATGAAAACAAACATACTGAAAGTCGCTCTGTGCTCCATGCTGGCCTTGGTAGGCTTCAGCTCTTGCGAGTTCGACCAATATCCCGACACCTCCATCCCCTCTGAAAAGGCTTGGGCAAAGGTAACGGATGCTGAGCAGTTCAACTACGGTTTGCTCTCGGCCGTGCGCTCCATCTGCGGTGGTGCTTACGCTGAAATCTCCGAACTGCAAAGCGACCTGTTCAACGAAACTACCGCCAACTGGGAGGGAGGTTCGTATGGCAGCGTACAAAACTGGAATTTCACCTCGGCCTCGTTCTCGGGCGACGCTGTGTGGAGCGGATGCTACACCGTAATTTCCAACGCCAACAACATCATCAACAATATTGACAAAGTGCAGCCCGAAAATGCTGGCGACAGCACCACTTTGTGCTACTTCAAGGGTTGCGCCTACTTTGCTCGCGCCTTGGCCTACGACAAGTTGGCTCGTCGCTACTGCAAGGCTTACGATAGTGCTACGGCCGACCAGCAACTGGGTCTTCCCCTCGTGAGCGTGGTGGACGTGAACGCAAAGCCCTCGCGCGCTTCGCTCAAGGAGACCTACGACTTCATCAAGGCAGACGTGGCTAAAGCTAAGGAACTCATCTCGGCCGATGCCTCACGCATCACGGATAATTACGACATCACCTACGATGCCGCCGATGCGCTTGACGCTCGCATTAGCTTGAATTGCCAAGACTATGACCACGCCATTGAGTGCGCTCAGCGCGTCATTGCCAAGTATCCCTTGGTAGACAAGGACGATTTCGAGAACATGTGGACCAACGATGAGGGCAGCGAAATCATTTTCCAACCCATCCAAACCATCAACGAGCGCACCAATAGCTATGGTTGCTACATCATGTACGACTCGAATAAGGGCATGCTCAGTCCCGACAACGTGCCCACTCAAGGACTTATCGACCTCTATGAAGAGGACGACGCTCGCCTCTATGCCTACTTCAACGGTGAGGACGGAGCAGTGGCTGGCGAAATCGTCGCTGAGGACGTGGTAACCTTCAAAAAGTATCCTGGTAACCCAGCACTCGTGAAGTCGAACCCCTACACCGAGTACTACAACATGACGAAGGAACTTCGCACGGGCGAGATGTACCTCATCGCCGCCGAAGCCTCATACATGAAGGATCGCTCAGGCCTCGACTTCCTCAACGAGCTGCGCACTGCTCGCGGTGCTTCTGCCCTCCAAGTGGACGGCACGGCCTTGTTCAGCCAAATCAAGGACGAATGGGCTCGCGAAATGTGTGGCGAAGGCTTCCGCCTCGACTGCCTCAAGCGTTGGGGTATGGGCTGCAAGCGCCTCAAGGCACAATCCGTGACCGACGGCTACTTGCAATCGCAGGCTAACTATCAGAACCTCGACGTGCCTGCTACCGACAAGCACTTCGTGTGGGAAATCCCCGTAAACGATACGCAGGCTAACCCCAACTTGAAGCACAACTGGGAGGAGTAATCCCCCCTCACCACCACTCATTATTTATTCATTAAGAAATTAGCACAATGAAACTTAATATAAAGACTTTGGCCGCTAGCCTCTTGGCGGGATTGTCGCTCGTTTCGTGTAACAACAATTTCGACGAAGAGATGGCCGCTATCAGCTATCCCGAAAAGGTGGAACTCGGCATGTGGGCTCCTACCATAGTGGATGCTTCGTCGAACCAGTACACGCTCAACCTTAGCGTGAACGAGCAGGGCGACACCTTGTGTGACGTGACCATGTACAACCCCGTGACCGAGCTATCGAACGTGTTGCACGGCGGCAAACTCTCCTACGATAAGGAAACAGGGGTGCTCACCGTAAATTACGACAACTCCTTCTACGGTTCAGCCGCCCGCGTGATGATGGCTATCAAGAACAATCCTAGCGAAGCTACCGTGTTCGTCTACAAGATGAACGGTACTACGGCCGTACGTCAAGACTACTGCAACATGGCTAAGAGCGACACCATCTCCGTCTACGGTATGTGGGAAATGGGTAATGGCGAAAGCCTCTCACTCTATGCCAATGGCGACGCTAGCATCGTGAAGGATGGCGAAGTGCTCTCCTCTGGTAAGTACACTTTCGATGGTAAGAATGGCTCTGTTACCACTACCGACAATAAGAGCTACACTTTGGCTCTCAACGAGAAGGGACAGATGCACGTAGGCTACGAAGGACAAACCTACTATGCCGACCACGTGCAGACGGTGTATGTGGACGACTGGGAATATGCTGGTAGCGGTACCTACACCTCTTGGGTCTTTGAGGCCTCGGCGTCTAGCATGGAGCTTGAGTACTCGGCTTGTCGTGCGGAATACCGCATCAATATGTACGATGTGTTCAAAAGTATCAGCCAAACTACTGGTATGAATTGTTCACCTCAGCGCAATGACAACTACCTCTCGTTCAACTGGAACAAGAAGCGCAACATCGTGGCTGTAACCTCTTCTACCGTATTCTACAGTGGCTACAACTACCAAGGTTATGGCATTGTGCAGGGTGTGTCTGCAGGCACGGCTAATTACGAGAATGGCACGTTTACCTTCGGCATTACCTACGAAATCCCAGGTGTGGGCGGCTTCGGTAGCGACAACGACACCTTCGTACTCGACCAAACTATCGACTAAACCGAAAGACCGTATCCTAGATACTTTATAAGAAATGGCGTTCCGAACCAATTGCGTTCGGAACGCTTTTTTTGACCCCCTAAAAGCAGAAAGAACGCATAAGAGGGAAGCAAATTGTCACTAACCGAAAAAGTTTTTCGGAAAAGGTGATGAAAAAAGTGACAAAACCACAAAAATATTTGCTAATTTTGCGCTGTACTATATAGTGGCGAATTATGAACAAAGAACTAAGAATAATTATTAGCGGTGGAGGCACTGGCGGACATATCTTTCCGGCCGTGTCGATAGCCAATGAAATCAAAAGCAAACGCCCCGACGCACAAATTCTGTTTGTAGGAGCTGAGGGTCGCATGGAGATGCAGCGTGTGCCAGCGGCTGGCTATCCCATCAAAGGGCTTCCCATCGCTGGATTTAACCGCAAGAATTTGCTGAAAAACGTTCCCGTTCTGTTCAAAATTCTCAAGAGCCGCCAGCTAGCTCGAAAAATTATCAAAGAGTTTCAGCCGCAAGTGGCAGTGGGCGTGGGCGGATACGCTAGCGGCCCTACGCTCAACATGGCCGAAAGCATGGGCATACCGACCTTGCTGCAAGAGCAAAACTCGTATGCAGGCGTAACCAACAAAATTCTGGCCAAAAAGGCACGAAAGATTTGCGTGGCCTACGAGGGCATGAGCCGCTTCTTCCCCGCAGAGAAGGTGCTGCTCACGGGCAACCCCGTGCGACAGAATTTGCTCGACACCACGATGAACAAAGCCGAAGCTGTGCGTAGTTTCGGCCTCGTGCCTGGAAAGCAAACCATCCTCATCGTGGGAGGCTCGCTCGGCGCACGCACACTCAACGAAAGCATCCTAGGAAATTTGCCCTTAGTGAGACAGCAAAGCAACGTGCAGTTCATTTGGCAAACGGGCAAATACTATAGCAAGGACATCGCCGCCGAATTAGAACGCCGCGGCTGCCCCGACAACCTTAAGGTGATGGACTTTATAGCCGACATGCGTCTGGCTTATGCC
>CAVFOF010000017.1:0-12291 GCA_963623895.1 bacterium
ATCTGCATCAGTTCCACCTCGTTGAGCAAGGAGTCGGACCCAACGACGTCGGCATCGCATTGATAGAACTCACGATAACGTCCCTTCTGCGGACGGTCGGCACGCCATACGGGCTGAATTTGGTAACGCTTGAAGGGCATTTGCAGCTCGTCGCGGTGTTGCACCACGTAGCGGGCGAAAGGCACGGTGAGATCGTAGCGCAAGCCCTTTTCGCAGAAGCGAGCGGCTAGTTGGGCAGCGTTCTTCTCGCTATATTCCTCGGTCGACACTTCGCCGCGGAAGTTTCCAGAGTTCAGAATCTTGAAGAGCAGTTTGTCGCCCTCCTCGCCATACTTGCCCATAAGGGTGGAGAGGTTCTCCATGGCGGGCGTTTCGATTTGGCGGAAGCCGTAGAGGGCATACACCTCGCGGATGGTGTTGAAGATATAGTTGCGGCGAGCCATTTCTACGGCGCCGAAGTCGCGTGTTCCTTTGGGAATGCTGGGTTTTTGAGCCATTTGTCTTTGTGTTATTTAGCTAGGGCAAGGCGCAGGGCCGTGCTCCATTGTCGTTTTTTTTATTCTTAGATGAAAGATTTTTTCTTAGAAGATAGAATGGGATTTAGCCCTCGTTCTTGTCGTTCTACTTTAAACTGTCTCGTAGCACGAGGCGGCTTTCCGTACCCATGTTGAAGAGCAAGTCTACGATGCTGAGGTTGGGCAAGAAGCCTGTGCGCTCTCTGAACACCTGGTAGTAGGGCGTGGGGCAGAATGCGGGGTCGGCCTCGGCGGCGGCTTTGGGCGAGAGTGTGGAGCGCAGGTCGAGATGCTCGGCCGTGGCCGTGACGTAAGTGCGGCTCACTTGCTTGGGCTGTTCGATGCTGAGCAACGAGCAGATGAGTTGGTCGAAAGCATCGTTAAGCTCCGTGAGCGTGCGGAACGATTGGCGGTAGAGGGCGAGGAAGTCGTCGGCATAGTATTCGAAGAACGGACTGTTCTCGTAGGCCGACACCAAGGCGTTCCAATGTTGGTGTTGCCAGTTGCCGTGGTCGGAGAGCAACAGCTCGCCCGTCAGACAGTGGCTTGCTCCGTTGCGTGCCACGGGTAGTGTCAGGGCTTGCGGCCCTGTGGGGGTGGCGATGTAGCAGCGGTTGCGGTAGGTTTGTTTCACGTAGCGTTCTCCCCAATCCTCTATCCATTGGTCGGCGGCCAACAAGTGGGCATATTTTTGCACGGGGGCAAGGTAGGCGGTGGGGAGCAATAGGATGGGGGATGACATAGTTACGGAAAAGGAGGGGTGAGGTGGAAAAGGGAAAATGCCGCATTGAGGCGAGGCATAGAAAATCCCGCATCGCTAATCGTTGGGCAGGGTGAGCATCTTTCCGATGAGGTTGCGATGGGGCACAATCACAAAGGAGTCGGGACGCATCTCCACCCAATAATAATTGTCGAGCAGTCGCACTTGCGTCATGGCTAGTCCGTCAAGCTCCAATTGCCCCTTAGCGTTGAGGCGCACGTTTTGGCATTGCTCGTAGTGTTGCATCAAGTAGGCCAGCAGCCGAGCGTTGTAGGGCGTGATGCGCACGCTGAGGTTGCGCCCTGGTATGCGGATGGGTTGCGCATCGGGCGAGGTACGGCCAGGGATGACGAGCTGCCTTACGGGGTCAATCCAAATGGTTTCGCCGGGCAGGGCGTCGCAGCGTCCCACCAAGGTGAGTTCCTTGCCTTGGGCATTGCGGGAGGTGAACACCACGCTGTCGCCTCGCTCGGGCAGGTAGTTGCCCCAACGGTGGTAGCCCCAAAGCGTTTCGCCTGGCAGTCGCAGCCCGTAGTAGGTCAGGCTTACGAGTGCGTGTTTGCCCGAGGGCAACTGGATGTGGCTGAGCAAGAAGAAGCGCACGGCTAGTAGCAAGAGCAGAGCTACTACGTAGGGAAGGGGGCGCAGTGTCCACTTCCCATTCTGTGGGGAAGGGGAAGAGGCTGATTGCTTTCTGCGTAGTAGTCGAAACTCTGTTCGAGCCATGTGCTTAGATTTTCTTAAGGTTGAGGCGCTTATTGCTCGGGCGGGGGGAATTTTTATTTAATGTCCCACACGCGCTTGAAGAAGCGGTTCCAGCGCACGTGTCCGTCAAACCATCCGTAGTCGGGGTCGAGCGAGAGCCACACAAAGAGGGGTTTGCCCACAATGTGATCCTCGGGCACGAAGCCCCAGTAGCGGGAGTCGGCGGAATTGTCGCGGTTGTCGCCCATCATCCAGTAGTAGTCGAGCTTAAAGGTGTAGGAGGTGGCGGGCTTTCCGTTAATGAAGATTTTTCCGTTCTCCACCTTGAGGTCGTTACCCTCGTACACGCGGATGGGACGCTCGTAGATGGGCAGGTTGTCGAGCGTGAGTTTGAGCGAGGCACCCTTCTTCGGAATCCAAATGGGGCCATAGTTAGCCGTGGTCCACGATTTCTGCATGTTTTGCGGATAGAGCCAGTCGGCCGTGGGTTCGGCGGGCGCAATGCTTTCCACCAGGTCCTTGCGTTGCGCTAAGGCTTTCTTCACTTTGTGCGTAAGGGGCATCCACACGGTTTGTCCGTCGCGCACGGTGTAGAGGTCTTCGTCGGTTATGCCTAGCTCCTTCTTTAGGTCGATGGGCAAGTCTTGCTTAAAGGTTACTCGGCTTGCGTACTGCACGTTTTCGGGTTCGCGGTTAGCCTTTCCGTCAAGGTAGACGATGTTGTTGCGAATTTGCAAAGTCTGTCCGGGCAATCCCACGCAGCGCTTCACGTAGTTTTCGCGGCGGTCGGTGGGGCGAGCCACGATGTTGCCAAATTGTTCGGGCTGCTCCTTCATATAGGCCGTACCAGCGGCATAGAGGCGGCTGTAGAAGGCTTGTTGCTCCTCATAGCTCATGTTTGGCTTCATGCCCTCGGTGGCCAATGTGCCTTGTTCGCCAGGGTTGGTGGGTTGCTGGCCCAAGATTTGGTCGCCCATTTGGTAGGCCATGCGGTAGTAGTCTTGGTTTTGTTGGTTCAAGGCCACGGTGTCGCCTGCGGGGTAGTTGAACACCACGATGTCGTTGAGCTGCACCTTGCCCAATCCCTCCACGCGACGGTAGTCCCAGTGGAGCCAGTTGACGTAGCTGCGGCAGTTGAGGATGGGCAACGTGTGCTGTGTGAGCGGCATGTAGAGCGGCGTTTGCGGAATGCGTGGGCCGTAAGAGAGTTTCGACACGAGCAGGTAGTCGCCTGTGAGCAGCGTTTTTTCGAGCGAAGAAGAGGGAATAACGAAGTTTTGGAAGAAGAATTGATTGAGGAAGTAGATGGCTACGAGTGCAAACACAATAGCGTCAACCCAACTCATAAGAAAGCGTGTGGCAGGCCCCACTTCGGGCTCGCGCCACCATCCCCAATTTATTTTTCTCGAAATGTAGAGGTCGTAGATGAGGGGCATCACAATCAGTCCCCACCACGAGCCTACCCAGTAGAGAAAGCAGAGGTAGAGCACGGTGGTGATGGCAAAGCTAATCCACGAGGGGCGGCGTTGGCCTTTGTCCGTTTGGCTTTGTTTGTTCTTCTTATTCAATATCATCGTTTATGCT
Source organism: bacterium (assembly GCA_963623895.1). Classification (GTDB taxonomy): domain Bacteria; phylum Bacteroidota; class Bacteroidia; order Bacteroidales; family Bacteroidaceae; genus Alloprevotella. The sequence goes on from CAVFOF010000017.1 coordinate 3,565, forward strand.
TGTTGTCGGTCTTTTTATAAAATGCTTTGCGAGTTTATAGAATGCTTTGCAAGAGCCTATTTCTTAAAATTGAAAAAGGTCGTCGGTGGTGAGCAAGCCCTCGTGTTGGGCGGTGAACTCGGCTGCTAGCACGGCTCCTAGGGCAAAGCCCGAACGGTTGTGGGCCGAGTGGGTGATTTGTATCATGTCGGCCTCCGAGTTGTAAGTCAAAGTGTGGATGCCCGGCACCTCGCCCTCGCGCACGGCGTCGATGCGTAGCAAGTTGGCGGGTTGCTCCTTGCTGCCCGTGGTGCTGCCGTCGGGGTTGAGCACTTCGCCCTTTACCCAGCCCTTTTTGCGGTCGAGCTCAGCACACACTTGTTCGGCCAGGGTGATGGCCGTGCCGCTTGGAGCGTCGAGTTTGTGAATGTGGTGCGTCTCCACCTCGCTCACGTCGTAGGTGGGGTAGGCGTTCATAATGCGTGCCAAGTATTTGTTTACGGCCGAGAAGATAGCCACACCGAGCGAGAAGTTTGAGGCCCAGAATAGCGTGTGTCCCTCTTCCTTGCAAGCGCGTCGCACGTCGGCCTCGTGCTCTTTGAGCCACCCTGTGCTGCCGCTCACCACCTTCACGCCTTGCTTCCAAGCACGCAAATAGTTGCCATAAGCAGCCGTGGGGCTCGTGAATTCTATGGCCACCTCTGCGCTGCGAAAGGCTTCGCTTTCAAAGTCGTCGGTGTTGTCTACATCGATGATGCTTACAATCTCGTGTCCGCGGCTGCGGGCTATATTTTCAATCATGTGGCCCATTTTACCGTAGCCAATCAGTGCTAGTTTCATGTTGCGTTTATTCTTTTTAGCGTATTTACAATGGGCAAAAGTAATGTTTTCTTCTGTAATTCACAAATGTACTTTCTACATTTTGTGTGAAGCCTCCCTATAATCTCTCCAAAACAAGAAAGAAGCGCAAGAAGCCCTTTTGCAGCTTCTTGCGCTTTCAATAATTCTTTGCTGATGCGCAGAGGACGCATCGTGGGGGTTATTCTGCTATCAAAGAGAACTCGGCAGCCGAGGCGAAGTCCTGACCGTTTTGCTCATTGAGCGCACGGAAGCGGATGTAGCGAGCCTTGACGGGCTTGCTAAACATCACCTTCTTCAGTTCGGCGTTGGCAGCGAACGTGCCTTTGCAGATGGGCTCGCCCCACGATTTGCCATCTTGGCTCACGTAGATTTCGTAGTCTTTAATCCAACCGTTCGTACCGCTCTGTCGGGGCAGCAAGGTGAAGCCCTTCATCAGTTTCGTTTCGGCTGCGTCGAAGTCTACCCAGTGAGGATATTTTGCCAAGGTGATAGAGTACATCGTGTGCCACATGCTAGCGGGGTCGCCATCTACGAGGTTGGTAGCGTCGCCGCCACCAGGCTCTTGTGAAGAGGCAAACACCACTTGGAGAGGCACGCTCTCAATCTTCTCAAACGTCATCGACGTCTTCATGCTGGGGTTCTCCTTATACCAGGTGGTAATGGTGCCACCAGCGCGTAGGTCGACGGGCTCGGTGTAGGCTATGGCCTTCTTGCTGTTGTTGATGGTGTAGAGAATGGTGCGGTTCTTGGCTGGTGTGGTGAGCGTCACCTTGCCCGTGCGGCTGTGCGCAATGCTGATGGGCTGCTCGCCAGCGGTCTTCACCTTGGTGGCCTCAGTAAGGCTTTGATTTGAGGCTACGGGGCGGATGATGAAGCCAAAATTGTAGTTAGTGCTGAGGGCTTGGTCCTCAACAAACGGACCACCTTGGCCGCAGCTAGCACCGCCAAGACCCGTAACCTTTGCATCGAGGTGCAGGTAGGTGCCGTCGCTCGTGGGGAGCTGATGGGGGTGGGCTGCTGTGGTGAGTTGTTGCTGGCTCCAAGGCAAGGCCGATACCGACATCGTGCTGTCGGCTACGAAGGCCACTGTGGCATCGTTGCTTGTCGTGCTGAGGGCGCACCAGCGCACTTCCTCGCGGTTGCCCATGCTTTGGGGCTTGGGCAGCATAATGTCTTGCTTGCCCACTTCGCCTTGGTGTAGCTCGATGAACTGTCCCGTCTTGCGGTCGGCATAGTTGTTGACAGGACCGCGGCCGTAGTAGCTGAATTGGTTGAAGGTCTTGGGCAACTTCATGCTGTAGCCAATGCGGGGCAGCACCACGTTGGTGCGGTTGGCCGAGATGGCACTTTGCAGCTCGATGCTACCATCGGGATAGATGGTGTACACTTGGTTGGTGGTGAACTTCAAGTCGTCTGCGCCGAGTTCGCGCTTACCCTTTTCGAAGGTGTAAACCGTTTCGGGGTTGCGATCGCGGTCGCTGTAGACTTGCTGACTGCCATATTGGCCTTGGCTCTCCACCATGTAGCTAATCTGATAGGATCCATCCTTCTTCTTCGAGATGCTAGGCGTGCCCAGTGTGTGGTGGGCGAGGTCGTAAAGGCCGTTCTTGAACCATGCGTTGGGGAAACCAATGCCCGCATCGTTGTCGGTGGGGGCGCGGAAGGCGTCGAGCTTCGGGCCGTTGCCGTTGGTGAGCACGTCCTTGCCGTTGTAGTTGAGGCTATAGATAGCACCCGTGGCATTGTCGAAGGTGGCTGTGAAGCCTTTTCCCTTGAGCGTGACGTAGCCCTTTTGGCTTTGGTCGGCTTGGATGGCTTCGCCCGTTTGTGAGGCTTGAGCCACTGAGGGAGCGGCCTCTTCGGCACCCTTCACACGCAGTTGTTCCTCCATCTGCACGTAGCCCTTCTTAGCCCAAGGCATGTCCTTGCCGAGCAGGAACTGCACCTTGACGAAATATTCGCTCTTGGGGTCGAGCGAGGCGTAGTTGTAGGGGAGTAGATATTGCTGGCGTTCGCGTGGTCCGAGAATGTTCTTTGCGCCTTGCAGGGGCTTGTTCTGCTCTACGCATACACCATCCTTATAGAGCGACCATACGATTTGGTAGCCACGCAGCGGTTCGAAGTAGTTCTTGTTGAAGATTTCGATGGTGCCAGCCTTCGGATCGATGGCCTTAACACCTACGTTTTGGTACACCTTCTTCACCTCGAAGTATTGTGCCTTGGGCTCGAGGTCGGGGCGCATCACACCGTTCATGCAGAACATACCGTCGTTGGGCTTGTTGGTGTCGCCAAAGTCGCCGCCATAGCCCCAGAACTTCTTGCCTGTGGCGGGGTCGATGCCATACATGGCTTGATCCACCCAGTCCCAGATTGCACCGCCCATAAAGAAGTTGGTGCTTTCGATAGCGTTCCAATAGTCCACGAGGTTGCCGATGGCATTACCCATGGAGTGGGCATACTCGGAGATGTGGTAGGGATACTTCATGTTGTAGTTGCCCTTCACAGCCCCTTGCACCCAAGCAATCGAGGGGTACTGGTTGGAACCCATGTCGACGATGTCGTTGTTGCGCTCATACTGCACGGGGCGGCTCGTGTCGTAGGCCTTGATAGCTGCGTAGCAAGCCTTGAAGTTGTCGCCAGGGCCAGCTTCGTTACCTAAGCTCCAAATCACTACCGAGGGGTGATTGACGGTGGCGTGCACCATCTCCATGTCGCGGGCAATGTGGGCATTCTTAAACTCTGCCACGTGCGAGAGACTCTCCTTGCCGTAGTAGTACTCGTGGCTCTCGATGTTGCCCTCGTCTTCGAGGTAGATGCCGTATTTGTCGCAGAGGTAGTACCAGTAGGGGGCGTCGGGGTAGTGGGAGTTGCGCACGTGGTTGATGTTGCCACGCTTCATCAAGAACACCTCTTTCTCCATCTGCTCACGGCTGATGTAGTGGCCCGTGGCGGGGTTCGTTTCGTGACGGTTCACACCCTTCATCTTGATGGGCTGACCGTTGAGGTAGTAGTAGCGACCGGCTAGGCCAAACTCGTCTTGACTAGCGGGCGTGTCCTTAATTTCAATTTTGCGGAAGCCCACGTTGGTCGAGAAGGTTTCCACCGTTTTGCCCTTCTTGTCCTTCAGTTCGCCCACGAGGGTGTAGCGATAGGGAGCTTCGGCATTCCAAGGCTTCACCTTGTCGCCCGCTTCGAGGGTGACGGTGGCAGCGAGTTCGCCGTTCTTGCCCACCTCGCCCACTGCGGCCGTGGCCGTCACGCCCTCCACGAGGGTGTTCTCGTCAGAGTAGAGCTTGTTTTGATAGAGCGAATATACGATTTGATAACCCTTGGCCACCTTCTCCGTTAGGTTGCTCACTTGAGCCGTGATGTGAAGCGAGGCCTTGGTGTAGGTGGCATCATAGTCGGGGATGGCTTTGAGGTCGCGCACTTGCACTTTGGGCTTTGCCGTGAGTGCTACGGTGCGAAAGATGCCTGGTAGGCGGAACATGTCTTGGCTTTCGAGGAAAGAGCCGTCTGATTGGCGATAGACCTCTACGGCCACCACATTCTCGCCCTTTTTGTTGAGATAGGGCGTGATGTCGAACTGCGCCAAGTTGCGCGAGTTCTTTGAGAAGCCTACGTATTTGCCGTTGATGTAGAGGTAGAAGAAGGAGTCGACGCCATCGAAGTTGATGTAGACTTCCTTGCCGTCCCATTCAGCGGGAACGGTGAATGTGCGGCGGTAAGAGCCCACTTCGTTGCGAGCATCGTAGGTGAGCCAGTTCTTAGGCGGTGTGCGCATCACGCCACCTTTCCAGTCGCCCTCCTTCACTTGGTGTTGGAAGATGACGCGCTGGTTAGAGTAGAGCGGATTGCCGTATTTAAACGAGCCGTCCTTTTGCAGTCCAGCCATGTTCCACGACATGGGCACGGCTATCTTGTCCCACGACGAGGCGTCGAACGTGGTTTCAAAGAAGTTCTTGGGTCGCTCATCGGGGTTTTTAGCATAATGGAATTGCCATTGGCCGTCGAGGCTCTGCCATAGCGAACTGTTTTCGGGCAGCACCTTGCGGGCTTGCTCCACATTTTGGAAGGAGAAGAACCAGGCGTGGGGCTTTTGCTTGTTGTAGGCCACGGAGTCGGGGCTTTGCCATTCCCAGCCCGAGGGCTCGGCCATTTGGCCATAGTAGTAGCCTCCGAGTGGAGCTATCTGCGACCACAGGGGGGTGGACATCAGCGAAGCCAAGAGGACTAAGGTTGTTTTACGCATAACGTGGGGAAATTTTATGTTTTGTTCTTTTTTAGATTTCAAGGCATCAAGTATACAATTACTGCAAACTTACGCATTTTCTTTATTATATAACGCACGCTCCTCCCACTTTCCACCATTTTCTGCTTCCGTTTTTCTCTCTTCCTCTACAGAGAGGTTTGTTACACGATTTGCTGTTGCTTGCACTAATTGCTTGCACTCTGCTGATTATCATGCATTTCACGAGTGTAAGCAGCAGCAAATTTTCCTTACACTAACTCCCCTTCCAACTACCCGCCTAATAGTTTTTCCTACCCGCCTAATCGTTGTTACCTAGTGGCCTAATCGTTTCAACTAGCCGCCTACTAGTTTTCAACTTTAGAGGGGTGTGAAATGCCACTAGCATTTTCCCCTCGTGAGTGTAAGCAAACTGATGTGCTGCTTGCACTCACGAAATGCTTGATATTCAGCGGAGTGCAAGCAATTTGTGCAAGCAACAGAAAACATGCTTGTAAACTTCTATGTAGTGATTAACCCTCACAAAAAAAAATGAGCACAATATTGTGCTCAATATTGTGCTCTATTTTTCTTGTTAGGCTTGCGCCTCGCGGATGAGCGGACGCGTGCTTTCCATAATGTCGAAAAGCTCGTCGAGGGTTTCGGCTCGCAACATGGCAATGCGCGTTTGGCGGAAATTGCTGATGCCCTTGAACAAGGGGGTGGCGGCCAAGTGGCGACGAATGTGGAGAATGCCTCGGTACTCGTCGATGCGCTCCACGCTTTGGCGCACTTGCTCTTTCAATACGTCGAGCTTCCAATCGGGTGTCATGGGGGCATATTCGCTCGGAATGACGTGATCCACGCTGTGGTCACCCTCGTGTAGCGCATCGTGCATCTCTTTAAAAATCCAGGGGCGGCCAAAGGTGGCACGACCCACCATCACGGCATCTACGCCGTATGTGTTGAAAGCATTCACCGCCCCTTCGGCCGAAGTGATATCGCCGTTGCCAATGATGGGGATGTGCATGCGTGGGTTGCGCTTCACCTCACCAATGAGTTGCCAGTCGGCCTCGCCATTGTACATCTGCGCACGGGTGCGGCCGTGAATGGTGAGGGCTTGTATGCCGCAGTCTTGCAGCTGTTCGGCCAGGGGAACGATGATTTTGTGTTCCGCATCCCAGCCTAGGCGCGTCTTTGCCGTGACGGGCACGTCGACGGCTTCTACCACGGCTCGGGTGATTTCGAGCATGCGGGGCACGTCTTGCAACAAGCCTGCACCAGCCCCTTTGCCCGCCACGCGCTTCACGGGGCAGCCAAAGTTGATGTCGAGCACGTCGGGGTGGGCACGCTCCACTACGATTTGGGCAGCGTCGCGCACGGCCACGGGGTCTTTGCCATAGATTTGGATGGCCACGGGGCGTTCGGCATCACACACGGTAAGCTTTTCTAGGCTTTTATTCACCATGCGCACCAAGGCATCGGCGGCTACAAATTCGGAGTAGACCATCGAGGCACCGAGGCGGCGGCAGAGCAGGCGGAAACCAATGTCCGTCACGTCCTCCATGGGGGCGAGCACTACGGGGCGGTCGCCAAGGTCGAGTTGTCCTATGTGCATATCTTTGTGTAGGAGAGATTTTCTTAAGGGTTAATGAGAAGCGTTGCTCTATTTGAGCGTAACTTCGTTCTGTTTGAGCGTAAATTTCTTTTGGCCATACATCCCCCAAGCGAGCAAGGCTGCACCAACGAGGAGGAAGACCAGCGTGAGTGGCAGACTGTTGGTGACGTTCAGGGCGGGGAAAGCGAGCATGAGCACCGAGAGCGTGTTGTTCACCATGTGGGTGGGGAGGCAGAGGCGCAAGTTGCCCGTGGTGAGGTAGAGCCAACCCAGAATTAAGCCCACCACGAAGGCGGGAATGCTTTGCCACAGGTTGCCGTGGACGAGGGCGAAGGCAAAGGCACTGATGAACACGGCGAGCCATGAGGGCACGTTCTGCCGATAGAGGGAGCGCACTATGCCCACGCGGAAGGTGAGTTCTTCGGCCAGCGGGCCAACGAGGCAGAGCAGCAGCCAGCAGAACGGATTGCTGAGCATGGCACGGAATAGCTCGTTGTTCTCTTCAGCCGAAACGTGAAGCAGCTCGAGCACGCCTGCCACGCCGAATGCAATGCCTAACGTGCCTACCACCATCAACACACCGCTTAGTGGGTGAATGAGGTGAGGGGTGAGGTCGCGCTTCAAGGTGTGGAACTTAAAAATGCTGAGCAGCTCGGGGCGTTCTTTGCTCTTCGTGCGAACCGATTTCTCGAAACGGAAAAACCAAAGCCACAATCCCAAAGCGAGCAACGCCTCTAGGGCGAGCAGCGAAAGGCCAGTGGCTACGGGCGTGGGCGAGAGGTTGGCCGTAGAGATGCCAGAACCTAGCTTGTCGAGGTTCGAGAAGAGCAGAGCCGTCATAGCAGCCACAATCTGCACGGCCACGAAAATGATAAATACAGCGATTGAAGTCATTTGTCTAGTCTTTAAAAGAATAAAAAGGGAATCAAATGAGAGAAGTTCCTCATTCTTAACTCCGATGTTCGATACCCTTTTTACTATTTATCTTGCTTTTATCTGCTCATAAGGAGGGCTTAAATCATCTCGCGCACGGCTTGCTCGTCGAGGACGAGTTGCTGCTTCAGTTCATCGAGTGAACTGAAACGGTGCTCATCGCGAATGCGGCGGTAGAAGTTGAGGCGTAGGCGTTTGCCGTAGAGCGACGGGCCGTCGTAGTCGAGCAAATGAGCCTCGATGGTCTGGTCGTCGCCGTTGTCGAGCGTCGGTCGCCAACCAATGTTGAGCATGGCCTTATAGCTAAAGCCGTTCACCTCGGCCACTACGGCGTATACGCCACGACCTGGCACGATTTGCAAGTCGCAGTCGGGGCGCAGATTGGCGGTGGGAAAGCCTAGGTGTGTGCCTTCGTGTCGGCCTTCCACTACGATGCCTTCGAGCGAGTAGGGATAGCCCAGGCAGGCTTGCGCCATCTCCACATTTCCGCCCGCCAAGAAGCGGCGTGTGGCGGAGGAACTGATGCACAAATCGTTGGGCTTGAAGGGTCGTTCGCGCAACACGTCGATGCCGATAGCCTTGCCGTAGCGCACGTAGTCCTTAAATCCCGACGAGAGGTCGGAACCAAAGTGGTGGTCGTAGCCCACGAGCAAGCAGCGTACGCCGAGTTCCTTTTTCAACACAAGTTCCATAAACTCCTGCGAAGTGAGCATCGACATGGCGTGGTCGAAGTGGAGCATCACGCAGCCCGCTAGCCCTTGTTGCTCCAAGAGATGCAACTTTTGCTCGTTGGTGGTGAGCAGTTCGGGCCAATAGTGCGTTTGCGACAGTGCTAGACGTGGGTGTTCCTCAAACGTTATCACAATGGGCAGCAATCCGCGCTCGGCTGCCGCCTTCTTGATTTGGCTGATGAGGAAAGCGTGGCCGCGATGCACGCCATCGAAAAAACCTATAGCGGCGCAGTAGCCCAGCTCGGCTTGGCTATCGCTCGTTTTGAATTTATGAAAGTCGTAGTTTGCCATCTTCGTCAAAGTATTTAAACCATTCACTATTTGCGGGGGCGAGCAGAGCTTGCAGTCCACACTGACGAGCTGCTTCGCAGTTTACC
>CAVFOF010000017.1:12301-18844 GCA_963623895.1 bacterium
TCTCCACACCGAGTCGGCACGAAAGGAAAATGTGGTCGAAGAAGTCGGTCACCCTCAGCCCCTTGTAGTTGAAAAAAACTTCCTCGGCTAGGCGCCAATGCACCTCGTTGGTGTTGCTCAGCAGATTCACGCTATAGTGTTGCTTAATCTTCAGCAACAGTTCGAGCCTTTCGGCTGGCACACCTTTGTGCAGAAAACTTTGCCAAGCCGCTATTATTTGCTCGTCGCTAGCTTGTGGGGCATGGCCTAGCGTGCGTAGTTCTTCGCAAAACTGCGGAATGCTCAAGCTGCCTTCTTCCAATTTCGAGAAGATGCCGCTTTGCTTGTAGTCGCCCAAGTAGGGACGGATGTCGAGGCCGATGTGCTGAAAACTTTGCAGCACGTGTTCGCGGTCGAGGTCGACGAGCACGCCGCCAAAGTCGAATAGCAGGATGGGGTTATTCATTAGTGCAAGTTTTGGATGTGGCATATTTTGGTGTTTCTTCGCACACCATTCCTTCAAACAGCCCGTGGAGCCTTTTATAGGAAATGTTGCTTAAATCTATGGTGTGGGGCATGGTTGGCTGCAATTTGGCTATATCATTGAATAACCTTATCAATGAGCGGCCAATAGCCCAAGCAAGGTTGACAGGAACTGCATTACCGATTTGCTTGTACTGCGAGGATATAGAACCGCAGAAAGTCCATTCATCGGGGAATGTTTGGATGCGTGCGTATTCCCTTACAGTTAAGGGCCTAGTCTCTATGGGGTGACATCTTTCTGTTTGCTTTTGTGCTGGTGCACAAGTCAAAGTAAGGCTAGGCTCGTCCATTGACAATCGTCTTGCCATGCCCGTTTTCCCTCCGCCTAAGTGGTAGCTGCCTTTCATATAATCTTTAGCCACTTGCTCTGGCAAATCACGCCAATCTCCGCCCTCAGGCACGAGTTCCATTACCTTTTGTTTGTTTATAGGATATAGTTGCCCTACAGATTTTGGCACGTCTGTGTCATATAGACTTCCTTTGAGGAAAGCATCACGCAAGGTTCTGATTTCACTGCACACATCAGGCCATTTGAATTCGACATAGGGCGCAATGTCATTGCGGATGGCAATGAGAATAAGACGTTCGCGCTTTTGAGGAACGTTATATTGAATGGCTCTCAATATACGCGGTTCGATGAGTGTGTACTGCAATTCGTTTATCACGTTCTTGATTGTTTCCATCGTGCGACCTCCGTCGTGTTCTAATAGTCCACGTACATTCTCGCACATAAACACTTTGGGGCGTATCTCCTTGACGGCTCGTGCCAATTCAAAGAAAAGTGTGCCACGGGTTTCCTCAAATCCTAAACGCTTGCCAGCATAGGAGAAAGCTTGACAAGGGAAACCGCCAGAGAGAAAGTCTATTTTCCCTTGAAAAGCAGTGAAGTCTAATTCGTGAATATCGCCCTCAGCTACGTTCCATCCAGGTCGGTTCTCACGCAAGGTGTTGCACGCATCGTGGTTCATCTCGTTGAGAAGCAAATGATGAAAACCTGCTTTTTCCATTCCTAATGCCAAACCTCCTGCACCAGCAAAGAGTTCTATTGATGTAAACTCCTGTGTGGGATTGACTTCCAATTCCTCGCTCCAATGGGTCGAGTTAAGGGCTTTAATTTCCTCAATGTCTGAAATTTCTGAAAGATTGAGCGCAGTGTGTCCTCTCTCGTCTGTGATGGGATGGTATTTCCCTTTTCTAATCCACGAGTCAACCGTAGCTCTAGATATTCCGAGTAAGGCAGCAAAATTGTTGAGTGAGATGGTGCGCATGGTTAATCTTTAATTTTCAGACTATTGAATCCTTCATAGGTTGAGAAGGCCAGAAGGTAGAGAGAATTGAGCAAATTGGTATGCGATTGTTTCAACTCTTCGTAGACAGAATTTTTTAAGGAAAGTTCTCCATCGTCAACAACAACGTCTTCTATGATTTGTGGCAGAGCCATACATAGTTTGTAGAAAGCGGTGGTGTCTCCAAACACAAGTTCATAGAATTTGTCCATCGACATTCTTCGTATGCGTTTATGCGAACACGGCTTTTTATCAATGCTTATATTCCAAACTTCGTCCTTTGATCTCTTTGAGATGGCTTCGACCAAATAGCAAGTAGCTTCATCGTCCTCTAGAAGTTTCGATTGCATCTTCATGTAAGTCTTTTGCGAAGAAGCAGCATTCATCGTGTTATGCTTGTTCTTCATTTCTACGAAGATATGCAACTCTGGGTTCTCTACGTCAAAGCCTTCCTTGGGAACTGTCCACCCTTTGCCTGCATAGGTGAAAAGGTTTTGGTGAAAGTAACCAATTCGATTGCCGTTGGACTTATCTATTTGTCGAAAGCATTCGTCGGCAATGACTTGCTCAATGCTTTTACCATAGACCTGTGCATCGAACGTAAGCTTTATGGGGTCGACGATATTATGATTGAAGTCTGCTAATGTGATTTTTCGACAGTAGGTCTTCACGGTGTTGCGGACATGCTCGTAGATGCTTTCGTTAGATATAAAGCCTAAGTTGTAATCTCTCATAAAGGAACTTGCTATTTCTGTTCAGTAGAGACAATCTTGTAGAGCTTATCGCTGGGGCGGGTTTTCTCGGGCACGGGGATGGATACGCGCATGCCTTTCTTGGCCACGTCGATGGAGCCGTTGTCGCCGTGGATGTCGGTGGCGGTGACGTAGAGGGCACCCGTGGTGGGACCGATGATGAGCAGTTTGTCTCCCTTCTTAAACTCTCCGGCTTCGAGGTAGAACTCTCCTACGCCGAGGCGGGAGAAATATTTCTGTCCCTTGCCGATGTATTGCTTCTTCTCGGTGGCTGCTGATCCGTATACCTCGCTCCATTCGCCTAAGCGTTGGCCAAGATAGTAGCCATCCCAAAAGCCGCGGTTGAAAACGGTTTTGAGTCGTTCGGTCCAAGCCTCCACTTTCTCGGGCGTAAATGTGCCCTCCTCTACAGCAGCGATGGCCTCTTTGTAGCACTGCACTACGGTGTAGACGTATTCGGCACTGCGGGCACGGCCTTCAATCTTGAACACACGCACACCAGCTTTCATCATGCGGTCGATGAAGCCGATTGTCTTCAAGTCCTTCGGGCTCATGATGTACTTATTATCCACGTCAAGCTCCACGCCCGTCTCGCGGTCGGTCACGGTGTAGCTACGGCGGCACACTTGCATGCATTGTCCGCGGTTGGCCGAGCGGCCTAGGTTGTCGAGCGAGAGGTAGCATTTGCCACTCACGGCCATGCACAAGGCTCCGTGGCAGAACATCTCGATGCGGATAAGTTGTCCCGAAGGGCCGCAAATGTGTTCGTCGATGATGGCTTGGTGAATGTGAGCCACTTGATCCATGTTGAGTTCGCGAGCCAACACGGCTACGTCGGCAAACTGCGCATAGAATCTCAGTGCCTCCACGTTCGAGATGTTGAGTTGCGTGGAGAGGTGTACCTCCTGACCGATGCGGTTGCAGTAGGTCATTACGGCCACGTCGCTCGCAATGACGGCCGATATGCCAGCTTGGTGGGCGGCGTCGCAAATGCGGTGCATGAGGTCGATGTCCTCGTCGTAGATAATGGTGTTGACTGTGAGGTACGACTTTACGCCTTGCTCGCTGCATTGCTGAGCAATGTCGTGCAGGTCGTCGATGGTGAAGTGGCTAGCACTGTGGGCACGCATATTGAGTGCCTCAATGCCGAAGTAGATGGAGTTGGCTCCAGCTTTGAGGGCAGCAGCGAGCGATTCGCGTGAGCCCACAGGAGCCATTATTTCGTATTCGTTCATTTCTTTTATATAGGAGTGGGGCGATATAGGAGTGGGGTGGGGCAGAGGGGGTTAAAGGGTGATGCTTGTGCCGCTATTGGTGGCGATGGCATTGGCTTGGGTGATGATAACGCGAGCCACGCCTTGCTTCACGGCAGCGAGGCTGTTCTCAATTTTCGGGAGCATGCCACCGCTCACAATGCCGTCGGCCTTGAGTTGCTCAAAGCTGCTTGGGGTGATGTTGGCAATGACGCTTGCCTCGTCATCGGGGTTGGCAAGCACACCCGCATGCTCAAAGCAGTAGATGAGCGTCACGTCGAAATGCTTAGCCAAGGCTTTGGCCGTCTCGGCGGCGATGGTGTCGGCATTCGTGTTGAGCAGATTGCCTTGGTGGTCGTGAGTGAGCGGAGCCATCACGGGCGTGATGCCAGCGTTGAGCAGCAGAGCTAGGCGGTCGGCATCTACCTCGTCCACATCGCCCACAAAACCATAGTCGATGCCGTTTTTCAAGGGGCGACGGTGCGACAAGATGACGTTCATGTCGGCACCAGTCAGTCCGAGCGCATTCACTCCGCAACTTTGCAGCTTGGCCACCACATTCTTGTTCACCAATCCGCCATAAACCATTGTCACCACACGCAGCATGTCGGCATCGGTGATGCGTCGGCCGTCTACCATGTGGGTCTCAATGCCTAGTTGTGCGGCCACGTCGGTGGCGGTGCGTCCGCCTCCGTGCACTAATATTTTGTTGCCCTCAAGGGCAGAGAATTGTTGCAATAGTTCGTTGAGCGAGGTGGCGGCTTCTACAATCTTACCGCCCACCTTTACGATTGTGAGTTGAGGTTTCATGCTGCAAAGTTAATGCTTTGTTTTTGAGTAACTGATAAATGCAAAGTTAAGTTTGGGCAATGCCTGCTCTTAACGAGTGAGGTCATTGCCCAAACCAAGTTTCCTAGAAGAATATGCCCTCGTTGATGAGTCGGCGGGTGGCGTCGGGGTCACCGTTGGGGCAGATGAATAGCACGTTGCCCTGCTGGGCCACGATGTAGCCGTCGAGTCCAGCTATAACGGCTTTCAGATTGCTGGGTAGGCTTACTACACAATTTTGTGTGCCTTGTAGCAGCACACGAGCGTCGCCGCAGAGCGCATTGCCGTCGGCATCGGTGTGGCTCACCTCATGCAGTTCGCTCCAGCAGCCAATGTCGGCCCAACCGAAGTTGCACTGCTGCACCACCACGTTGTCGCAGTGTTCCAACACCAAGAGATCGATGCTTCGTGGCATGTTTTCGGGGAGGCATGAGCGCACGTAGTTCACCTCTTCGGCGATGGTCACCATTTGTTGCGCCACCTTTTCTACGGGTTGGTCGGGACGGTTGGCCATTTTGGATAGGTGCTTGCCCATGGTTTCGCCTTTCCAAAGGAAGATGCCCGTGTTCCAAAGAAATTCTCCGCTATCGAGAAACATGCGAGCGTAGTTGATTTCGGGCTTTTCGCTGAAGGATTGCACGGTGTAGAGTGTGCTCCCCTTTTCTAGCTTATCGCCCATCTGTATGTAGCCGTAGGCCGTGTTGGGCTGCGTAGGCGTTACGCCGATGGCTAGGAACACGGGGTGAGAAGCCACGTAGTTGAGCCCCTTTAGGATTTGTTCTTCAAAGAGGGCTTCGTTTTGTATGAGTTGGTCGGCTGGTGTCACCACTACGTTGGCTTCAGGGTCGGCTAGTACGGCATGCCAGGTGCCCCAGATGGCTGCTGGTGCCGTGTTGAGCTGCACGGGTTCGGGCAGGATGTTGGCCTCGTTCACCTCGGGGAGTTGCTCTTTTACCAATGGTACGTAGTCTTCGAAAGTGGAGACGAAAATGTGGTCGGAGGGTATGAAGTGGGCGTAGCGGTCGAAGGTTTGTTGCAGTAAGGTGCGACCCGTGCCAAAGAAGTCGATGAATTGTTTGGGCAATTCTTTCTGGCTAGCGGGCCAAAGTCTGCGTCCCACGCCGCCGGCTAGGATGATGCAGTAGTTTTTATTGGTTGTTTCCATGAGGTGGATGTTTTAGAGGTTAGATGGATGGCCTTTAGACCACACGTTTTTAGTAAGGTATTAGTGCAATAAATGCACCAAACGCTTTATTTCGTTGCTAATTTAACGAAAAGTTGGCTACTCTTAGTGCGTTTTCCTTTATAAAAAAGCCTAACTAGCCCAAAATTGCGCCCTTTCGGACAACATAATGGGGCGAGGAGTGAGCGCATGGCTCTCTTTCCTCGCCCCATTGTGGGTAGTAGTTTGCTATGATAGCTGAAGGGTATCATTACAATGGGCTATGGCTAGCCTACTGTTGTCCTCCTCTGCGACGTTGCTGATTGTAGTTGCGTCGGTGAGTGTTTTTGCTTTTAGCGGGTTTCTCGCCCTCAGTTTGCTTTTTGTTTTGCTTCTCGGCAGCGGGCTTTCCCTGATGCGGTGCGCTCTTGGGCTGGCTATAGTTGTGCGGCTTAGCCTCCTTAGCCTCCTTAGCCTCCTTAGCTTTCTCGCCTTCGCTCTTAGGCTTTCCCTCGCCGCTCTTTTTGCGGCGGCCACGGCGGCGGTGGTTGCGCTTGTTGGCGGGTTGAGGCTTCTCGTCGTTTTCTGCCCAATCTTCGCTAAAGTCGAAATCGTCGGCTAGCTCAGGGTTGATTTCTTCTGAAGCAACTTCCTCCTCGGTTTCGACCTCGGTTTCATCCTCGGTTTCATCCTCGGTTTCGGTTTTTTCCGAATTCTCTTCCACTTCAACGGGCGTTGCT
>CAVFOF010000017.1:18854-21539 GCA_963623895.1 bacterium
GCGTTGCTTCCGCTTCTTCCGCTTCGCTTTGCTGCGTTTCTGTCTTCTCTATCGGAGTGATGTCTTTGGCGATGATGAGGTCTTCCTCTTCGGGGGCTGCAACGATGGGAGTGGTGGGGAGTAATTCCTCTTCTTCGTTGAGAAGGGACAACTCGGCCGCCTCAATGCTTTCTTCTACGTCGCTATCTACTAAGGCCTCGACCAATTCCGTGGCTAGTTGCTCCGCCACTTCAGCGGTAAACTCTTGGCTGTCGGCCTCCATTAGGGCTTGCTCCACCTCGTGCTCTTGTTCCGTTTCGTGGCAAACTATCTTTTGCTCCTCGCTTAAGGACAGCTCGGGAGTGGTGTCTTCTCTTTCGGCCTCTTTCGGCGCAATTTCTTTCTGCTCAACCTGTTCTACCTCTTTGTTTTCAACTTCCTTGGGCTGAATTTCTTTAGGTTCTGCTTCCTTAGGCTGCACTTCTTGTGGGCGTGCTTCCTCTAGCTCGGTCTTTGCAGCGGGCTCTTCTTCTGCGGCTTCTCGGTTCAGTTTCTCAGTTTCTTTTTCTTTACGTTTGCGCTCGGCTTTGGCTCGCTGACGCTCTACCTCGGCAAGTCGCTCGGCTTCCCGCTTTTCGGCTTTTTCTTCGGCTGAGGTGGCTCCCTTTGTCGCTCCTTTCACGGCATCGCCCATAGTTTTTGCACCTCGGTTGCGCTGATGCTTCTTGCGCAATTTTTCGTCGGCTTCACGCAGTTCGTCAGCTTGAGGCGGCTCGGGCAAACCTTTCTCCTCGCAGAGGGCTAGGGTGAGTTCCTCGGGCTCGGGCACGGTGTCGATTACCTCGAACGTGGCCTTTTCGTCGTAGGCGGTATCGTAGGCGGCATCGGAGGCCGACTTCTTGGCCTTCGGCTCGAGCACGGGGGCGGCTTTGGCTTGCTTCTTGCCCCGATTAACGTCGCTTTCTATCTCATCGATTTTGGGCAGTGCGAACGACTCCTCGGCCTCCATCGCTGTGCGCTTTTCTTTGGCTCGGAAAATGTTGTCGTAGGTTTTCGGTTCGCAGCGCATGCGGGTGAGTGCCTCCTTCGATGCTTCTTGTTGGCTCTCCTTCTTTGAGCGTCCGTCGCCACGGGCTATGGTGATGCCCTCGATGATGACCACAGTGTGGAAGCCTTTGTCGCCACTGCTATCCTTAAAACTGATGTTGATGCGGTTCTTTTGGCTCCATTCTAGCAGTTTGCTTTTGAAGTTTACCTCCTTTTGCGCCACGTTGTCGAGGTCGACGTAGTGGCCTATGATGCGGTTGGTGATAAACCAGTGGCAGTGTTTGTAGCCGCGGTCGAGGTAGATGGCTCCCATCAGTGCTTCGAAGGCATTGCCGCCGATGTTGGTGTGGCTCATGCGTGTGCCTTGAGCTGCTAGGATGAGCTTTTCAAGTCCCATTTGTTCGGCTAGCTGGTTGAGGGCTTCACGCTGCACGATTTTCGAACGGGTGGAGGTGAGGAAACCTTCGCGCTTGTGGCTGAAGTGGCGGAATAGGATGTCGCTCACCACGGCTTCGAGCACGGCATCGCCTAGGTATTCTAGTCGCTCGTTGTTGAGCGGACGGGTGGGAGTGTCGCTATTGTGGCTTCTTCGCTCGTTGCGACGTGCGGCTGCTCCTCGGCGGTCTTTCCCATTGCCCTTTGCGCTACTTCCTTTCCCGTTGCTAGGTTTGCCATCGGTGGAACGTTGGGCGTTGAGCGATTTGTGGGAGAAGGCTACGCGGTAGATTTCGAGATCGTGTGGATAGAAGCCTAGTATATCATAGAGAGCCGAAAGAAACTCCTTGTTCTTGCGAAACGGAAGCTTCATCCGATCGAATAAGTTCATTATCATATATATCCGAGATATAAATAAAGTCAGTGTGTGTGTTTAGGTCAGAACTTACTTTGGGGTATAAGTATTTTAGATTTCTGATTTAGGGGAAAATGGTCTGAAGGACCAGTTCGCGCCTAGCTCAGGGTCATGCCCTGGGGCTCGATTACTAGCGGCATTGCGCCCTGAAGGGGTAAAAAGCGTGTGATGGTTAGGAATGCTTTTGCTCTTTCAGGGCGCATTCTCGTTACATATTTCACCCAGGGCGTTGCGCTGTTGGGCTTTCAGCCCGTTCTCGCTTAAATTCTAAATTTCAGTAAGCATTTCTTCTTGGCTTAGACGGCACTTATACCCTGAACGTCAAAAGGGGGTAAGGTGGCTGTTTCGCAACGCCACCTTACCCCTTCAAGTAGTAAGTTCTATTTAGTCCTCATACTTCTTCACGATGCAGCAGGCGTTGTGTCCGCCAAAGCCGAAGGTGTTGCTCAGTGCCGCACGAATGGTGCGGTGTTGTGCTTTGTTGAAGGTGAAGTTGAGGTTGTAGTCGATGTTTTCGTCGCGGTCGTCGTCCTCGTGGTTGATGGTGGGGGGCACGATGTCGTTCTTCACCGAGAGGCAGCAGATAAGGGCTTCTACTGCACCAGCAGCACCGAGCAAGTGACCCGTCATGCTCTTCGTAGAAGAGATGTTGAGCTTGTAGGCGTGTTCGCCAAAGAGCTTGGTGATGGCCTTCACTTCTGAGATGTCGCCCACGGGGGTTGAGGTGCCGTGTACGTTGATGTAGTCGATGTCTTCGGGCTTCATCTCGGCATCTTCGAGGGCGGCCTTCATCACGAGGTTTGCACCGA
>CAVFOF010000018.1:0-21127 GCA_963623895.1 bacterium
GCGTCGCCCCCATTTTTTGCTCTTAATTCTAGTTTTCCCAAAATCAGAAACTTCAGTAAATTAGAGGTCTCTTCATGCAAGTCCAGAAGGCATGATTAGTGTGTTGTTCACAACGAAAAAGCCCAACAAGCTTTTAGAAAAGGCTTGTTGGGCTTTAACTATTTGTGTATGGCGGAGACTAGTTGTTGGCCTCTTGCTGCTTCAAGTAGTTCAAGAAGGTGTTAACCGAGGTGTAGAGGTTGTTCTTGATGTAAGTACGTGCTTCGCCAGTGATACCGAATTCGCGCGTCTTACTGTAGGTTTCCTGGTAAGTGTAGTTGTCTTGATACTTGTACACTCTGAGGAAGGAAGTCTTACCTGGGTTGCTTCTGTCGATAGAATAGGTGAAGCCCTTGGTCTTAGTGCTCGTCTTCGAAGTGTCGTAGGTCAAGGTTACAGTGACGGGAGTGGTCATCTTACCATTGTTGTCAATGTCGTCGTTGTCCATGTAGAAGCGAACCTTCACGGTGTAGACGTAGTTGCCAGTGGCAGTGGTAGTGCTGCCCGAAGTGGTGGTAGCTTGCGTCTTGCTGAAGTCGATGCCAGAGTCCTTGCCGAAGAGCGAGTAGAGTTCCTTCAGTGAGTTGTGATACTGAGTGGTGTAGTTGCCAGAGATTTCTAGGGCTACCGACTTGTTGTTGGTCTCGTTGTAGACGTAGGCATTCATTAAGTGGTAGAGGATGTTCTTGGCTAGATCCTCAGAAATCTTCTCGCCGCTTTCAGTGCCGCCCTTGTCGATGTTTACTTTACCTGTGCTTGAGGTGATGAAGAAGGTCTTCTTCTCTTCAGCGTCGGTGAAGTTCGACTTAGAGTTGGTCTCCTTGATGCAGAACTGAGTACCGGTGAATGTCTTGCTATCAGTTACCTTATCGCCGAAAGCGTAGAAGGGACCCGTTTGTTCGGTCTTGCTATCGATGAGTTTTCTTGACACGAGGATGTCCTTGATGCAAGCAGAGCTCTTAGCTGTTTCTTCGAAACTCTTGGTGGGGTCTGTATCGTCAACAGCGTATCCTCCTAGACGTTCTTGAAGTTGTGAACCCGTTCTATACTTAACGATAAATTGGTAAGGGCCACGTGCTTCGCTTTCTTCAGAGCTGAGCTTGAAGAGTGCATTGCCACTTTCGAAGTCGGAGAAGTTCTTGGCTTGGTTTACGCCGAAGTCTACTCTAGGCTCCGTGTTGGTCGACTTGTTGAAGAGTGTGTTAGAGCCACTCTTGTTTACAGAAAGCTCCGTGTTGTAAACGAGGGCATAAGTGCTGCTAAAAAAGCCGCCTTTACCTGTATAGCCATGGTAGAAAGCGTTGATAACGGGGTTGGCAGTGGTGAGGTACTGCTTGAGGGGAGTGCCGTTGTAGTTCTTGTTCTTAATCAAGTCCCAAATGCCTTTTTCTTCCCACATGTAGTTGATGGCCTTCAGCTGATAGTCTTCAAACTCCTTGCTAGTGATGTCGTCAATACCGCCTTGGTTTTCGTAGAGAGTGGGGTCTGCAATGATACGGAGCACGTTGAAGAGGTTCTGCACGTTCAAAGCTGCTCTGTTCTGAGGCTTACCTAGGTCGGTAGGGACATACATGTCTTGGTACTTTTTAGAGGTAAGCTTCTTGTAGTTGGGGTTCTTCTGAGTAGCAGAGTTGAGCTGGAAGGTGCACCAGTGAGTCGTTTCCACTCCTGCAATCTTGCTGGCGGGGCGTACGCAAATCCAGTAGGTGGGTTGCTCGCCGTCCTTGGTCTGAAGGATGATGTCGCCAAACTGATAGTAGGGTGTGCCTGCGAAAGAGGCGTTGTGGCCAGTGGCAGAAGCGGGCACGAAGCGAATTTCGGTCAAACCAGGCATTTGCTCAATGTTTACAGCTACAGTGCCGTATACATCAGTGCCGTTGCCTTGATTAAACTTCAGCGTACCGATGCCATCGTATGTCCAGTTTTCGCTTTGGGGAGTTTCGCCAGAGTAGTTACTAGCGGTCATGAAGGTAAACTTACGATAAGCTTCTTCAACGCTAGAGGTGGGTACGAGACGAACGCCAGGGTTAGCGTCGCTTTCGGCATAACCAATTGTGTTTTCATCTACAGAAACGCGGTAAGAGCCGTTGTTCCAATTGTCGGGCAGCGAGTCGAGGTTGGCTACTGCGCCTAGCAAGCAGGAGAGCTTAGCCTTCTTCAGCAATTCAGCGTCAGTGACTTCCGTGCTGTCGCTGTCGCCGTTGCCATTACCGCCAGATACTTCATTATCGCTACATGCGGTAAATGACATGCTTAGCCCTAGGGATAGAGCCATCATGGCGAAAATGTTCTTTTTCATTTTTGCTACTTTATTAGTTATAAAAGATGTTTTGTTTGTTACGTTCAGTACATTGCTTTTCATAGGGTAAACGTTTTAAAAATTCATTGTAGTGCGGTGTTGTTGCGGGCAAAATTACGAATTTTGTTCAATACTCGCATAAAAAACAAGAAAAAAATTGGAATTTATTTTTTTTGTTGTAATTTTGCCAACGATTGAAACACTTACAAACAAAATTAAGAAGCAATGAAAATCAAAAAAATCGGAGCACTCTTGATGCTCGCTGCCGCCGCATTTACCTTCGGTGCTTGCAGCAGTGATGACAACAACGAAGGTCAAAAGACTAATACTTATCAGTATAGCGTATTCGTTTCTGACTTCGAAGGCACTTCTGACCAAATGGATGAAATCAACAACGCTTTTGATGAGCAATTGGGCAAATCTGTTGATGGTCTTTACTCCCTCTCGGGCACTCAAGAAGAATGCAACCGCAAGGTGACGGAACTTTCTTACAAGGCTGGCTCAAAGTTTGCTGACCAAGAAGATTTCAAGGCAACAATCGAGGTGTGCAACATCAGCACCGACTCCACTATCTACAAAAAAACTATTGATGCGGGTAACAACGGTGTGACTCAAGCTGGCTCAATTTGGATTACTTCCGACAAGTCGAACATCATTCTGACCAACCTCGAGGGTAAGAAGGCCAAGTTGGTTTCGGTAGCTAATCGCAAGGTCGTCTTCGACAACACGGTTGACAGCAACAAGGAGAAAATCAACGTTAATCGCGGCGCAAATGGTCGTTTCTTTGTTGTAACGATTGAGTCAAAAGATAAATATCAGGTTATTCTTCAGAAATAGCAATAACTTAATTGTCTTCATAGAAAGAGGGTGATACATCCATTGTGGTGTATCACCCTTTTTCGGCTTAAACAATTGCTGGCTTAGCAAGCGGTTGTGCTATCTACTTGCTTAGTGGGCGATTGAGCTATCTACTTTTTCAGCAAGCGATGGAGCTATTTACTTGCTCTATTTGTTCTACTCGCTCAGCACGAGCAGCACGGCTTCATGAGGTTGCACTGTGCCTTTCCAGCGGTTGGTGCGAGAGGAAATCGTTTGATGTTTCCACACATCCCGCACGGCATATTTCCCGTTCAGCCCAAGTTGCGCAAATTGCTGCGTGAGGTTGATTGGTTTGTCGCTCGTGTTGAGCCAAGCTACGGCCCAGCGGTTGCCGCTCAGTTGTCGGAGGTAGGTTTGCAGGCTTTCGGTCATAGCCACTCGCTGAGCTGGACTGCTTAGGGGGTCTTGATTGATGGCGATGACCTCCTTATTAAGTAGAATGCGTCTGTCCTCAGGAGTGAGGCGACGCACATCGTTGGTCATGGCGAGGGGCGAAGAGAGCAAGCACCACATCGTCATCTGTGTTTGATACTCCGTGTAGGTGCAACCCGTTCCGCCGAGGTCGCTCGAAGGACCGCCTTTACCGTTGAGGCCTACCACGAGCATGTCCATGTCGGGCCACTGACCAGGGCGCACGTGGGGCATGAGCGGAGCGGTGATGTTCAGAATGTCAAGAATGCCCATGCCGCCTTGGTGAGTCACGTCCTTCCACATGTCGCGCACGTCGTAGCTAGTGCGCCAGAGTTGGCCGCCCACCTCTTCACACCACTCCTCGGCTTGTCGCTGTCCCCATTCACACACGCCGAGGGCAATGTCGCGCCCCGAGTGTTGCAAGGCATTGGCCATGTCGCGGTAGCGACTGCGAGCGGTGGCACTGTCCTCGGGAGCGTTGCAGTAGTCGTATTTCAAGTAGTCGATGCCCCACGAGGCGAACGAGCGAGCGTCTTGCTCTTCAAAGCCTAGACTAGCCGTAGCACCAGCACAAGTGAGTTGGGCTGCGTCGGAGTAGATGCCGAGCTTCATGCCCCGAGAGTGTACGTAGTCGGCCAAGGCTTTTAGACCTGATGGAAACTTCTTAGGGTCGGGGATGATGTTGTTTTGCGCATCGCGCCCACCTTGCCAAAGGTCGTCTATAAAGATGTACTTATAGCCCGCTTCCACAAAGCCTTCGCTCACCATAGCGTCGGCCGTTTCGCGAATAAGCTGCTCGTTGATGTTGCCTTTAAAGAGATTCCACGTCATCCATCCCATCGGCGGGGTGGGGCAGAGCTGATTGCGTGGCGTTTGGGCGCTGAGCGTGAGGCTGAGGCTCAGGCCAAGGGTGGTGAGTAGGAGGGAGTGTCTCATGAGAAATGGTTTAAGGTCTTTACTAATAGATGATGGAGTTTATTATTAACAAAACTACAACCGAGCTAACTGACAGACAAGGTAGGCTCGATTGTCGTTTTTTTTTTGAGGAATTATTTGCCGTAGCCCAATTTCGAGAGCACATCGTTGCTGATGTCAATGCTGGGTGAGGCGAAGATGATGCCGTTGTCGGAGGCACGGTCGAGCACGAGTTGGAAGCCTTTGGTGGTGGCGATGCTCTTCACGGCGTTGTAGATTTCGTCTTGAATAGGCTCGATGAGGCTTTGACGCTTCTTGTAGAGTTCACCTTCGGGACCGAAGTATTTTTTCTTCAGGTCGGAAGCCTCTTTCTCTTTGTCTACGATAGCTTTTTCGCGCTCCTTCTTCTGCGCATCGCTAAGGAAGACGCTTTCGTTCTGATAGTTCTTGTAGAGCGTTTGTGCCTTGTTGTTGAGAGCTTCCACCTCTTGCTGCCAAGCCTTGCTCGTTTGGTTTAACTGCTCGTTGGCGCGCTCGTAGGCGGGAATGTTGCTTAGGATATACTCCATGTCGACAAGCGCATACTTCTGGGCTTGTGCGCTCAATGTGCCCATGAGCACAAGGAGCATGAATAGTAATTTCTTCATACTAGGGTTTTGCTTTTGATTTGTTTCCATTTAGATAAGCACAAAGTTACTATTTTTCGTTAATCACGGCTTCAAATTCTTTCTAAAACTATCCTAAATGCAAGCAGACTGCCTTTCAGCTTAACAGTGAAAGACAGTCTGCTCGTATTTAGTCGTTAGATTATTTCGCTTAGAACTCTTGGCCGATGATGAAGTGGAATTGTGAACCACCAGCACGTTTGTTGCTATATCCGCTGATGTACTTCTGGAAACCGTAGGCCCAGTCGATACCCATCAAGCCGACCATGGGCAAGAGGATGCGCACACCCACACCAGCTGAACGCTTCATGTCGAAGGGGTTGAATTTCTTCACGTCCTGCCAAGCGTTACCGCCTTCGATGAAGGCGAGGGCGAAGATGGAGGTGGACGATTCGAGCATCAAGGGGTAGCGCAGTTCGAGCGTCATGCGGCTATAGGCGTAGGCATCGCCGTAGTAGGAGTTGTTGCCCGAGAGTGAGCCATTTTCGTAACCACGAAGGCCGATAGTCTCAGTGGCGTAGCCCGAAGAGTAGCCCGACATGCCGTCGCCACCCACGTAGTAGGTTTCAAAGGGCGACTTCTTGTGCTGATTGTAGGAGCCGAGAATACCAAATTCTACGCGGGTCATCAGCACGGGAGCCTTGACGGCGCTTGAGAGAGCGGTAAAGTTGCGGAACTTAAGCTTCCACTTGTGATACTCAATCCAGCGATATTTCTCTTGCAGTTCCTTTTGGTAGTTGGAGCTTTGATAGTCGGTGCCGAGTGCCTTGTAGTTGCGTCCGTCCCACAGTGAGTAGGGCGGAGTGACGGTCACTTGGAACAAGAATTCCGAACCCTTGCGTGGGAAGAAGGGGTGGTCGGTAGAGTTGCGCTGCAAGGAGAGCGAGAGGTTGATGTTGTTGCAGTTACCATCCGTGATGAGGAAGTACTGCCATGACTTCAGCATGTAGCGTGTATAGGTCAGCTCGGCCATGAAGGTGAAGTAGTCGTCGGGCCAGCGCATACGCTTACCGAAACCTACGCTCAGGTTGAGCATTTTTACGTATTTATCGGGGTCGTAGGCATCGGTGTAGTAGTTCGAACTTGTGCCGTAGCCGTAGGCATAGTTCATGTATGAGTTATAGTAGTTCTGGTTGATGTAGTTGGAGTTTACATCGCTCTGCTTACTATAGGATATGCTGAATGAGAGTTGGTTGGGTCGCTTGCCGCCGAGCCAAGGTTCGAGGAAGGAGAGCCCGTAGTTCTGATAGTACGTACCATTCGTCTGCACCTGTAGCGACACGGTCTGGCCGTCGCCCTGAGGCAAGAAGCCAGCGCGCTTGTAGCCCTTGTTGAAGAGGTTCTGCACGGAGAAGTTGGTAAACTTCAAGCCCACACGGCCAACGATACCCGTTTGTCCCCAACCAGCAGAAAGCTCGATTTGGTCGCCGCCCTTCGAGGTGAGCGGGTAGGTGAGGTCCACGGTGCCGCTCACGGGGTCGGGCTTGATGCCGCTTTGTCCGAAGTCGTTCTGTAAGGCTTCGGGGTCGAACTGGTTCATCTGTGCCAAGTCCTGAATGGAGCGTTTGATGTTCTCCATCGAGAAGAGGTCGCCTGGCTTGGTGCGTAGCTCACGACGGATGACGTTTTCGTAGACGCGGTCGTTGCCCGAGATGCGCACGTGGTTGAAGGTGGCTTGCTGCCCCTCGCGAATGCGCATTTCTAGGTCGATAGAGTCGCCCACTACGTTCACCTCCACGGGGTCGAGTCGGTAGAACACGTAGCCGTTGTTGTAGTAGAGGTTGCCCACGGCGTCGTCGTCGCTGTTCAATCGTTTGCTCATCAGCGTTTGGTCGTAGACGTCACCCTTCTTCATTTGCAGAATGCGTTCCAAGAGGTCGGAGTTGTAGACGGTGTTACCCACCCACGAGATGTTGCGCACGTAGTATTTCGTGCCCTCGTTCACGTTCATGTAGATGTTGACGTGTTTATCGTCCACCGTCTCCACGCTGTCCGAAAGGATGAGGGCGTCGCGGTAGCCCCAAGCGTTGAGCTTCTCCACCATCAAGTCCTTGTCTTCCTTATATTTTTCGGGAAGGAACTTCTTGGAGCGGAAGATGTTGACGAGGCTCTTTTCGTGCGTCTTTTTCATCGCCCGCTTCAGTTTGTTGACGTGCTTGGGGTTGACACCAGTCAGGTAGATTTTGTTTACCTTAATCTTCTCGTTCTTGTTGATATTGATGTCCACCAACACGCGGTTGTCGCCCGTCACGTCTTCTCGCTGCACGATGTTCACCTCGCAGTTCTTAAAGCCCTTCTCCTCGAAGTGCTTTTTGATGTAGTGCTCGGCACGGTTCACCATGTCGGTGGTGATTTGGTTTCCTGGTTGGAAACCGATGATTTTTTCGCAGTCCTCTCGTTCCGACTTCTTCACACCTGTGTATTTGATGCTTGAGATGCGTGGTTGTGCCGTGAGCTTGATGTGTAAGTAGGCCTTGTTGCCCACGATGCTGTCGGCAACGATTTCTACGTTTGAGAAGATTTTCTGACTCCAGTAGCGACGAACGGCTTCGCTCATGTCGGGGCCAGGGATTTCGTAGGTTTGTCCCACGGTCAGCCCAGAGATGTTGAGCAAATAGTCGGCATCGTAGCCCTTCATCTCGTCTACGGTCAGCCCAGCTAGCTCGTAGCGTTGATGGTTGGCGGTGTAGGTGATGATGGGGGTGGATGCGGCTGTGGTTTCAGTCTGTGCTGTTGCGCCCTTAGCGTGCAGCGTCAGGGCTAGGAGAATCAGCAGTCGGGAGAGGTATTTCATTATCGTGTGTGAGAGTGATTCGGGAAGGATGAATGGGGGGGGAGAATGGGCTTTGCTTAGAGGCGGCCTTTCTCCTATATCGGGAACGTTTCCTATTTCGGATACCCTTATTCGGTGAATTAGCTCGAGGTGAAGCGCGTTATTTCGATGTCACTTGCTCGCTCGTCTTTCCGTAGCGTCGTTCGCGGTTTTGAAACCAGCTGATGGCTTCGAGCAAGTTCTCTTCGTGGAAGTCGGGCCAGAAGGTGTCGCAGAAGTAGAACTCCGTGTAGGCACACTGCCAAAGCAAGTAGTTGCTCAGTCTCACCTCGCCGCCGGTGCGTATGAGCAAGTCGGGGTCGGGCATGAACTGCGTGGTGAGATGCTTGGAGATGACCTCCTCGGTGATGTTGCTAGGTTGCAGTGTGCCTTCTTTCACCTCGTTGGCCATTTGTCTCATGGCTTCGGTGATTTCCCATCGCGAACTGTAGCTCAGGGCGATGACCATCGTCAGCCCCGTGTTGACCGAGGTGCGCTGTTGAAGGCCGAGGATGGAGTCCTGCACCACTTGCGGCACGCGGCTCAAGTCGCCGATGATGCGCAGTCGCACGTTGTTGTTCATGAAGAGCTCCTCCTCGAGCGAGGTGAGGATGAGCGACATGAGAGCGGCCACCTCGTCGGCGGGACGGTTCCAATTTTCGGTGCTGAAGGTATAGAGGGTCAAGAATTTCACGCCGAGGTTGCTGCAAGCGGTGGTGATTTCGCGCACGGCCACCACGCCTTGTTGGTGTCCCATGCTGCGGTTCATGCCGCGTGCTTTAGCCCATCGTCCGTTGCCGTCCATGATGATGGCAATGTGTGCGGGTATTCTTGAGTGGTCAATTTCCATGATTGCTGAGTGTGAGTTGTTGGGTGTGGGGTATGTTTCCGCTGATGCGTCTTTTCTGCCTAGAGGTTTGCCGTTGGTCAGTCCTTGTTGCACGTGGGGCAGCGTGGATTGAGGTCGTAGGTCAGGGTGATGGATAGGGTGGAGAAAACGTCCTTGTTGCGGAAGAGTTCGGAGGGGATTGCTAGGGGCGAGTCTAGTCCGTCGAGTTTGTCGCTGAGGCTGAAGTGTACGAGCCAGTCAAGCCCCAAGTTGAGGCGCGGTGCTACTTTGTATTTCAGTCCCACTCCTAGGGGGATGTTGGCTGTGAAAGCCTTGCCCGCTGCGCCGTAGGTTAGGCCGAAGCCCATTTGTAGGTAGGGCACGAGTCGCTTGTAGCCTCGGTAGTCGCGATAGTAGCCGTAGGGCAGGAAGTGGATTTCGTAGAGCGCGGAGAGGTCGTAGACGCCACTGCTCACCGAGTAGTTGAGCCTTTCCTCACTCGTGGCGTAGGGATTGGCTGGGATGAAGGAGTCTAGCCCTTGGGTGCTTCCCTTTATTTGTGCGTAGCTAAATTGCATCTTCACCGCCATGCGAGGGTTGAGCGGAAAGCGAGCCACGGCGGCGGCCGACAGCCCGAGTTGATCTTTAACGTCGGTAAAGTTGAACGTTGTGCCTATTCCTCCTCCCAACTCTAGTCGGTACACGTTGTTGTCCACCTTTTGTTGTGCCCACGTGCCGATGTGGCCGAACCAAAAGGCCAATAGCACGAAAACCAAGCGAGCCCCACGGCGTAGGGTGGAGCTGCGGAAGGGGGCGTACCCCTTTCCAAGGGAGGATGCGGCTTGGCTGAATGGCATATACTATATATGGGTGTGGGTGGAGGCTGGGGTGAAGCAGTTTTTCTACCAACCGAGATTGTTGATGCGTCCTTTAAACACTTCGCCCGTGCCGCTACAGAAAATCCAGATGTATTGGTCGGAGTCGACACACAAGGCGAGTGTGCTGATGCCCTCGCTCAAAGCGGTGGGGGCGGTGATGCTACCCGTTTTCCAGGTGCGGCCGTTGTCTTGGCTAGAGTAGAAGTCGGCCAACTTGCCCTCGGCCGTCAAACCTGTTAGCACGAGTCCTTCGTCATAGGCAAAGAGGCAGTTGTTCTTCAGCATGGGGCAAGCGTAAATGCCAAGTTCTTCCGTTTGTGGCAGCAGCATCCAGGGCGAGAAGAAGTTGCCCTTCGTGTCGATGTCGCGTCGCCACACGCAAGGCTGTCCTTGAGCGTTGGCGGCTACGCAAGCTAGCATTTGCGTGTTGCCCACCACACGAGTGGTTTGTTGCGTGGCACTGATGTTTTCCACGGGCAGTTCGCTAGCGTCGGCATCGATGCTGCTCATGTTCCAAGTCTCGCCATCGGCCGAAGCCCACATTTGACTATTGGCCACGGCGTAGAGGCTGTCGCTGCTGCAACCAACGAGGGAAGTGAACTGCTTGTCGGTAGCATAAGTTTCCCAAGCGTCGGTGCCAGTGGCTGAGGCCACGAGGTGCCCCGAGGCAAGCGCGAAGAAGTGGTTGTTGAAGAGTTGTATGGAGCGCACGTCGATGTTGCCTACGTTGGGCTGGTCGATGTCGATGGCGCTATTAAACAAGGGTTGGCTTGTGCTGGTCTGCACGAGTTGCGCTTTGCCGTTGGCCAATGAGCCAAACACGTAGAGTGCGCCGTTGGCATGGATAGCTTTGCTGCTTACGAACGAGGCGATAGGGCTCATTGCGCCCGCTGAGGCCTTTTCCGTGAGGTTTTGCCAGTTCAGCACGTCGCTCTCCTCCTTGTGTACGCGGATGTCCACGGTGTAGGTGCGCTTCGACACCCCGTCGTAGGCGTAGACGGTCACTTCGCGAGGCACGCTAAAGTCGGTGCTATCGGTGGGCACGAAGGTGGTGTCGTTGCCCGTGGTCAGACTTTTAATGGCCAACGTGCCCGAGCATACCATGCCGCTTGAGGCGAACACCAATTTGTCGACTCTCGTGCCTGTAGGCAGGGAGTCGGGGTTGAAGATGCGGTAGTTCACTTGGTCGATAGTCATGTTGTAGGCACCTCCCGTCACGGTGTAGGTCAGGGTGGTGTCGTTCCCCGTGCTGCTGCTCGTGGTTTTCACGTCGCGCTTCAGCGTGCCCAGTGTCACGGAGGTGATGATGGCATCCCGTGAGAGGGTGCTGTCGGTGGTGTCGGTTGAGGTGTCGCACGCACCGAGGGTGAGAGCCATGATGAGGGTCAGAACTACCGAGAGTATGCTGTATCGTTTCATTTCGTTTTTTTGTGTGAATGGGTTGCCTTAGCCTAGGGCTAGGCTTAACGTTGTGGTTTCCAAGTTGCAAAAATACGTACAATTTATTTATTAAGAGCCTTTTCCGTGTGTTTTATCTTGTTTTAAGATTTAAAAACTGGTAGTTTGGGGGCTGCTGACGGCTCTCCTTGGAGTCATCTGATAGACGAAAGTGTGGGGGAAAATGCTGAAAATTATATGGTTTGTTGAAAAACGAAGAAGAGCAACCTTTGCCGTGGGGCTAGGTTGCTCTTCGCTATTCAAAAGATAGAAAAGCTTGTGATTAGATCCTTTCAGAGTCTCACTTCATCACCTTGCGTCCGCCGATGATGTAGACGCCCTTGCCAGGGATGCGGATGCGTCGACCCGAGAGGTCGTAGATGGTGTTCGAGCGGTTGAGCGAAGCGGGAGTGGGCAGTTCTTCCACGCCATCCACGTAGCCCTCCATCGGGCTGATAGGCAGGGTGGCGAGGCTGAACGACTCGATGCTCAAGCATTGCTGCCCAGCCATGTTGGCTAGGATGCCAAGGCTCACGGTGGTCTGTTCGGTCAGGACGAAGAAGGCCGAGTTGGTGTTGGCCGTGCCCTTGCTGTCCATAGCTTTTGCGGCGAGTGCCTCGTTCACCACGTTGGCCGTGGTGGGCAGTTCGTTGCCCTTGGCCGCTACGAGGTAGCAGCCGTCGGCTTGGCCGTCGTAATCGCCATAGTGAGCGGTTAGCACGTAAGCCCCAGCGGGCAAATCCACCGTCTGATATACCATGTGGTCGGTGAGGTTGCTTTCAAAGCCGTAGTTGCCCGTGGTGATAGTCAGATAATTGCCCTTTTGTAGGTCGGCATGGGCGCCTGTGGGGTACTTCGTGGTGTTGATGTTTTGCAGCGTCCAGTCCTTCAGTTCCCAAAAGCGGTTGTCCACGCTCGTGCAGAAGAGGTTGCCCGTGTTCTCAAACGGTGCTTTGTAGTTGGTGAGGTATTGCTCCGTCACGTCGGTCGCTCCGCCCTCGAAGTTGAGGGCAAACACGCCGCGCGAGTCGCTCCAAGCGTCGCCATCGGGGCCGAAACCAGCGCGGAGACCCGTGTTTTGGTGCGAGGTGGCATCTTGCACGTTGCCGCTCGATTGGTTGAACTGATAATAGAGTTGCAATCCCGCATTTTCGGCACTAGCCACGGCGGCAGCGTCCATCGGGGCGGTGATGTAGCTATGGAGTGTGGCGGTGTTGTTCTCGCTGAAAGCATTGTTCCACACGCGGAATTCGTCCACCATGCCCGTCATTGGGGCATCGCTCGAGCCGAGGCTAAATGAGGTGAAGGTGGGTAGCGACGTGTTTTTGCACGAACTGCGGCTCACAAGTTCGCCATCGCGGTAGAAGCAAACGTAGCCCATGTAGAAGGTCACGGCATAGTGGTGCCACTCGTTGGCCACGACGAAGCCCTCGGCTGATTTGGCGTACGAGCCGCTTAGATAGAGGCGCATTTGGCCGTTGGCGTAGGTCACGAGTTGGAAGGTGCCGCGGTTCTCGCCAATGCCTAGGCTAGGCGAACTGAGCGAAGTGGGGCGCATCCACCAGTCGATGCTGAAACTTTGTGCTCCTACGGCCAAGGGGAGTTGGCTCGTGGTGACGGTGGCCGTGTTGCTGCTTGAGGCCGAGAAGCTGAGGCCCGTCTTGCTGTCGGCGTTGCACACCACGAGCGCATTGCTCTGAGTGGTTTCGCCGCTGCCAGCCTCGTTGGTGGCCTTGAGCGTTACATTGTAGATGCCCGGGGTGGTGGGGGTGAACGAGATGCGTCCGCCCTCGCCTTGGATAGCGTTTTGCGAACTGACGAGTGTCCACTGGCAGTGGGTCGGGTCGTAGAGCGATTGGTCGGTAAGGCTTACGCGTTCGCCCTTCATCACGATGGCCGGCTCCACGTCGAAGGCGGCTTGCGGGGCTACGGCGGCGATGCTCACGTTTTGCGTGTGGCTTGCCTTGTGGCCTTGTGCGTCGGTGATGGTGAGCACTACGGGGTAAGTGCCCGCTGAGGGGTAGCTCACGGTCACGTAGGGCGTGTTGGCCGTGGTGAGGTTCGCCCCTTCGAGCGTCCATTCATATTGGTAGCCCTCCTTTTGCTCGTTGGCCATGAAGGTCACGCGGCTGCCTGTGGCCACGCTCTGCTTGCTTTGCTTAAAGGTGGCATCGGGTAGGGGAGCTTCCACCACGTTGAGTTTCAAGGTGGCGGTGTGTTCCGCATTCTTCGTGTCGATGGCCACCACGCTCACTTCCTCTTCGCCCACTTGGGGGAAGGTCAGGGTGGGGCTACTGATGCAGAGGTCGGAGATGCCAGCTCCCTTGGCTGTCCACTTCAAGCTCTTGATGTTGGTGCTGCCTTGAGCGGTGAGGGTGATGGGCTGGCCAGCCACTACGGCTTCGGTGGGTTGGGCAATGCTGATTTCGGTGTTGGTGACGTATTCCAACGACTTGCCCATGCCTCCGAGGTTCTTGTAGTTACTGTTGCTCAGTGTGGCGTGGTGCTGCCCTGCGGTGTGGTCGTAGAGGCGGGTGGTGCCGTCGGCAAAGGTCATGAAGTCGCCTTTGTAGTAGGCCATGAGGTCGGCGGGCAATAGGCCGTCGGCATAGCGGGTCAGTAGGTCGGCCTTGATTTCGTCGGCCGTGCGAGCCTTTTTCCAAATGCGCAGTTCTTGGTAGCAGGCATTCTGATTGGTGGTGTTGTCGCTGCCGCCTTCAAACACGAGGTCGCCCCATCCGCCTAGGCCGCTGTAGCTGCTAGAGGTGATGGAGGCCTTTTTCGTGCCGTTCACGTAGGCCGTCATTGTGGAGCCGTCCACCACGAGGGCGATGTGCGACCATTGGTTGGTTTGCAGTGCGGCGGCTGCGTTGAGGCGGTCGTTGCCTAAGCCCCATCCAGCGGTGAACGTGCCGTCGGCATTGGCGTGGAACATAAACTTGCCCCAACCAGGGCCTGCACTTTGATTCCAATCGCTGAGCGAGAGGGGCTTTATCCAGAATTCGATGGTGGCCTTGTCGTATTTTGTGGAGAACACGCCGGGGATGGTGAAGCCGCTATAGCGCAACTGCAAGCAGGCACGTGCTGCGGTGATGGGCACAGTGGCACTTATTTGGCTCGACTCCTTCCCTCCCTCGTAGAGGGCTTGCACGGCATAGGTGCCAGTGGCGTCGGTGGGCAGCGCATAGCTTGTGGTGTTGGCATCGAGCGTGGCCACTTCCGTGCTGCCAGCCCACACCTTGTAGCCCGTCAGCTTCAGAGCTGAGGCTGTGGGGACTGTCCATTGCAGCGAGCCGTCGGCAATGCTTACGTTGCGAGGTGCTTTCACGCCTCTGCCTGGCACTACCACGCTTATCATGGTGCGCTTGCCTTGGTTCTCAATTGTTACGCCCTTGGCTTCGTCGATGCCGAAAGGCACTTCTAGGCCTAGCTCATCCTGCAAATAGTCGATGATGGAGGCTTCGTAGATGTGGCCTTCGCCAATGGCCGTGCCTTTGGTTTCGATGAGGAAGAAGTATTTTACGTCGTTGTTTTGGTCCACCTTGTCGCTCAGGTCGGTTAGGTCGTAGCCAAACTCCATCGGTTCGGTGTGCAGCTTTCCGTCGGCCCAACGTCCGAGCATCGGGATTTCGGGAGCGGGATTGGTGTTGCCGTTGTGGCCGTCGCCAGCATACTTAAAGTGGTCGAAGGCTTGCGTGTATTCGGGCTCCGTAGCGTCGGCACTGCTGGCCACGCCGGCCATGAGGTAGAGTTCGGAGCGGCGCGAATAGTCCATACGGATTTTGATGGTGCGCAAGGGACGATAGTTTTTGCGCACACGATAGATTTCGGGTTGCCAGAAGCCCCCGCTAAACGTGCCGTCGGCTCTCGAGGTGGGGCCGCCGTAGGCGTAGGGCACGTAGATGAAGCCGTCGTTGCCCCATCCGTCTCCCCAGGAGTTTACGAGTATCCAAGCACCCTTTTCGTCGGCTGAGGCTTCGCCGTAGATGCCGTTGCCGTTGAGGTCGAACTCAATGCGGTCGTCGTAGCCCACAAGTGTCATGGCGTGGTCCACGGTCGTGCCCCATGATTTGAGGTAGTATTTTCCCACCACGCCGGCCTCTTTGTTGGCGGGGGTGGAGGCGATGTCGCCAAAGTTGCTGCTTCCAGCCACGCCAAGGCCTACGATGCCACCGCCGTGGAAGTCGGTGTCGCCACAGTGGTTCCATAGCCAGTTTTTCACCGCTTCGCGTCCGCTCTCGGTCTCCACGCTTTCGGGGAAGTGGGTGGGTTGCAACATGCGGTTGAACATGGCGGAGTACCACTTGTCGTAGCCCGTCATCCAGCCGAAATTGTCTTGACTCTCAATCTGTTCGCCAAAGAGCTTAGAGTAAGTTTGCCCGCCGTAAGTGGCTGCTGAAGGCACGCCTACGAACTGTACGAAATCGTCCTTCCCCGAGTTGCCGTTCGTCAGCAGCCACACGAAGTGGGAAGGGTAGTAGTTGTTGGCATCCTTGCCGTCGAGGTTGCGGTAGGAGTTGAGTTCGTGGGTGAACATATAGCAGATGCGCGAGGCCGAGCC
Source organism: bacterium (assembly GCA_963623895.1). Taxonomy (GTDB): domain Bacteria; phylum Bacteroidota; class Bacteroidia; order Bacteroidales; family Bacteroidaceae; genus Alloprevotella. The sequence continues at coordinate 15,726 of CAVFOF010000018.1, forward strand.
ACACGAGCCGCCCGCTTGGTTGAACACGGGAGGGAAGAAGCGCGACTCGCCGTTGTTCCAGTGGTCGGGGCGAGTCTCCGTGGCCTTGGGCAGTACGCCCTTACTACGCATAAGTTGCGCATCGGGATTGATCTTCGAGGAATAGTCGGGATATTTGCTGCGGTCAACCTTCTGTGCCCAGGCATTACCCGTCAGAAGGGTGAGCAGAAATAGGACGTATTTGGTGAAACGTTCCATAGATGAGTGTTATTGGTTGAGTATTAGAGTACGGTTCTATAAATTAGCTTTGTCATACTTTGTGCTATTTTTCGTCCTTTTTGTTTGTTAACGAAGGAGCATAGCGGGCTATGCCACTGAGAGAACAAGCAAAAAGGGCGGAAAAGAGTGACTTAAGATGATAAAACGTCAAAGATCCGAATTTGAGTATTAGACGGTGGTAATTTATAGAACCACCCGTTAGTTGTTGAGGTATAAAATGCTCTATCTCAGTGGGCAAATTTACAGAAAAGTTTGGAATGAGATAGGGGCGATGGCTTAGTTTTTTTACGCCTAGCCAATTGTATTTTACGATTAGGGGGCTAGTTTTTCCTATTAGGCCACTAGTGAAGCACGATTAGGGGGCTAGTTTTTCCGATTAGGCGGGTAGTTTTTCGGCTCTCCAGTAGGTGATTTTTAAGGGGAGGAAGCGTTCTTTTCATTGGTAGAATCTTATTCATTGCGTCGCTTTCATTTTTGGGTCGGTATACCGGTACAAATCCTTCGTCGTACCGAAATTTCCCTCTCCCCTATATCTACTTAACGCATTTTGCTGTTGCTTGCACAAACTGCTTGCACTACCATTGATTATCAAGTGCTTCAACTGTGTAAGCAGCAACTAAGTTCTGCTTACATTATCTACTTTGCACTCATTTGGAACCTGTGCAACAATACCTTCTGCTTGCACTTGCTTTTTCCCTCTCTCAAGGTGGGGTGTAAGCGGTGTAAGCAAGTGTAAGCAGAGGAATATGCTGCTTGCACTCGTGAAAGCTTTGATAATCAATGGTAGTGCAAGCAGTTTGTGCAAGCAACAGCAAAAGTGTAAGCAAACTTTCTGGTGTGTATTGAGCAAGCAATTGCCACAAAATGACCAACAAATTGGGGGCGACGCGTCCCCGCGTCGGCGCAAGAAGTAATGTAAAAGCAGAAATATATGATTTAATCTGCTTGCGTTTCCGCTTGCGCCGACGCGAGGACGCGTCGCCCCCAATTTTGTGCTCAAGCTTTGAGGTTTCCCAAGCCGACGCGGGGACGCGTCGCCCCCCAATTTTGTGATATTTGTGATACTTTTGTGGTCATTTAGTCGATAGCTAGGCGTAGGTAGCAGCGGTCGTCGAAGGAGGCGTTGCCCTCCATCCAGCCTTTGGTGGCAGGGTTTTGACTGATGCAGAGAGGGTCGGCCTCGAGTAGGCATTTCAGGTGATGCTCGGTTTCGGCTAGGGTGTTGAATAGCTGTGGGTAGCCGTCGGAGGCAAGGATGAGTTGGTGGGTGGTGGGGGCAATGGGCTGTTCGGGCACGAAGCTGGGGTCGACGGGCGTGCCGTCGAGCACGGGGTAGCGGTAGGGATTGTAGGGATTCGGGTCGTTCTGAAAGTTGGTCTGCTCGCGTAGGGCGGGCAGAATGCAGGCACGAGCTAGGTCGTTGGCTCTCAGTTCGGCTAGGGTGTGGCCGTGTTGCAGCAGGTAGTGAGCAGCTTCGCAGCGAGCACGGGTCAACACCTCGTCCACCTGTTTGCCATGAGTGAAGGTTTGCTCCTCGAAGCGGCATTGGCAGTCGCCCACGAGCCACACCACTCGCCGCTTTTGGCTAAATATCACCGCCGAGCACGTTAGTCGGTAGGCCGCATTCGTTTTCGCCTCTTGGGGGTTGTGCGCTTGAAGCACTTGCGTGAGGTGGCGGAGCATGGTCTGCTTATCGGCATCGGGGGTAAGCGTGTGTAGGGCCTCCGTCACGAGTTCCATCGCTTTGCGCCCACCGTTTCGCCCCGCCACCTTCGAGGTGCTGCCGTCTACCACGGCGGCGAAGTGGGGGGTGACGACCCATCCGTCCTCACAGAGGGTGCTGTCGTTGCGCTTACCTAACAAAAAATGTTCAATTTGTTGCATTTTCTTTCAAATTTGTTGCAGGGGCTGGTGTTTCTGTTGCAAAATGTGGAAAAAAACGAAATAAACCCTTACATTTGTCTTGACGCATAAACTATCAATATACTTTCCTAAGGAAGAATGACAGGGGCAAAGTTAGCTCTTTTGCCCCTTTTTACTCCTAATATTATATAAAAACCTAGCGCGTATGACTGGACTTAACGATTTCCTCACCTTCGTGAACGGTTACTTATGGGGCTTGCCCATGATTGTGTTGCTACTAGGCACACACCTCTACCTCACCATTCGCTTAAAGTTTCCCCAACGCCATCTGCTCAAGGCCATTCGCTTGAGCGTGACCCGCGATAAAGGGTCGAAGGGCGATGTGAGCCAATTCTCCGCACTTGCTACGAGCTTGGCAGGCACGATAGGCACGGGTAATATTATAGGTGTGGCCACGGCGGTGACGATGGGAGGCCCGGGGGCCGTGTTTTGGTGTTGGATGACGGGCGTGCTAGGCATCAGCACGAAGTATGCTGAGGGCCTGTTGGCCGTGAAATATCGTGTGACGACCCCCGATGGCAAGATGCTCGGCGGCCCGATGTATGCGCTCGAGCGTGGGCTGCATTGTCGCTGGCTAGCTGTGGCCTTTGCCGTGTTCACGGTGTTGGCCTCGTTCTTCATTGGTAATATGATACAGTGTAACTCCATCTCGATGATGCTCAAAGAGGGCTATGCCGTGCCCCCCGTGGTGACGGGCGTGATTATAGCCCTGCTCACGTGTGCCGTCATCATGTTTGGCGTGAAAGGCATAGCTAGGGTCTGCGAGGGATTAGTTCCCTTTATGGCCCTATTTTATGTGGGCGGTTGCCTCTGGCTCTTAGTGCTCAATCATGCCTACGTGTGGCCCGCCTTGCAGCTCATCCTCCATAGTGCGTTCACCCCTTCGGCCGCTGTGGGCGGCTTCACGGGGGGCACGGTGATGATGGCCATGCGTTATGGCATCGCTCGTGGCTTGTTTTCGAACGAGTCGGGGCTCGGCTCTGCGCCCATCGTGGCCGCAGCGGCTCAAACGCGCAACCCCGTGCGCCAAGCCCTAGTGAGCTCCACCTCGCCCTTTTGGGACACGGTGGTGATTTGTGCCATCACGGGCATCGTGTTGGTCAGTTCCATCTTAGCCGACCCCGCCATCGACTCCTCTGCGGGGGCGCAACTCACAAAGGTGGCTTTCGGGCAAATTCCCACTGTCGGCCCTTTGGTGCTCACGCTCGGCATCGTGACCTTCGCCTTCAGCACCATCTTAGGGTGGAGTTATTTGGGAGAAAAAGCACTCGAGTACCTCTTCGGACGCAAGGCTCGCTACGTCTATCGCGTGTTGTGGATAGCCGCCACGTTTATGGGGTCGGTCACGGCTATCAACCTCGTTTGGAACCTTGGCGACACGTGTAACGCCCTAATGGCACTGCCCAATATCGCCTCCGTTTTGCTGCTTTCGGGGGTGGTTATAAAGGAAACTCGCCACTATTTATGGGAAAATCATCTCGACGAAATAGGAAAATAATAACAATAAAACCGAAAAAAATAGTAGTAGAAGCCCGAAAAATAGCATTTTTGTTGCAAAAACAGCAACAAATGTTGCATTGACACGTATGTGCGCCTTTATGCAACATCTCTACTTGCCTTTGCTCTTGTTGGTGCGTATCTTTGCAATGTGAAAAGAAGCAAGTGGCTGACGTTTCAGTTTGATAGCTTGACACGCCGAAGGCTTACGATCGACACTTTCACCAAAGTGAACGATACTTACAGCGCCCTCCGTTAATCAACACAACTACAGACTAAACTAGACAAGACACTCCCGCTGCACCAGACGATTAAGGAACACACTAGAAGAACAATAGCAGCACTCGACACACTACACGTTTCGAAAGGGAGCTTTAAACTATTTCAACCACTACTTAAGAACACACACCACATTACGCAAGCATGGCGCACTTACCATTTGAACACACTCAAAAATGCTAAGGCGTGCCGAAAGAGAAACCACTGAAAGCGCAGCGTAACACTTGCTAGTAGAAACTTTTCACACTGTTGGGTAAGGAAGAGATACTACATAGATTGTGTCTCCTCCTTCCCAAGGGGAATAAACTGAAATACGAGCCTCCCCCTCTAAACGCTCCTATTATATATATAAGGACACCTGAGGTACAGGCTACGAAACATACTTTCATAGATAGGTTTAGGTATTTGACATACTCGGGACAAAAAGGTTGTTAAGGAAAGAATAGTAGGATGGTTGGTCATTTCCGAGTAGTGACTCCTCCTCGCCCAAGCAAGGGCTCCGAACCTACCCACGGGGGGCGGCACACTCCCGTTAGTTGATACAAGCAATAAATCGCCGCCACTCAACGCTAGTTCACTATGAGCACTTGCCACTGCGGCCTCGACGACGTGAGTCGTCGGGGCCGTAGCGTTTTAAGGATGTGTGTTATTACAAAGTAACGAGTCAAAATGATTTTTACATAAACTACCCAATGCGAGTTTAAGTAGAATCTAACGACAACGACTGACAATGGGGGGATAATAGACTTCGCCTTGTAGGAATCTTAGGTGCAGTCCCTACCTGTTTGTCGTTTGACATTGTTGTAGCTGTTTATAAAGTTACTTCTGAACATATACTTACAAAAGAGCCGCATCCCCCAGTTGGAGGATGCGGCTTTTCTCAGTTTACATTGTAATTTCTAGAAGGCTTATTGTTCACTGCCCCAAATGCCCTGCTCTGAGGAGGAAGAGCCGTTCCATACGCTTTTTTGTGACCAGCCAGATGTTTGGTCGGAGTCGGTGGTGGAACCCGTATTGAGGCCGCTTGCAACGCTTGTCATCATGAGCGTGCTTTCCGTGTGAAGTGCCACCAAGGATGAGATGGGTTTGATATAATTACGATTCATTGTGTGAAAATGAGATTTCTAAGTGAATAAATAGGAGGAAAGGGGGGGATTACTTCACAAACTTTTTGCCAGCTTGCAAGTAGATGCCACCCTTGACGAGAGCCTTTACGCGGCGACCGCTGAGGTCGTAGATGGGAGCGTTGGGACGGCTCAGCTCATTGTTGGTCACAGCGTTGATGCCCGTCACGTCGTTGCTCCAGTTCAAGCTGATGGCACTAGAGGCCTCGTTTGAGCTATTGTCGTAGTAAGCCTTGTTCATGCCGATAGTGGTAAGGTTCGTGCCAGGATAGTAGAAGCCGGCCACGTTGTTGCTCTTACCAAACACGAGGTATTGCGTCT
>CAVFOF010000019.1:0-20608 GCA_963623895.1 bacterium
TGGCTTTGGTGCAGAAAAATGCGGCACTCTACGTGACCGACGCCGAAGCCCGTCGCACACTCATGCCACTAGCTATCAACACCGTGGCCGACTACGAAAAGTTGGAACAATTGGCCACAAACATCCTAGAATTGGCACGCCCTAATGCCGCCTCCGACATTGCCGACGAGGTAATCAAACTGGCAGAAGGGAAATAAATGAATTCGGGAGACGTTCCGAGATAAAACGAATCTGGGGGCTTTCCGAGCTATCACGATACATTCTATTACGAAGAAACAATGAAATCAGTATATTTTGTCGGTGCTGGAGGCATTGGCATGAGCGCACTCGAGCGCTACTTCTTGTCGCAAGGCTTAACCGTGGCTGGCTACGACCGCATAGCCTGCCCCCTCACCGAAGAACTGCGTGCGGAGGGAGCCGACATTCACTACGAAGATAATCCCGACCTCATCCCCGAGGCCTGTAAAGATAAGGCGGAGACATTGGTAGTTTACACCCCCGCCATCCCCAACTCACACAAGGAACTCACCTATTTCCGTGAAAACGGATTCGACATTCAGAAACGCGCCCAAGTGCTTGGCACGCTCACCCGTTCGATGAAGGGGCTCTGCGTGGCCGGTACACACGGCAAAACCACTACCACCTCGATGTTGGCTCACTTGCTGCACGAAAGCCACGTGGGTTGCAACGCATTCTTAGGAGGCATTACCAAAAACTACGGCACGAACTATCTGCTCAGCAAGACCTCGCCCTACGTGGTGATAGAAGCCGATGAGTTCGACCGCTCGTTCCATCACCTCCGCCCCTTCGCCACGGTCATCACGGCCACTGATGCCGACCACCTCGACATCTACGGCACCGAAGAGGCCTACTTGGAGAGCTTCCGCCACTACACCGAACTCATTCAGCCCGGCGGTGCGCTCATCATCCACCGCAACCTCAAAATGCAGCCCAATGTGCAGGAAGGAGTAACGACCTACACCTACGACCGCACTGAGGGCGATTTCCACGCCGAAAACATCCGCATTGGCGGCGGCCGCATCGTGTTCGACTTCATCTCGCCCATTGTAAACATCAGCGACGTGGAGCTAGGTGTGCCCGTAAGCATCAATATCGAGAATGGCATCGCCGCAATGGCTTTGGCACAAATTGCCGGCGCATCCGCCGAAGAGATAAAGAAAGCTATGCTATCGTTTGCTGGCGTAGACCGTCGCTTCGACTTCGCCCTAAAAGACGACCGCCACGTGCTACTCTCCGACTATGCGCACCATCCCGAGGAAATCAAGCAAAGCATCTTGAGCATCCGCGAGGTGTTCGACGGACGAAAAATCTCCGCCATCTTCCAACCGCATCTCTACACACGTACGCGCGATTTCTATAAGGACTTTGCCGACAGTCTCTCCTTGCTCGACGAAGTAATCCTCACCGAAATCTATCCCGCTCGCGAGTTGCCCATACCTGGCATCACGAGCCAAATCATCTACGACAACTTGCGACCAGACATGGAGAAGCACCTCATTGAGAAGAAGAACATACCCGAGTTTGTGAAGGGAAAAGACTTCGACGTGCTCGTAGTGCTTGGAGCTGGCGATGCCGTAGATTATATCCCTGAGATAAAAACCATCCTTACCCAAGGAGAGTAGCTTCTCCTCCCTCTTGTGGCATTCGTAAGGAATAGTCGTTAAAACAGATATAGTCGTTAAAACAGAAAAAGCACCCAACGGCGTGAAAACCCTCATCAAACTACTCCTGCTCGTAGGCATCATCGTTTACTTGGTGTTTGCCTTTGCCGATTTCACCACACATGGCGACAACACTATGTGTAAGAACGTCAGCGTGACCATCGCCGACAGTTCGCATGCGGGCTTCATTACGGCCGAAGAGGTGGACAAACTGCTTCATCAGTCGGGGCTCTACCCTGTGGGGCGGACAATGAAGCAAATCGACGGCAGTGCGATAGAGAAAGCCTTGCGCAAGAACACGTTTATCGACTCCGTGTCGGTCTACAAATCGCCCAATGGCGTGCTCAACGTGCTAGTGCAGCAACGACTACCGCTGCTGCGTGTAATGGCCGATAACGGCGACAACTATTACCTCGACAACAAGGGCAACGTGATGAACCCTCAAAACTACTCGGCCGACCTTGTGGTGGCCACGGGAAACATCTCGCGCCAATACGCCAAGAAAAAGTTGCTACCGTTGGGGCAGTTCCTACACGATGACCCCTTTTGGGACAATCAGATAGAGCAAATCTACGTGAGCCAGCAGCAAACGCTCAAACTCGTGCCACGAGTAGGCTCACACACCATACAGTTCGGAACGGCCGACTCCATCAGCCAAAAGTTCCGCAACCTCTACACATTCTACGAAAAAGTGCTGCCCGAAGTAGGCTGGAACAAATATGCCGAAATCTCCGTGGAGCACCTCTCACAAATCGTGGGACGTAAGCCGAAAAGCAATTGACGGCGACACAGAAGACTGCTGCTATTGGCTAAGCCATCGGCAGTTAGAAAGATTACATCCATTCAGAAATATAAAAAAAGACGATATACAAATGGCAACAGAAGACAACTTTATAGTAGCTATAGAACTTGGGTCGTCGAAGGTGACCGGCATCGCCGGACGCAAGCAACCCGATGGCGCCATACAAGTTCTTGCCTTCGCACAAGAGCCCTCCACTACCTTCATACGCAAAGGCCGCATCAATAGCCTAAGCAAGATGACGCAATGCATCAGCAGCATGAAGGAGAAGCTAGAGCAGAAGATGCAGAAAAGCATCAGCCGCGTCTACGTGGGCATTGGCGGAATGGGCATGCACACCGTGGCCAACACCGTGGTGCGCCACTTCGACTCAAAGGTGGAAATCACCCAAGAGATGATCGACTCCATGTGTGATGAAAACCGCAGCTCGGCTAGTTCCGACCGCGACATCCTCGACTCTGTGCCTCAGGAATACCACCTCGGCACACAGGTACAGATTGATCCCGTGGGTATCCTCACCGATAACATAGAAGGTCACTATCTTAACATCGTGGCCAGTTCAAGTGTGCGTGAGGAAATACGCAATTGCTTCCACACAGCCCGTACTACCATCGCCGACCTGCCCCTCACGTCGCTCGCTCTAGCCGATGCCATGCTCACCGAGCCCGAAAAGCGTTCGGGTTGCGTGTTTGTTGATATGGGTGCCGAAACCACTTCTGTCGCCGTCTATAAAAACAATATCCTTCGTCACCTCGCCGTTATCCCCTTAGGCGGAGCGAACATCAACCTCGACATCATGACCTTGCAGATTGAGGACGATGAGGCCGAAGAACTTAAACTGAAATACGGAACGGCTTTCACCAACGACGACGATGAGAAGCACGCTCCCATTACCCTGCGTGACGGACGCACTATTCCTTATGCCGACTTCGCCGGACTGGTTGAGGCTCGTGAGGAAGAGATTATCTTGAACATTGAAAATCAAATCCGCCTTTCAGGTTACGACAACAGTCAGCTCATTGGTGGCCTCGTTATCACTGGTGGTGCTTCTTTTATGCACAATATCGACAAGGCCTTCACTCGTGACACGAAGTTTGAGAAGATTCGCTTCGTGCGCAACATTCGCATCCCTCTCCGCACCACCGACTATCCCAACTTGAATAGCGATGGTGATTGCAATGCTGCCATTGCGCTTATCAATAAGGGCGAGAACAATTGCTGCGGCGGCGACCTAGGCACTCAGCCGAACTTTGGTAGTGAGGAAGAGAAGCCTGCGGTAGAAGATACTCCCTCTCCCGAAGAACAAGCAGCCGCTGCCGCCGCTGAAGCAAAGAGAAAGGCTGAGGAAGAAGCCGCCGAAAAGGCTCGATTAGTTGCTGAAATGCGTGAAGAAGAAGAGCGCAAGCGCAGAGAGGAAGAGGAGCGCAAACGTAAAGAACGCAAAGAAAAAATCAGAAAGACCTTCGGAAAGATAAGCAGATTCTTTGGTGGCCTTGTAAGCGACGAAGATAAATAATAAAACACCACAAAGTTATGGACGAAAAGAATAACGACCTTCTCATAGATATGGGCATGCCCACTACTACTCCCTCTATCATTAAAGTGATTGGTGTAGGTGGCGGTGGCGGTAATGCCGTTAATCACATGTATCGTGAAGGCATTCACGATGTAAACTTCGTGGTGTGCAACACCGACTCGAAAGCTCTTTCCGACTCCCCCGTGCCCGTTCGCCTTCAAATTGGTAAGGAAGGTTTGGGTGCTGGCAATCGCCCCGAGCGCGCTCGTTTAGCAGCCGAAGAAAGCGTAGACCAAATACGTGATATGCTCAACGATGGCACCAAGATGGTGTTCGTCACCGCTGGTATGGGTGGCGGTACGGGTACGGGTGCAGCTCCCGTCATTGCCCGTGAGGCCAAGGCCATGGACATCCTCACCGTGGGCATTGTCACCATCCCCTTCATGTTTGAGGGTAACAAAAAGATAGACCAAGCCCTTGATGGTGTGGAGGAGATTTCGAAACACGTTGATGCCCTGCTCGTAATCAACAACGAGCGTCTGCGCGAAATCTATCCCGAACTCAACGTGCCTTCTGCCTTCGAGAAAGCCGACAACACACTCAGCATTGCCGCTCGCTCCATCGCCGAAATCATCACCATGCACGGCATCATCAACCTCGACTTCCGCGACGTCTGCACCGTGCTCAAGGATGGCGGTGTAGCCATCATGTCTACGGGTTATGGTGAGGGCGAAAATCGTGTGAGCAAGGCTATTGAGGCAGCTCTTCACTCACCGTTGCTCAACAACAACGACATTTTCAACTCCAAGAAGGTGCTTCTCTCCATCTCCTTCTGCGCCGAAAAGGAAGGCGAAGTGTTGATGATGGACGAAATGAACGAGGTACACGACTTCATGTCGAAGTTCCGCGATGATGTAGAAACCAAGTGGGGACTATCAACCGACCCCACACTCGGCAAAAAGGTTAAGATAACCATCCTCGCCACAGGTTTCGGCATCAATAGCGTGCCAGGAATTAAGGGCAAGCACAATGTAGAAGAAGAGAAGCGCCGCCAAATCGACACCGAGCGTGAAGAAGAAAATATGGAACGCCGTGGTGTGTTCTACCACACGAGCGGCATGAAAGGCACCCTTCGTCGCCGTCCACGTTTCTTCCTCTTCGGTCCCGACGACCTCGACAACGAAGAAATCATTTCGCTAGTGGAAATGACCCCCACCTACCGACGTTCAAAAGAGGTGCTCAACGACATCAAGGCCAAGTCGTTCACCAATGTGGCCATTGAGCCTGAAAGCACCAACAACGCCACGGTGGCTACGGCAGGCTCCGTAATCTCGTTTGCCGAAGGCGAATAAGCGTTTTTGCTAGCAGTAAAAGAAACGCACTGTCTTTCCCCCCGTTCCTTGTAAGGGACTCAGCGGAAGACAAACGCCGCAGAGCGTTCTTAAGGTTGTGTAGTTTGACGATTGGTGAATCCATTCTGTTCCGAATGTCCCGCCAATAGTTTAACACACAACCTTAAAGCATTTAGTTACGCCTCTTATTGCTGCCCCTATATTCTCAAATTTAAAGATTGCAACACTCAAGCACGAAAGTCTCCACCCCTCATCTAAAAATCACACGATTATGCCTGAATTTGACGACTTAATACAATTAGCCAATGCTACGACGCCGCGCATCATCAAGGTGATAGGTGTGGGCGGTGGTGGCGGAAATGCTGTGGCTCAGATGTATCGCGACAACATCCCCGAGGTGCGCTACGTTGTAATCAACACCGACCACAAAGCACTCGAGGACAACATCGTGCCCGACCATTTGCAGCTTGGCTCAGGTCTGGGCGCAGGTGGCAATCCCGACCGAGGGCGCGAGTTAGCTCAAGATAGCATTGAGAAAATCGACAAGGTGCTCGACGATGAGACCAAGATGGTGTTTATCACCGCTGGTATGGGTGGCGGTACGGGCACGGGTGCTTCGCCCATCATTGCCCATCAAGCTCGCAGCAAAGGCATTCTCACCGTGGGCATCGTCACCATTCCCTTTCGCTTCGAGCGTGAGGTACGTATTGATAAAGCCCTCGACGGGTTGGAATGCCTATCAAAGGAGGTCGACGCCATGCTCGTCATCAACAACGAGCGATTGTGTGAAATCTACTCCGACCTCAATATTATCAATGCTTTTCGTCATGCCGACGAAACGCTCTCCACGGCCGTGCGCTCCATCACCGAAATCATCTCGATGCACGGACGCATCAACCTCGACTTCCGCGACGTAAGCACCACCCTCAGCAATGGGGGCGTAGCCGTGATGTCCTCGGGTTATGGTGAGGGCGAGCATCGAGTGACCAAGGCTATAGAAAGTGCGCTCAACTCCCCCCTGCTCAACAACAACGACGTTTACAATGCGAAGCACATCCTTCTAGCCATCACCACCGATAGCAGCGACAACGACAACGCTCTTACGATGGGCGAGATGGGCGAGATTAACGAATTTATGGAACGTTTCAACGCCGACATCTCTACTAAGTGGGGCTTGGCTTTTGACCCGAGTTTGGGGTCGAAGATTAAGATTACCATCATTGCTTCGGGGTTCAAACTATTCACTCGTGGGAAGAAACGCAACGCTGCTGTGGCCAACTCTCAGGCTGATAGAGAGCAGGAGGTCGTTGCAGAAGAAACGGTGGAGGAAAAGTTGATGCACGACGAGCGACGCGACGACTATTACGGCGGTGCTAGTAAGAACGCTCGCCGCAACTATCCGCGCCGCATCCACTTGTTCACCGACGAGGATTTGCGCAATGAGCAGCTCATCTACGAGGTTGAGAGCGTGCCCACCTACCGACGCAGTGCTGAGGTGATGAAACGAATAATGGAACTTTCAAAAACAAAATAACACACCATGGAATTATTTGAAAAAGTAAGCAAGGACATTGTGGCAGCCATGAAGGCCAAAGACAAGATGCGCCTAGAGGCTTTGCGCAATGTAAAGAAGTTTTTTATTGAGGCCAAAACGGCTCCCGGAGCCAACGATACGCTCGACGATGCCGCAGCCCTAAAGATTCTTTCCAAACTCGCTAAGCAAGGCCACGACACCGCTGCTCTCTATCGTGAGCAGAATCGTCCCGACTTGGCCGATGAGGAAGAAGCACAAGCCAACATCATCGAGGAATATCTGCCCAAAGCACTCACCCCCGAGGAACTCGAAGCCGAAGTAAAGGCCATCATTGCTGAAACGGGTGCTACGAGCATGAAGGAGATGGGCAAGGTGATGGGCGTAGCCAGCCAAAAACTCGCCGGCCGTGCCGACGGCAAAGCCATCTCAGCCCTAGTAAAGCAGCTCCTAGGATAAAGAGCAGAAGCAAATTTAGCAAAAAAAATGGGGGCGACGCATCCTCGCGTCGGCGCAACTAGAAAAGCTAAAAGTTAGAGAAACATCGTTTGGCCAATAGTAGAAGCCGACCTGATGAAAACCGATACAATAAGCAATAAAGGCAAGCCAACTGGCTTGCCTTTATTGCTTATTGTATACGTATTATGAGTTACGCTCTATTTCTTCAGATAATCGTCGAAATAGCGAGTGATGCGTTCGTGTAGGTGTACCATGTCGTGACCCATCATGTTGTGGCCGTCGCCAGGGTAGACGAAGTAGTCGGGCTGCGTGCCGGCATCCTCGCAGGCGCGGAGGAAGGAGAGGCTGTGCTGTAGCACACAAGTGGGATCGTTGTAGCCCACGATGATTTGCAAACGGCCTTTTAGGTTTTTCGCTTTGTTTAGAAGCGAAGAGGAAGCGTAACCTTCGGGATTCTCCTCGGGCGTATCCATGTAGCGTTCGCCGTACATCACCTCGTAGTACTTCCAATCAATTACGGGGCCGCCTGCTACGCCCACCTTGAATGTTTCGGGATAAGAGAGCATGAGGTTGGTGGTCATGAATCCACCAAACGACCAGCCGTGTACGCCGATGCGGTTGGCATCCACGTAGGGCAGCGATTTCAAGAACTTTACGCCCTCCATCTGGTCCTGCATCTCCACGTCGCCAAGGTGGCGGTGAGTGCAGCTCTCAAACTCAAAGCCGCGATTTTCTGAGCCACGGTTGTCAACAACGAAGATGACGTAGCCACGTTGCGCCATGTAGATTTCCCAAGGGCGCGTCTGGTAGTGCCAAGAGGCCTCCACGTTGTGAGCATGAGGCCCACCATAGACGTAGACCACCGTGGGATACTTTTTATTAGCGTCGAAATCCACGGGTTTCACTAGTCGGTAGTAGAGGTTGGTCTTACCATCGGCCGCTTTGATAGTGCCGCTTTCGATTTCGGGCACGTTGTAGAGCGTCCAAGGGTCGCCGTCGGCATGTAGCTCGGTAGCGGCAGCTTTGGTGGTCGGTGTCACGTCATACTGTCGGAACGTTGTGGGCGAGGACCAGCGGTCGTAGAGCATCGTGCCCTTTTCCGACAGTCGAGCGTAGTGTGATCCCGTGCCGTTGTCGAGCTTCGTCACTTTTCCGCTCTCCACCTGCACACAGTAGTGGTTATACTGTATGGGATTGCTTTGATTGCTTTGATAGATGATGCTCTTGGTTTGCTGGTTGAAGCCGAGCATGTCGGTCACCTCAAACTCGCCCTTCGTCAGTTGCTTCAGTTCCTTGCCCGAAGCATCGAAAAGGTAGAGGTGGTTGTAGCCATCCTTGCGCGACTGCATCACAAACTTCGTAGCGTCCCAAGGCAAGAACTCGATGGGGTGGCAAGGCTCCACGTAGCGACTGTTCGTCTCGGTGTAGAGCACAGCCTTGCGTTGGCCTGTGGTGACATCGTAGCTCACAAGTTCGGCCTTGTCCTGCGTGCGGGGCAGTTCGAAGAGGTAGATGGTCTTCTCGTCGGGGCTCCAAGCCACGTTGGTGAAGTAGCGGTCGGTGGGGTCGCCCGCTTGCAAGTAGATGGTCTTGTTGGTAGTGGGGTTAAACACACCCACGGTTACCTTGTGGCTCGTCATGCCAGCCATAGGATATTTTTCGGGAGCGAGCTGCGCCACTCGGTGGTCAATGTCAACGAGCGGATAGTCCGTCACCATGCTTTGATCCATGCGGTAGAAGGCCAAAAGGTTGCCTTTCGGGCTCCAGAATGTGCCTTTGCGAATGCCAAACTCGTCGCGGTGTACGCTCAAGCCGTATTGCAGCTCACGCGTGCCGTCCGTGCTCACTTGGTGCTCCTTGCCGTCGGCAGTGCGCACGTAGAGATTCCAATTTTTTACGTAGGCTTCAGCCATTGAGGCTGAGCAGAAATCGTTGGCTTGCTCGCCTTCGCTCAGAGCAGTGCTCCACACGGTGCGGCGTGCCTTCCAGTCGTAGAGGAAGCGCAGCTTGCCTGTTTGTAGCATCACTTGCGTCTTGTTGCCGAAGGGGAACTGAGCGTAGAGCAGGTTGTACACCTTGCCCACCTTTGCCGTGTCGATTGCGGCGTTGATGTCGGCTGTGGTGAATAGCACCTTACTCTTCTCCTTCTTGCCCTTAGCGTCGGCTAGTGTGCTCACTTGGTCCACGTCGAGCTTCAGCAGTTGTTCGCCCCAGAAGGCTGTGCCGTAGTATTTAGGCATGATGTGGGCATAGTTCGTGCCGCCCCACATCAGGTCCTCCAGCGTAAAACTTTTCTTTTCCTGTGCCATAGCCGTGGCCGTGCCAAGCAGCAGCGCGAGGGCTGCTGCGCAGATGTTTCGTAGTGTCATGTCAGTTAGAAATCACGTTTGGGGCGAAAACCGCCTTTTTTCTTGAAGTCGCCGCCTTTCTTTTTAAAGTCGCCTCCTTTTTTCTTGAAATCTCCGCCGTTCTTTTTGAAGTCGCCCTCTTTGCGGAAACTCTTTTTCTTATCGCCAAAGTCGCCTTCACGCTTGGGCTTGCGTGGGGCGAAGTTGTCTTGAAATTCGCGGTGCTTCTTGCGCAGAATGCGGTATTGAGCGTCCTCTTCCTCGTCTAAGCCTGTGGTTTCGGCTTCGTCGTTGAAGCGTTTCTTAAAGTCGTCGCGTTGAGTGCGGAAGCGGTGTTTCTCGCTCATCAGTCGGCGCTCCTCGTCGGTTTTCACCTTGCCGCCTTCGGCTCGGAAATCGCTAAGTTTTCCGCTAAAGAGTTGGTATTTGCGGAAGTCGCAGTCGAGTTTGCCGTTGAAGATTTGCGTTTTCAGGCTGGGGCGTAGGCCGAGATTTTCGAAGAGCTCGGCTTTCGACGAGATAATCCAAGCTTCGCCACCTTGGAACTCGTTCTTCAGCACCTTGCCGATAGCTTGGTACAGGCCCAAGATGTCGGGCGGTGTGAGGCGTTCGCCGTAGGGCGGGTTGGTCACGATGATAGCCTTCTCGCTCGGGTTCGTGAATTGTCGGAAGTCCTTCTGCTCCACGCTCACGATGTTGCTCACGCCAGCGCTGCGCACGTTGCTCAGTGCCGTCTCTACGGCGGGCATGTTGAGGTCGTAGCCGTAGATGTGGTGGTCGAAGGTGCGCTCTTGCGAGTCGTCGTCGTAGATTTCTTGCAGCAAGTCGGCGTCAAAGTCTTTCCACTTTTCGAAGCCAAACTCTTTGCGGAACACGCCAGGGTAGATGTTGCGAGCCATCAGGGCGGCCTCGATAAGGAATGTGCCCGAGCCGCAGAAGGGGTCGATAAGGTCGCAGTCGCCCTGCCAGCCTGTCATTTTTATCAAGCCAGCGGCTAGCACCTCGTTAATAGGAGCTTCCACCGTGCCCACGCGGTAGCCACGTAGGTGGAGCGACTCGCCCGAGGAGTCGAGCGAGAGGGTGCAGTCGTCGTCGGCAATGTGGATGTTGAGCTTCACGTCGGGGTTGGTGATGCGGATGTTGGGACGCTCTCCCATGGTTTCGCGGAAATAGTCGACGATGGCATCCTTCACCTTATAAGCCACAAATTTAGAGTGGCGGAACTCATCGGAGAACACCACCGAGTCCACGGCAAACGTGGTCTGTAGGTCGAGGTATTGACTCCAGTCTATTTTCCTAACGGCCTCATACACATCGTCGGCTCCAGTGGCCTTGAAGTGTTTGATGGGTTTGAGAATGCGCACGGCGGTGCGAAGGCAGAAGTTGGCACGATACATCATGGCTTTATCGCCAGTGAACGACACCATACGTCGACCCATTTGCACGTTGTTCGCACCGAGTTCGGTGAGTTCTTGAGCCAAAACCTCCTCCAGTCCTTGGAAGGTCTTCGCTATGAGTTCAAATTCTTGCATATTATGTGTGTAGTGTGAGCTATTTTCTTTGGAATAAGCGAGAGTGGGGAGAGATTAAGCACATTGAAGGGAACATTGCCCTACTTAATCACCCTATATATATATTGGGAATAGTGGAATCTTAAATTTTGCCGCCAGCCTCCACGTCGTGGGTCACCCATTTGTTGGCTCCTACCACGGCTCCTTTGCCAATGGTGATGCGGCCTAAGATGGTGGCGTTGGAGTAGACGATGACGTTGTCCTCTAGGATGGGGTGGCGCGGATTGTTCTTGATGGGGTTGCCGTTCAGGTCGAGCGGAAAACTTTTAGCTCCGAGCGTCACGCCCTGATAGAGCTTTACGTTGCGGCCAATGATGCACGTAGCACCTATCACCACACCCGTGCCGTGGTCGATGGTGAAGTATTCGCCAATCTGCGCCCCAGGGTGAATGTCGATGCCCGTTTCGCTATGTGCCAGTTCGGTAATGATGCGCGGAATGAGCGGCACGTCAAGGCGGTAGAGCTCGTGAGCTAGGCGATAGCACGTCAGGGCGCGGATGGCGGGGTAGCAACTAATCACTTCGCCATAGTTTTGCGCTGCTGGGTCGCCTAGGTAGGCCGCCTCTACGTCGGTGGCTAGCGTGCGGCGCACTTGGGGCAGCATGCTGATGAGCGTGGCGGCTATGGCCTCGGCTTTAGCTCGATAGTCCACGGCCGAGGCCGTGCGTTGCTCCTCATCTTGCGTGGCGAAACACAGTCCTGCCTGCACCTGTGCTGTGAGCAGGGCAAACAGTCGCTCCACCTCCATGCCAATGTGGTAGCGCACGGTCACGCTGTTGAGCGTGCTGCGTCCGTAGTAGCCAGGGAAGAGCACGGCTCTACACAGCCCAATGATTTCCTCCAACGCAGCCGACGAGGGCAAGGGGTCGCCATGTCGGTGTTGATGGAAGAGCCCTTTCATTTTCGTCGTGTCGGAGAGTTCTTCAACCGTTTGTTTGAGCAGATTGGTGTAGGTTTCGGGTGGATTCATTCGAGTGTGTTTTCGTGTTTGGATAAGGGTATTGCAAAGTTAGCACTTTTTTGCGGAGAATGAAGCTCTTTCGGGTGTAAATCCATGTTTTCCCCGTGTCTCACTTCGTTTCGTCGGTTTCCACAAACAAGTCCTCTAGGGTCAGTTCCTCGTCCACCACTCTGCTAGGTGCGTTCCTCAAGTTCCAGATTTAGAGATTGAGGTTAAACTTATTGCATAAAAAAGGCTTTGAGTATTTCCGTATATTGCGGAAAATGCCCCCAATTTTGTGATAATTTCTTCAGATTTCCCCCTAGTTTTTACTACTGGCCTAATCGGAAAAACTATCGGCCTAACTGTGTTTCACTAGTGGCCTAATCGTAAAAATTATCGGCCTAAGAGTGAAACGCTCTTAGGCCGATAATTTTGGGGCTTAGTTGGGGAGGAATTATTTGCTAAACTCCTCCCAAATCTTTTGAGCCGTCTGCTGCATTACCTCAGCGGGCAGTTGGAGCTTCTCCTTGCGGAAGTCCATGTCGCCCTCGCTTTGCAAGGGGATGAGGTGGATGTGGGCGTGGTTCACCTCAAGGCCTAGCACGGCCATGCCTACCTTGCGGCAGGGGAAGGCGGCCTTGATGGCGCAGGCTACTTGCTTGGCAAACACAATCATTTCGCTCAGCTCTGCATCGTCGAGGTCGAAGAGGTAGTCCACCTCGTGCTTGGGCACTACTAGGGTGTGGCCTTGAGCCACGGGGTTGATGTCGAGGAAGGCATAGAACTTGTCGTTCTCGGCACACTTGTAGGAGGGAATTTCTCCTGCAATGATTTTTGAGAATATCGTCATAATGCTTCTTGTTGGGTTAGGGTCGGTGTCAATCAACGGGGCTTTGCCCAATGGGGTGGGGCTGCGGCAGGGGTTAGATGGAGATGTTGAGGATCTCGAGTTGGATGGTGCCTTGAGGAATCTTCACTTCCACTACATCGCCCACCTTCTTGCCGAGTAGGCCTTGGGCGATGGGTGTGGTGCTCGAGATTTTGCCCTCGCGCAAGTTGGCTTCGCTTTCGCTTACGATGGTGTACTTCATCACCATATTGTTCTTCACGTTTTTCATCTCCACCGTGGTGAGAATCTGCACGGTGTCGGCCTTGATTTTCGACTTGTCGATAATTTTGGCCTCGGCAATAGCTTTTTTAAGTGCAGCGATGCGTCCTTCGAGCTTCGACTGGTTCTCTTTAGCTGCGTCGTATTCGCTGTTTTCTGAAAGGTCGCCCTTGTCGGCGGCTTCGGCAATGGCTGCCGAGGCGGCGGGGCGTTCGATCGACTCCATGTGACGGAGCTGGGCTACCATCTTGTCGTAGCCCTCTTGGGTCATGTATGCCATAAGTATATTTCTTGTTTTGTTTCTGTTTTAGGGTCGGAAGGAATAAAAAAAACCGAAAGAACTCCGACTCTTTATGCGTTGGAATCCTTTCAACTTCACCTTAATAACTATTTCTAGGTGCAAATGTACCCCTTTATTTCGAATGTGCCAAATTTTCCCTGTTTTTCTTTTTTCCCTCAGCACAAATTGAGCAACAAGTTGGGGTCGACGCGTCGGTGCGTCGGCGCAAGCAGAAACACTAGAAGAAAAGTAAAAAAACTAGCTGAATTTAAGCATAAGACCTGCTGATTTCTAAACGAAAGCTTCTTGAGTTTCTACTTGCGCCGACGCGGGGACGCGTCGCCCCCAATTTGTTGCTCAATTTGTGCTCAATTTGTTGCTCGGGTTCTAGCAGCCTAGCTCTTTGGCTACTGCGCAAAGTTCCTCGTACCACTCTGCTCCAAATCGCTCCGTGAGCGGGCCTTTTAGGAATTGATAAATGCGTAGTCCAAGTTCGCCCCCTTTCTTCACGGCAGGCTTGCACACGTCCCAACGATGATAGTGGAGGCCGCTCGTGCCGTTGGTAAATCGCTTCTCGCGGATGGGGTAGAGCGCACACGAGATGGGCTTACACCAAGAGGTGCGCCCTTCGCGGTAGGCCCCGTCGGTGGTGCAGAGGCAGATGCCGTTGCAGTGGTGAGTAAACACGCAGTCGCGGCCGTCGACGATGCTCGTCACCAAGTCGCCGTCGGCATCGGTGTAGGCCACGCCTTGTTTGTCGATGACGGCTTGCGCTTGTGCGCTGAGTGCTGGCCACACTTCGTCGAGCACCTCTTCGAGGTGGGCCACTTCCTCCATCAGCAGCGGGGCTCCGCTGTCGCCGTCAACGCAACACTGCCCTTTGCAGGCATCGAGGTCGCAGCAGAAGCATTCGGTGAGGATGTCGGACGAGAGCAGCACGTCGCCCACTTGGAGTATGGGGGGGATTCGATTGTTATTGTTCATGTCTTTTATTTACAGGTGGTTCTATAAATCACCACCGTTTAATCTTTTCGTGATTGTTACCAACTAATGGGTTGTTCGCCGTGCTCGATGAGGTAGCTATTGCAGCGGCTGAAGTGGTGATTGCCAAAGAAGCCGTGGTAGGCCGAGAGGGGAGAGGGATGCGCCGAGCAGAGCACGAGGTGGTGCTGGCGGTCGATAATCTGCCCTTTCTTTTGCGCATAAGCTCCCCAAAGGATGAACACGAGGTGTTCGCGTTGAGCCGAGAGCGTGCGGATGACGGCATCGGTGAACGTTTCCCACCCGTGGCCAGCGTGGGAGGCGGCTTGGTGTTGGCGCACGGTGAGTGTGCTGTTGAGTAGCAGCACGCCTTGTTCGGCCCAGTGGCGAAGGCTGCCTGAGGTGGGGACGGGGCGACCCGTGTCGCTGTTCACCTCCTTAAATATATTGACCAACGAGGGCGGAAACTTCACTCCGTCTTTCACCGAGAAGCACAAGCCCTCGGCCTGACCTTCGCCGTGGTAGGGGTCTTGCCCAAGGATGATGACCTTCACCTTAGGGAAGGGGCAGAGATTGAAGGCGTTGAAGATTTCGCCGCCAGGAGGGTAGCACACTCCCGTGGCATACTCCTGACGCACAAACTCCGTGAGCTGCTGAAAATAGGGCGCACGAAACTCTGCCTTGAGCAGCTGCGCCCACGTAGGGTCTATCTTTACGTTCATAGGTTGGCAAAGTTAGCGATTTATTTCCATAATCATCCTTCTAGCTTCGATTAGGGCGTAATGAAATTGCCCACCTTGCCAAAATAGACAAGATGGGCAAACTTCAAATTTACTCTATAAATAAATTACTTACAAGAGGGTTACTCCTCTTCAGCGTCCATGCTGTTCCAAGGAGCATTATTTGATTGCTCGCTCCATTCGCGTTGGTTGCTCCAGTCGTCGCTTTGAGTGGTGTTTGGGCCATACGACACAGACATTAGGGCTGTTTCGGCAGTAAAACGCACGCTGGTGGCTTCGGGGCGGATATAGGTTTTCTTCATTTTGAGTTGCTTTATTTTGAATTGAAAAATGGGGGAAAGAGGCTTAGCGAGCCATGAATTTGCGGCCGCTTTGGATGTAGATGCCACCCTTTACCACTTGGTTCACGCGGCGACCTGTGAGGTCGTAGATGGGAGCGTTCGTGTTGGCAGACTCATCGGTGGCATTGTCGATGCCCGTGATGTTGTTGCCGCCGAAGCTAATGGCCATGCTCTGAGCCGTGGGGTTGATGATGTAGGCACGGTTGGCCTTCAGCGTGGAGTTGGTCGACTTGAAGAAACCTACCTTTCCCTTGCTTCCATCGCTGAGGTTGGCGCGGCCGAAGGAGAGCACGTCGGTTAGGTTGGTGAGTTCGGTGGTAGTGCCTTTCAATTCGTTGTCAACGTCAGTAGTAGCTTCTGCAATCACCTTCAGCGTAATGCTGCTAGCACCTTCTACGTCTACAATCACAAAGCCTTCGTTGGCGGGGATAGCGCTCTGACTGTAAAGCTCTACTTTGCCGTCTTCGAAAGCACCTACGCAAGTGTACGCACCTTCCGTTACGCTCTCTACGGCATAGGGCAAGCAGCTCGTGGCGAAGCTATAGTTCATGTCGGCTGCTGAAACGTTCAGAGGCAAGGTGATGGTGGGTTCGTACACGGCAAAGGCGTTGGGGTAGCTGTCGTCGAGTTGGAACTTAATATCGCTACCATTGTAACGCCAGCAGCGATTGGTGCCGCGGTCGTGGGGATAGATGATGAAGCCCGTGGTGCTGTTGTCAGAAGTTTTTGCTATCTTCCATTTGTCGGTGCTGTTGAGTAACCCCCCTGATACACAAAGGTAACTCAAGCTGCCAAAGCCCGCTGTACCATCCACATCGTAGTAGCTCTGTGCTTTACCTTTACCTACATTATTAAAGTAGAAACCATCGAAAGGATCTCCCGTGATATACCAAAGGTCGTTTACCACATCGTTGAGCGTGGGGTTGGTTTCCGACTTGGCGCGGAAGGCTACGTCATTGCCGCTACGCGTGATGAGTGTGGGGTTGTCTCCATCCGTGCCGAGATAGTAATATACCTTCTCGTTGTCGGTGCTGATTTTGAAGGGGGCTTCGTCGATGAAGTAGCAAGGAACGTTGAAGCTAGTGCCGGCTGAAGCAGTGTAATTGCCTGAGGGCTTATCGGCTTCTACAAAGTCGGGAAGGCCTGTGGGGTCGGGATAAGGCTCACCCTCGATGGCATCGTGTGTAACAGAAAGTTTGGTCTCACCCTTCCATTGATAGTTGTAGGTGATGGTGGGGCTTAGGGCGTAGAATTCGAATACGGCCGTGTTGCTAGCATCTGAGGCTTTCTCGTACGTACCGATAAAGGTGTCGTCCGTGTCTGCGTTGTAGCCGCTTGCGCTGTTGTTGACAAGATATTGGGTGTAGGTCTTACCCCAACTTTTGTAGGTATAATACACTTTAATACCATTGCCCGAGGTAACGACATTAAGCGTCTTAGCGTCACCCATGCCTAGTTTATCTAGATTGCTTTGACTTGTGCTAGGCCATGATTTACCATTGTCATTTCTCCAATATTTGTTCGCACTAACGCTCTTGATACGAACGCCATCGCTTTGCTTCTCTACCTTGAAGTAGTATTGTGAAGAACTGAGCGTGCTGCCCAAGTTGTTGCTCTTAGTGCGGCAGTCTACGTAGAGGTTCGAACCATCGCAATAGAGCAAGTTGCCCGATCCATCGGTGGCCGTCTTGTCCGACTTTACCAAGATGGCATATTCGGTGTTAGCGTCCAAATCGGCATAGGCGGTGGGGGCGGTGGCCACCTTCTTCTGTGCCACACTGGTGGCAGAAATGCACACTAGCAGGCAGAGCAGTGCGGCAAATTTCTTAATCATAACTTCTAGTTTTACTTTATGTGAAATTTTATCGTTTTGTTTTCGTCTTAACTTTCTCAGCTTTCCTCTTGGCTCGCTTAGCTTGGTCTTGCGCAACTATCAAGCAATTCTTACGCAACTCTCACGCAGCTTTCTCGCAACTTTCTCGCTCAGAGCGCAAGAAACATCGCTTCGAAATCGGGCGCAAAATTATGTTCTAAAGCATAATTAGGGGGGTAAAATCGGTAAAAAAATCGGTATTACCGAATTTTCTCCCCATTTACCGCTCGCTTCGTCAACTTCGGTTTGCAAAATCAACCTGCCGAAAAACTTGGCATTTCTTAAGCACTTCCCATTCGCTCCAGTCTTTTACTGGAAAAGCTGTAAGCGAAAAGCTAACATATTTCCTCCAAGTGGGGTAACGGATTGCTGCCAAATTAGGTAACGCAACCTAGTTGGTTAAAGAAAAATAGCTTAAATTTGCAGCAAAAAATCGGGAATTCTTTCGCTCCTGATTCACCCTTAACAACAATCACAATATGCATAACGTTATATCTCCCATCAGAGCCTCTCTCTTACTCCTTATATATATAATGAGTGCGTTCACGCCACTCACGGCACAGAATGCCGACTTCCACGTTGTGCCGCTTCCCAAAGAAGTGAGGAGCACGGCGGCTGGCACGTTTCAACTCACCGAGCGCACCATTATTTGCTATCCACAGGGTGACAAGGTGCTGAAGCGTCATGCCGAACTGCTGGCTAGCTACGTGAAGCAGGCAACGGGCCTCACGCTCAACGTGGTGAACGTGGCTGCGCAGAAAAGTTGCATCCGCCTGACCCGAGCTATGCGCTCCGCCAATCCCGAAGCCTACACCATCCGAGTGAATAGCGACATCATCCTCATTGATGGTGCTAGTGAAGCGGGCAGCTTCTACGGCGTGCAAACATTCCGCAAAGCCTTGCCTCAAGGCGTGGCGCAAGGGGTGGGCATTCCCGCCGTAGAGGTGAAGGATTATCCCCGCTTTAGCTACCGCGGCGCACACCTCGACGTGGCGCGCCACTTTATGACGGCCGATTCCGTGAAACGCTTCATCGATATGCTCGCTCTGCACAACATCAACCGCTTTCATTGGCACCTCACCGACGACCAAGGCTGGCGCCTCGAAATAAAGAAGTACCCCTTGCTCACGCAGAAGGGGGCTTGGCGTGAACAGACCACCATTGGCCACAACTCGGGCCGCTTTGATGGAAAAAAGCACGGCGGCTACTACACGCAGAAGGAGATTAAGGACATCGTGAAATACGCCGCTGACCGCTATATCACCATTGTCCCCGAGATAGACATGCCCGGACACATGCAAGCTGCCCTCTCGGCCTACCCCGAGCTAGGCTGCACGGGCGGCCCTTATAAGGTGTGGCAAGAGTGGGGCGTGACCGACAGCGTGCTTTGCGTAGGCAACGACCGCACACTGCGCTTCATCGACGATGTGCTCGACGAGGTGGTGAAACTCTTTCCTTCTACCTACATTCACGTGGGCGGCGACGAATGCCCCAAAACGATGTGGAAGAACTGCGCCAAGTGTCAGGCTCGCATCAAACAGGAGCACCTTGAGGCCGATGGCCGACACACCGCTGAGGAGCGTTTGCAAAGTTTCCTAATACGCCACGCCGAAAAGCATCTAAACCAGCTTGGCCGACAAATGATTGGTTGGGACGAAACGTTAGAGGGCGGCCTCGCCCCCAACGCCACCGTGATGTCGTGGCGCGGCGAGGGGGGAGGCATAGAGGCAGCTCGACAAAAGCATGACGTAATCATGACGCCCAACACCTACCTCTACTTCGACTACTACCAAAGCGCCGACAAAGCCCACGAGCCCGAAGCCATTGGCGGCTACTTGCCCCTAGAACACGTGTACAGCTACGAACCCATGCCGCGCTCGATCACTCCCGAGGAGCAGAAGCACATTATCGGCGTGCAGGCCAACCTCTGGACGGAGTACATTCCCACCTTCCGCCAAGTGGAGTATATGGAACTGCCCCGCATGGCGGCTCTCAGCGAGGTGCAATGGTGCAGCCCCGAACAAAAGAGCTATTGCGCCTTCATCGACCGCTTGCAGCGACTCGTGGACGTCTACAAACGAGAGGGTTATAACTACTCAAAAGTAATCTTCAACCCCACGCTCACGCTACAAACTGACACGGCGCAACATTGCATCGTGGCCACGCTCTCTACCATCGACAATGCTGCCATCCATTACACGCTCGATGGCTCAGCTCCCACCGCTTCGTCGCCACGCTACACGGCTCCGCTTCGCATCGAGCAGTCGGCCACGCTGCGTGCAGCCGCCTTCCGTAATTGGGGACAGACGCCCGAAGTGAGTCAAACTTTTAGTTTCAACCGAGCCACCGCTCGCCCCATCCGATTGCTGCAACAGCCGCACCCAGCTCAGGTGTATGCTGGCCCCACACTCCTAGTGGACGGACTCACCGCCCCTGACACCAACTATGCTTCGGGGCGTTGGATAGGCTTCTGCGGCACCGACCTCGAAGCCCTCATCGACTTGCAGCAGCCCCAATCTATCTCCTCGCTCAGTCTAAACACCTGTGTGGAGAAGGGTTATTGGATTTTCGACGCACGCTCCATCTCCCTCTACGGTTCAACCAACGGCACTGATTTCTCCTTGCTCACAAAGGAAGAATACCCCGCCCTAACCGAAGCCTCGCCCAACCAAATCAACCATCACGCTTTGAGTTTCGCTCCCTCTACCGTGCGCTACGTGAAGCTAGTTGTAGAGAGTGAGCATCACCTACCGCAGTGGCATTCAGGCAAGGGAAATCCCGCCTTCGTCTTCGTCGATGAAATCTGCATCAACTAGAAGGGATTTTCTAGCAAAGGGACGCAAACCTTTCTATTAATAAATTGTTCTCGGTGTCCTCGATGAGCAACTCGCTGACAAGCTCTATGAGCAAGTCGCTGAGCCCTCGCTGAGGCAATCGCCAAATTTATTTCCCCGAAACGTTGCATATATAAAATAAAACGTTTAATTTTGCACCTACAAATTCCACAAGGCTTAAATCCTCATGATGGAATCGGACTTGTAGCTCAGTTGGTTAGAGCAACAGACTCATAATCTGGAGGTCCTA
>CAVFOF010000020.1:0-5195 GCA_963623895.1 bacterium
CGCGGCGGTTGTTGAGGTCGTACTGCACGATGCTCACCTTGTCGATGGTGTTGAGCCCCGAGGTTTCGAGGTTGCTCATCCATAGGTAGGGGCCGCCAGGCGTCACGTCGTCGAAGGCCGTGCCAAACACGCTCATGCTGCTTGAAGCGTTGAGCTTGTAGAAGGCCAGTGTCACTTCGCCCTTGCGGTTGATGCGTCCCATCGTGTTATAGTCGCCCACCCAGAACTCGTCGTTGCGGGGGTCGTGGGCAATGTGGGTCACGCAGAGGTCGGTCTCTGTGGGGATGTCGATGGTAGTGACGAGTCGCTTGTTGCGCAGGTCGAGCTGGAAGATGCGGTTCTTGCGGTCGGAGGCGTAGAAGTAGCGGCCGTCGAAGGCAAGGTCGTTGACGGCATAGTACATGCCAGGCACGGAGAATTCCTCCATGAAGTGGCCGTTGCGGTCGTACTTATAGAACTTTCCGAGGAAGAAGTGGGAGGAGGTGTAGAAATTCTCGCCATCGAAGGCTACGCAACTCTGGATGTCGCCCGAGGCATCAAACGATTGGCTTACCTCCCAACGATGGTCGATAGTGCCGCTTCCCGTGGCGGGAGTGGGGTAGAGGTCGAGGCGCACGTCGCCGTCGCCCTTGTTCTCAATGGTGAAGGTGCGAGTGGTGAGGGCTTCGAGTGCCGTTTCCTCTTTCACCTCTTCGGCAGAGAAGACTAGCTCGGGGCGAGTCAGCACAGCGGTGAACGAGGCAGGATCGTCGGCGGTGAGTTTCCACTCGGCGGTGTAGTAGTTGCATCCCTCGGCCTCGGCCGTCACGGTGTAAGTGCCTTCCTCCATGCGGGGGAGGGAGATGAGGCCGTTGGCGTCAGAGGTGGCGGTGTAGATGGCTCCGTTGTCGGCTTCTAGCTTTAGGCTACAGTTGGCCACGGGCTGACCGCCCTGAGTGGTGTGGATGGTGACGGCATGAGTTTGCGGATTCCAAATCTTCACGTCGTCGACAAACCAATAGTTGATGTAGCGCGAGTCGTTGCCGTAGGCACGGAAGCGCACTTGGAAGAAGTGGTTGCCGTTGAGATATTTGCTGAGGTCGAACTCGTAGGTGCGCCAGTCGTAAGTGCCCTCGTCGGTGAGCAAAGAGTCAATCTTTTGCCACGTTTGGCCGTTGTCGGTAGTGATTTCGGCTAGGAGCACACCGCCCTTATACTTGCTGTTGTTGTCCAAGCGCACTTGGTAGCGCAGCGTGGTGTTGTCGGGGGTGAGGGTGCGTAGCTCGCGAGTGACGAGGCTTTGCGAATATTTGCCTAGGCTAGAGTAGGGGTAGCAGGCGGAGAAGTCCACAAGGCCGTAGGCATAGTAGTCCGTCTTCCATTTATTCTCCTCACCCTTTGCTTCTACGGGGCGACTCCAGCGGGTGGAGTCGATGCTGTTGTCGTCGAAGTCGTCGAAGAAGGGGAGTAGGCGCACGTCGGGCACCTCCACGCTGAGCGGTTCGGAGAGTTCGCCCACCGATTGGTCGGTCATTACGCTCTGCACGGTGTAGGTGTAGGTGGCGTAATCGGGCACGGTGTCGGTGGCATAGACGCTAGTGATGAGGCTTTTGTTCACCTTTTCGCCATTGCGTAGCAAGTTGAAACCAGCTAGCTTGGCCGTGGGGCTAGCACTGCGGGCTGCAATGCGTGGGCGCACGTTGTTGGTGCCGATGAAAATGTCGTCGAGCATGAACATAAAGGCTTCGGCCGACACGCAGTTGATGCAGACGTATTTCGCCTCCTTGGGAATAGTGTACTCAAAGAGCGTCCAGGCCGTTGGAGCTTCCTCGTAGTCGCCCTGCTGCACGAAGGTGAAGTCGGAGGGACGAGTGCCAGTGGTGGAGTAGCCCACTTTGAAGCGTTCCTTGCCCCAAGTGTCCTTGTAGGTCTTGGCACGGAAGCTAAGCTTGAAATCCTCGTCGAAACTCAGCAGAGGCGAGATGAGGTAGTCGTTGTTGGCCTTGTCCACGGTGAAGTCCACCAACATCTTATTGCCCGAGAAGGGGGCAATGTCGGGGTAGGTGGCGGTGGAGGGAGAAGTTTTCGAGGGGTTGAACACGATGAAGGCCATCTTCGAACCCTGATTGGGGAAGGAGGCTGCCGTCCAGGTGTAGGTGGAGGCATTGTCGGCGTCGATGTATTGCCAACCGATGGTTCCAGCCGAATTAATGGCGAAATCCGTGTGGCTTTCAAAGTCGTCGAAGAAGCCGTTGATGGTTTCGGGATTGTTCCATCGCAAACTTACGCTCTTGTCGTTGACCGAAGTGAGTTCGGGAACAATCTTCGCCAGCTCGGCCGCTTTCTCGGCTTGCTGCGCCCATAGGGGCGTAGTGAGCAGAGCGAGTATGCTAAGAAAAATTGATCTCATAGTTTTGCTTTATTATATAATAAGGTGTAGCTCGCTGCTTGCTCCGAATAGTTATCAGAGCAAGCAGAAGCGTTATTTCACAATCACTACGCCTTCGTAACCATCCACTTTCACGGCAGCGCGAGAGGCGGTGGGAGTGAAGCGCAGCAACTCTCGGCCATCGGTGGAGTAGAGCGTGACCACTCGGTTGGGCGTAAGCCCTGCTAGTTGCACTAGGCCGTTCTTGCAAAGCGTGCGGACGGGCGAGAGGGCGATTTGGTCATCGGCTACCTCCGTTACGGCGTCAGGGTCGTACTCGTAGAATGCGGGCAGTGAGGTGTCGTAGTAGAGCAGGCCGTCGCCAGCTGTCACTTGTAGGCGGAAGCGTCCGTTGTCGAACTCTCCTGGTTTTGTGGGGCTGATGTTGACGTTCGTCACGTTCGGGTCGTTGCTAGCCACACCTGAGGCCAACGTGTCGAGCTTCACCCCATCGTTGTAGGTGAGGCTGAAGTTGGTGATGTTTACTAGTCGGCCGCCGAAATCGCACGTCATGCGGAGCTTGCGGTAGCTCTTTCCCTTCATGTGGGAGGTGAGGTCGACGGACGAACCGTCGGAATCGACCGAACTAATGCGTTGCAGCTCGCCAATGCGTGTCCAAGAGTTGCCGTTGTCGTTGCTACCCTCCACGCTGAAGGTGGAAGTGCCGCGAGGACCGCCCGACTTGAGGATGTATTGCACGTTAGTGATGCCGTCGGGATAGTCAACGGTGGTCACTGTGCCGCTTCCTGTGAAGCGGAGCACGCCTGTGCCGAGGGTTACGTTGCCTACGGCTTCGTCTACGTCGCTTTCTGGAAGATATTTCGCACTAGTCACCTTTTCGCTCGTTTCTTTGAAGAATTCGAGGAAGTACTTTGAGGCGTTCTCAACGGGCGACCATTCAGCGTGTAGATCGTCGCCTTGTCGGCCAAATTGCGTGATGACGGGAGCTTCAAGCCTTTGCGTAAGAATGACACCCCAAAGCCAAAGGGCGTTTTGCATACGCTCGGAGGTGCAGACTAGGGCGGTGTAGACGTCTTGGCCAGCGTAATCGGAGAGGTCCACCTCGTCTACGGCCATGGTGCCGAATTGGTCGGCTAGTGAGAAGGACTTTACCAAGTGGAAGTCGCTCACGTTGCGCGATTTTGTTGATACGTACACGTCGAGCTTTTCTACGTAGGAGGGATCCATCACGCCGCGCATCACGTAGATAGCGCCGCGTTCGGGGATGGTCATTCGCTCAGAAATGAGCCAGTCGTTGGCGTTGTTCCAATAGTCGGCGTTGTAGACCATGGCCTGCTGGCTCTTGTCGTAAGTCCAGGTGTTGGCGTCGTTGTTCTCGTCGACAATGCGCCATCGGCTAAAGCTGCCATCGTCCTCCGTTTCGTCGAAACTCAGATAGTAGGGAGCGGTGAGGGGTTTGTGTTCGGTGGTCACGGGCAGGGCTGCGCCATACACGGTGGTGCCGTCGGCCAAGGTGAGGTAGGCACGCACGTAGTAGAGGCCAGCCTCTTCCAGTCCCGTCAGCGTCGTTTCGATTTGTTCGGCCGTCGGTATGGCTCGGTGCTTACTGTCGGAGGGGTTGAGGGTAGGCTCTTCCGTTTCGTCGCTCCAGCAGAAGCCCATTTCCTTAATCTCTTGTGTGGCCTTGCCTAGCTTAGCTTTCAGCTTAACGCTCGAGTCGGTGATGTCGGCTAGGTCAACGGGTTGCGTCAGGATGGATGACTGCTCCGACTCGCCGCCTTTCACCTGAAAGTAGACCATGCCGCCCTCTTCGCGAATGTTGGTGATGGGCGTGCGTAGCCTATCGCCGTTCCAGTTTGAGTAGTCGGTCAGTTCGGTAGTGCCCGTTGTGCCAGGGTAGGTGTCGCCCTTTCTCGTGTTGGTGTCGTCGATGCCGTCGGCGGGCACGATGTAGAGGCAGCGGTGCAGGGCGTTGTTGTTGGGGCCGTTCACGCTCCAATATTTCGTCACCATGTCGGCCGTGTAGTCGTAGTGGTAAACGAGTAGTCCGTGGTAGGGGATGTAGGCATCCCACCCCGTTTTTTGACGATTCTCGAATACGTACCACTCAAAGCCTTTGTCTGCGCTGAGGTCGGGTTGCGCATTGACGTAGGCTGCGGTGTTGTTGCTCACGGCGGGCAAACTTACGTCCTCAGCATTGCTGAGTTGCTTAAAGTCGTTCAGTTGCATCCAGCCCATTTGCATACGTTCGAAGGCCATCAGCCCAGCTGGCGTGCGGCTATTATTATTGTAGCTACCCGAAGCGTAGAGACTGTAGCCGCCTGGGTCGATGCCCATGCCGTTGTCGTAGTCGTCGGTATCGTACATGTCTTTTAGGCCGAGGATGTGGCCAAACTCGTGTACGAAGGTGCCGATGCCGTCCATCTCCGTGCCTGTTGAGCCTACTAGTTCGGCCGATACGGAATAGTTGTTGACGGTGATGCCGTCTATTTTGATGGAAAGGTCGGAGTCGTCGGTGATGAGGCGGTAGGAGTGGGGCCACATGTCCTTTTCGTCGCCCGATGAGGCTTGGCTGTAGCCGCCAATCACCACGTTGATGTTGTCCATGAAGCCGTCGCCGTCGTTGTCGAACTGTGAGAAGTCGATTTCGGGGTGGTCGGCTTTGGCCTTCTGTGCTGCTTCAATCACGAGGGCTTGCGGGTTAACGTCGTTGCCCGTGCCGCCGTAGTCGGCGGCGTAGTAGGTGCGCTCGTGGTCGAGCGTGTAAGGGCCTACCACGGTGAAGTTGGGCACGAACTGTCCCATGGAGTTGTCGCGGTAGTAGTCC
>CAVFOF010000020.1:5231-20565 GCA_963623895.1 bacterium
GGTGAAGTTGGGCACGAACTGTCCCATGGAGTTGTCGCGGTAGTAGTCCTTCACCGAGCCTGTGCCGCCCTTTTCGCTATAGCCCTTTTTGTTGAGCCAATGGTCGAAGTCGGGTTGGCTGAAGTGGAATTCGCCATCGGCATATTTTACCAACACTACGAGGTATTGGCTCTCTTTCGCCTCGCCCGTTTCGGCCTCCATCTTTCGGCTGCGCACGCTGGGCTTCAGCGTTTGAGCGATGGTGCGAGGCTCGATGTGGCCTTGCAGCGAGCGTAGCCATTCGGTGTCGTTGGTGCGAATGGGGCGCAGGGTGCTGACAAACTTTGCCTCATCGGCCGTGCGTGAGGTGAGGTTTGTGGCTCGTCGTGCCGTGAGTTTTTGAGTGCCTTGCTTGGCATCGGTTTGCACATACTTAAAGAAGCCATCCTTGTCTTGCTGAATGAGGAAGCCGTCGGTGGTGGTGAGATAGTGAAAGTTCTCATCGCCATGAATGCGTATCACCAAGGTGGTGCCGTCGGGCTGCTTCACACTCACGGCCTTTGGGTTGGCCTTGATGGCCTGTGCCGTTTGCGTCCCTCCCGCTGCCAGCGTGGCTGCAAGCAGATAGCTGAAAAGCTGTTTCTTCATTATTTTTGTTTTGATTGATCTCGTGGAATAAGAAAAAGGGTTAAGGCAAGTGCGTTCTCCATTTTTCGGAAGGAGAATGCCTTGCCTTAACGCTATTAACCCATTTAATTTACTTGATAGTTACTTTCAGCGACTTTCCGTTGGCGGTTCGCACCACGTAGATGCCGCTCTTTACGTTCACTGCGCCCTTGCCGCTCTTCACGATGCGACCCGTGAGGTCGTACACGGCCACTGCGTCGCCATTTACGGCCTCAATGCGTCCGTTCTCAATTGTTACGCCATCGTTTTGGTCGTTGGCTGCTTCGCTAATGCCGTCCACCTTTCCTTGATTGAAGGTAAGCATTACGGGCACTTCGTAGTAGGCATTGTTGAGCTTGATGAAGTATTCGCCGGGCTTCGCATTCTCCCCGTCGATGGTGTAGGTAAGACGGGTCAGGTAGTTGGCATCTTCATAGCCCATGTTGCTGTAGGCCACGTAGCTGCTTGCAGGTGCGCCGTTCTCGCCCACGGGGTAGAGTTCGGCTGAGAAGGAGTAGTAGCTAGCGTCGGTCGTTACCATTTCGAAGTCGCCTTCGGCCAAGTTTACCTTATACCATACGGGCGCACTATAGGAGGCTATCTTCAATGTGGCTTCTCCTGGCTCCAGACGGATGGCTTGGGTGAAATCTTCGCCCGCATCGATTTTATCGAACGACACGACGATGGGCGTTTCGCCTGAGGTGCTGTACACCTGCATGATGTATTTGCCCTCCTTCGTGGTCACACCGTTCACGGCGTAGGTCAGTTGTGTGTACGTCGATTGCGTGCTTTCGTCGTAGGTCGTGCTAGAGTAAGCAAGGTACTGGCTATCGTCAAGACGGCCCTCAGCGTCGGTGGCGAAGAGGTAAGAGCCCAGTTCGGTGTTGCTATTGCCCGAAATGGTCTTCACCACGAGTTTCGTGCCGGCGGGAATGTCAACGCTATACCACAGCGGAGCCGTGCGGGTGGCCTTGGCCACGGTGTGCTCGCCCTCGGTCAGCACGATGGGGTTGCTAGAAGTTTCGCCTGGAGCGGGGTCGGCGATGGCGAAGGTGAGTGACTTATCCTTTTGAGCGTCGTTCACTACGAGGTTCACGTAGACCATGTCGCCCTCGTTCACCATCTTCGAACCGCGGAACATGGTGGTCGAGGTGCTGCCGCTCATTTGCGAACTCTTATAGTTTTCGGCCAGGCCGTTCTTGCCTACTTGCACGTAGAGTGCGTTAGTGCCCAGTCCGTCGGTGATGTCGGACGAGATGGTGAGTTTGCCACTCTTCGGAGCGGTGTATTCATACCAATAGCTGATGGCCTTTTGGGGTAGGCTCACTACGGTAGAGTCCACCTTGTCGGCGTCGATGCTCACCTTGATGGGGTTGTCGATGCCTTCTCCCACCTCGAAGTCGGTCATCGAGAGGTTGAAGCTCGTGTCGTCGGTGATGCCCGAGAACTTGATGATGACGCTGCTGCCAGCTGTGGCCTTCATCTTTGTAGTGGTGGCCTCCTTCGTAGCGTCGTAGTTGTTGTAGCCCGAAGGGTCTTTCATGAAGCTTACGTCGATAAACACGTCGGTGTCGATGTTGAGCCATCCGCCCTTGGCAGGAGTGAAGGTGTAGTACTTTTCGGTGCCAGCGGCAAGCTCGTTGTCGCCTTCTACGGCGGGGAGGGGTTTAGTGGCAACGTCGCCTTGCTCAATGGCTTTGCAAGAGTAGTTGAAGTCGAAGCCATTCTCGTTGTTGCGGCAGTTCCAGCAGAACACGTAGGTCGTTTCGGCGTAGTTGTACATTTGATAGCGCACGCCGTTGTATCCGCTAGCTAGGCTATACTGGCCGTTGCTGTCCTTGGTGAAGAGGGTGCACTGCGTGCCCGATGTTTCGGTTGTGCCTTCGGGCGCATTGATGGTGAAGATGTATTCGCCTTGGGGCACGGTGAGGCTGTAGTAGCACACGCCGTCGGCCTCGGGGGCGGTGAGTTTGCCGCTCAGTTCGGTCAGGACGATGGGTTGATTGAACTTGTCGCCGTCCTTAGCTTGCTCCACGCTCAGCGAGAAACTCTCGTCGGCTGCGGTGGCGATGGCCTTCTCGATGCAGAGGTAGTAGTCGCGACCTGCTTCGGCCTCGAAGCGCACGCTGAGGCTGCCTGTGGATTGAGCCACGGTGCTGCTGTATTGAATGGACGACACGCTGTTGTACACGCTTACCGTGCCGCTAGGCAGACCCGCTTCTGAGGTGAGGTTGACGAAGCCATTCTTGTCGGCGGTGTACTTATACCAATATTTACCCGTGGCAGCGGGCAGCGTGTTGTCGCCCTCGGTGGCCTCGAAGGGCAGTTCGTAGGTCGAGCCTTTCGTGAGGGTCACTTCGCTGAGGGTGGCAAACAAGGGGCCGCCTTGGGGCGTGATGAGCAGGTAGTAGGTCTTGCCCTCCTCCACGTTCATCTTCGCCGTGTACGACGAGGTGTAGGTGGTGGGGTTGTATACGCTCGTCACGGTGGCTTGTTCGGGTGTGCCGTCTTCGCCCTCTTGGATGGCTACGGAGCTGATATAGTTGCTCGAGGTGAACTGCAACACGTCGGTGCCTTTGGCCACGTATTTAATATAGGTGGGCTGAGCCACGTATTCGGTGTAATGATAGTCTTCGTGATAGACGCTCTTGGTGTGGTAAGGCACGTAGAAACTCTCTTCCGTAGTTCCCTCCACGGCCGTGGCCACGCTCGAGCCGTCGACGTTGGCGGCTACGGCACTGACGTTAAACTTAAACTCCTTGTTGTAGATGCTAGCGATGAGGTAGATGGTTTGTCCGGCTTTTACGGGCACCACTTTATCGCCGTTGGCATTGGTGCAGATGGGCACGATGTCGTCTTGTGAGTAGGTCGAGCCCGTGGTTGAGGCTGCGAAACTACCGCCACCCGTGTTGACGTCGGTGGTGATGTAGAGCAGTTGGCTCTCCCCTTCGGGAGCGGTATACTTGAAGTAAACCTGTGCGTAGGAAGCCTCACTCTGGGTGTAGCTATTTTCGCCTGTTTTCAAGTCGAGTGCCGTGTCGACTGTGGTTTGAGCGTTCGCATAAAGGGCAGCCAAGCCCATCATGCCAATGAGTAACGGTCTTTTCATAAGCGTATAGAGTTTTTGTGAATGAATAAGCGAGCTTTACATTTTGATAGTGCAAATATACTACTTGTGAGGGGGAGATTACAAATTTTAAGGGGGATAAAAAGGGGATATATTGAAAATTCTGTTTTTTCGAAAAAAAACGGCTATGCTTAGAAATACAATGAAATAGCCTTTGTTTATTACACTATTACTTGAGGGATATTTCTTGGTGAACGTAGAAAACGCTTGCAGATTTTGTATAAAAATCAAAATGTGAGCAAAACGCTTGGAAAGTGCCAAAGTGCAATTTTTTAGGCAGAAAAGCGTGCTTTTCGGCAATTATGGCTATTTTTGCTCCAATCAAAGATGCTTTTCGGGGCAGAAAACGTCAAAAATCGCCCTTTTCATCGGGAATTTTGCCCATTTTGTCCCATTTCAGATTCTACAGAATTTAGCTTATGCGCCTCCCCTTCCGTGCCTTGTCCTTCCGACTCGTTATTCTGCTCCTCTCGCTCGTCTGCGTGCCCCCCATTCAGGCGCAGAGCGATGCGTCCATTCGTCAACTGGTGCGCCAAGCTGCCGATGCGGCCGTGAAGCGCGATTATCGACGCTCGGCCGACCTGCTCTTTAAGGCTCGCAGCCAAGCTGAGGCCACGGGCAATTATGAGCAACTCTTTTGGGTGTATACCAACTTGGGCATTAATCAAGCCGAATTGCTCAACTATGCCGATGCCTTGCAAAACTTCACGAAGGCTCACCAAATCGCTGTGGACCACTTAGATAAACGCTCCGTACTGAGCATTCGCAACAACATTGCGGGCCTCTACATGATGAACCACGAGAATGCGAAAGCCCTCGATGAATACTTGAAAATCTATGCCGACATCCGTTCGGGCAACGACAAAGTGCTTATTGGCGGCTGCGCACTCAACATTGCCACGCTCCTAGTGGACGCAAAACGCTATAAAGAGGCGCAGAGCTATATGGAAAAGGCTGAATCGCTGCTTGGAGCGGACAAACGCAACGTGTTGGCCCTGCTTTCGCTACGCACCGACTACTTGCTCGGCACGAATCAGCCCCAAGCGGCCTATCAGCTCGTGCAGCTAGCGGTGGCTAAGCACCCTCAACTGTCCTCGCTGCCCGAAATGATCGTGCTTCGAGCACGCACCGCTTTTTTCACCCAACGTTACGATGAAACGGTGGCACAAGCGCACGCTGCGTTGCAGCAAAAAAAGGTCGATTTATCGATGAAAAGGGCGATTTTTGAACTTTTAGCCCAAACTCTGGCGGCTCAACATCGCTACGAGGAGGCACTGCATTGTAAGGACTCTGTGCAGCATTTGGCCGACTCTTTGACCAACGTAACGGGGCAGAAACTCTTTGAGGCTCGACAGATACAATATGACATTTGGAAGAAACAACAAGAGATTGACAACTATCAGCAGCGCCACAAGCTGGAACTTGCCCTTATCGCTCTGGCCGCAGTGGCATTGCTCGTGTTGGTGTGGGCTTTAGTGGTTCAG
Source organism: bacterium (assembly GCA_963623895.1). GTDB lineage: Bacteria > Bacteroidota > Bacteroidia > Bacteroidales > Bacteroidaceae > Alloprevotella. Next base: position 10,488 of record CAVFOF010000020.1, read on the forward strand.
GTCCGCAACAGCCGCCAACAACGTAGGTTGGCCGCCCTCGAGCTGCAGCGTGAGCAGCAAGAACGTCAGATTCTGCAACAACAAATGGAGCAGGAGCAGGCCAACTTGCTGCGCGACCGAGAGGAGGGGCAGCGCACCCTAGAGTTGCGGGGGCGTGAACTCATGTCGCAAGCCTTGCAAGCCGCTAGTCGTAACGACGCTTTGCGTAATTTGCTCGAATCCCTCGATGCCGACTCCTCTATGCAGCAAAACGGCAACTCGCACTTGCGGCAGACCATCGCCGCCCTTCGTCACCAACTCGATGAAAGCACGGAGTGGAATGATTTTACCACCTACTTTGAGCAAGCCAACAAACGGTTTCTTGTGGAGCTGCACGCACGTCACCCCAGACTTACACCCGCTGATATTCGCTTTCTTACGCTGATTTATATCAACCTTTCCTCGAAGGAGATTTCTCTCTTGCTCAACATTACTCCTGAGTATAGCAAGAAGAAGCGGCAGCACCTGGTGCGCAAGATGGGGCTTTCCTCCACTCAAGGGCTCTATGAGTACCTCCGTTCGCTCTCTTCCGAGAGTGAAAACCTACCCGCCGATTAGGAAAAACTAGCCGTCGATTAGTGCTTCACTACTGGCCTAATAGTTTTTACTAGTCGCCACATAGTTTTTTTTACTCAGCAACAAATTGGGGGCGACGCGTCCCCGCGTCGGCGCAAGAAGAAACTCAATTAGAAATGAATGATTTGTTTTTCTATTCGCATTGCTTCTTTCGCCGACGCGAGGACGCGTCGCCCCCAATTTTGGGGTCATTTTGGGTGGTTTCTACACAGGAAGTTTAGATGTAGTGTCTGCTGTTGCTTGCACTAACTGCTTACACTTGCACTGATTATCAGTAACTTCGCCCGTGTAAGCAGCAATTTTTCTTGCTTACACCGACGGGGCTTCTCCTTACACAGTGCATAAAATCTGCATAAACCGTATAATTATACAGTTTATGCAGTGTAAGCAGTGCAAGCGGCGTGTAAGCAACAATTTTGCTGCTTGCACTCTTGAAATGCTTGATAATCAGTGTGAGTGTAAGCAGTTAGTGCAAGTAACAGCACATTGCTTACACAAATCTATAGGGAGGGATTTTCTCGATAAAAAGGGCGATTTTTGCATTGCTTGCACTTTTGCATAAATCCAGTTTTATGCAATTTTTATGCAGTTTTCGGCCGTTCTCGTTCCGCTTGGGATGGAAAGTCGCGGCCTTCTCTTTTCCTCTTCCCAAAGCCTTTTGTTTTCTAGTTTTGAGAAATAATTTTGTTTGAGCCTCTTAATGCTCGTTTAAATTCCGTAAATATGTAGTCAATACAGCCATCTTAAATGACATATTTAGGCATGCGCCTAAGCTAGCGGGATAATTTAGCGGAGTATTGTGATAAGTTTCATGCTCCATCAGACAAAGCTAATTTTTTTTTGCCCCCTTCCCCCTTTTAGGGTGTATCCATCCAACTAAAGAATAATTAGTAGCTGAAAAACACAAGGAACAAAATAAAATATATAACTTTGCCCGTTGAACGCAAAGCGAACGTTTCGCTCAGAACTTCCCACGAAACAAATAATTCATACACATATTTATTAATAGCGTAAATCTCAATGAAACAGTACAAACTGGTGAACAACATCCTTGGATGGCTCACCTTTGCCATTGCGGCCTTTACCTACTGCTCCACAGTAGAGCCTACGGCCAGCTTTTGGGATTGCCCTGAATTTATCACCACAGCATTTAAGCTCGAGGTGGGTCACCCCCCTGGCGCCCCCTTCTTTATGCTTACGGGCAACTTCTTTACACAGTTCACCAACGACCCCACGAAAGTGGCTCTCTGCGTGAACATTATGTCGGCTCTGCTCTCGGCATTGTGTATTCTCTTCCTGTTCTGGACCATCACCCACTTGGCTCGTAAACTCATCACCGATGATGGCCACGTCACCTCCGTGGCGCAACTTGTCACCATCATGGGCTGCGGCCTTACTGGTGCTTTGGCCTACACTTGGAGCGACACCTTCTGGTTCTCGGCCGTAGAAGGCGAGGTTTACGCCTACTCCTCCATGTTCACCGCCTTGGTGTTCTGGCTCATTTTGAAGTGGGAAGATCATGCCGACGAGCCTCACTCCGATCGCTGGCTCGTGCTTATCTTCTACCTCACGGGTCTCTCGATTGGTGTACACTTGCTCAACCTCTTGTGCTTGCCTGCTATCGCCCTTGTCTACTACTACAAGCGCAACCCTCAAGCCAATCTCAAAGGCTCTGTAGTGGCACTCATCGTGTCGATGTTGCTCGTGGCAGCCGTGCTCTACGGCGTAGTGCCAGGCATTGTGAAGGTAGGCGGATGGTTTGAATGGTTCTTCACCAACGATCTCGGGCTCCCCTTCAACGTGGGTATGATCGTCTACCTCATCATCCTCATCGCTGTGGTGCTCACTGCTATTTGGAGCACTACTACGCAAAACCACGTGCGCACGAAGCTCTTCTACTTGCTTAGCGTAGCCCTGCTCGGCATTCCCTTTATGGGGCATGGCGTAGTGTCGGCCGTGTTGGGCGTTGTGGTGCTCGTAGCCCTCTACGTGGCTTTAGGCCTGAAGAAAAAGGACGGCAACTTCTTGGTGCGCAAACGCTTCCTCAACACCTCGCTGCTCTGCATGCTGATGTTGATGATTGGTTACTCCTCGTATGCCGTTATCGTGGTTCGCTCCACGCAGAACCCGCCAATGGATCAGAACTCGCCCGAGGACATCTTTACCCTCGGTTCGTATATGAGTCGCGACCAATACGGTCAAACTCCCCTCTTTAAGGGAGAAGCCTTCAGTTCGCAAGGACAGGCCGCTCAGGTGGGAGCTATTGAGTACGTGAAAGGCACACGCACCCAGCGTGTGGAGAAAGCCACGGCCGATGAGCCCGACCGCTACGAAGATATCGAGGAAACTACGGGTCTGAAATATCCTAGCGGATTGACCATGCTCTTCCCCCGCATCTATAGTGCGGCACACACTAGCCAATACCAAGATTGGCTCGGCGACGACCTCGACTACAATAATGTGGAGTTCTCCGACAAAGAGGGTAACATCTACCCTGGCGTCATGCCCACCCAGTGGTGTAACTTGAAGTTCTTCTTGTCTTATCAAGTGAACTTTATGTACTGGCGTTACTTTATGTGGAACTTTGCCGGTCGCCAAAATGACATTCAAGGCAACGGCGAAAGCGAACACGGAAACTGGATTACCGGCATTCCCTTCATCGACAACCACCTCTATGGCGACCAAAGCTTGCTGCCCAAGTCGCTGCGTGAGAACAAGGGTCACAACGTGTTCTACTGCTTGCCCCTCATCCTCGGCCTTATCGGCTTGTTCTTCCAAGCCTATCGCGGCGAGAAGGGCGTGCGTCAGTTCTGGGTAGTGTTCTTCCTGTTCTTCATGACGGGCTTGGCCATTGTGCTCTACTTGAACCAAACTCCCAGTCAGCCCCGTGAGCGCGACTATGCCTATGCGGGTTCGTTCTATGCCTTCGCCATTTGGATTGGTTTGGGCGTGGCTGCTTTGGCCACTTGGGCTGAAAAACTCGTGAAGAAGCCGCAACTAGCCGCTGCTGTGGCTAGCGTGATTGGCGTGTTAGTGCCCCTACAGATGGTGAGCCAGACTTGGGACGACCACGACCGCTCCAACCGTTTCACCTGTCGCGACTTTGGCGCAAACTACCTCAACACACTGCCCGACAAGGGTTGCCCCATCATCTTCACCAATGGCGACAACGACACCTTCCCCTTGTGGTACAATCAAGAGGTGGAGGGCACTCGTACCGACGCTCGCGTGTGCAACCTCTCGTATTTGCAGACAGACTGGTATACCGACCAAATGCGCCGTCCGGCTTACGACTCGAAGCCTTTGCCCATCACTTGGAATCGCTACTACTATGTAGATAATGGTAAGCACTCTTACTATCCCATCCGTGCCGACCAAAAGAGCGAGCTTGACGAACTGAAGAAGCAAAACCCGAAGGTCGACCCCTACGAGTTATCTTACATCCTCGACCACTACGTGAAGAAGAGCGAAGGGGGTTATTTCCCCACCGACTCCGTGGTAGTGAGCGTTGACAAGAAAGCCATCATCGAGAGCGGCATGGTGTTGCCCTTAGGAAAAGACTCCATCCCCGACAAGATGATTATCTCCTTGAAGAAGGCCGCTCAAAAGAATGGTGGCCTCTACCGCAACGAGGTGATGATTTACGAAATGTTGGCTCATGCCGACTGGAAGCGACCCATGTATATGAGTGTTACCCTCGGTTCTGACAACTATGCTGGGCTGGACAACTTCCTCGTGCTTGAAGGCTTAGCTTATCGCATCACGCCCTACGACTTCGGCTCAATGGGCATGATTGACAGCAACTTGATGTATAAGAACTTGATGACCCGCTTCAAGTATGGCAACGTGGCACACAAGGGCATCTACATGGACGAAACCACTGGCCGCATGTGTGAAACTCACCGCCGCATGTTTATGATGCTTGCCGACAACTTGCTGCGTAAGGGCGACAAGAAGAAGGCACTCGAGGTGTTGAAGAAGTGCAAGGAGGTTATTCCTAGCTACACTGTGCCTTACGACGACGACGACTCGCAACTGGCCGACCTCTGGTTGCAAGCTGGCGACAAGAAGGAGGCTACTGCCGTGGCCAAGGACGTGCTCGACTACTCATTGCAGTACTTGCGCTACATCAATTCGCTCGGCACAAACCGCGTGAACACTTACGCACGCACTTGCTACTTCATGGTATCGGCCACGATGGGTGCCATGCAAGTGTTGATGCAAGCCGACAAGGCAGCCTATGCTAAATATGAAGCACAGGTGAAGGCCATGTACAACAGCGACGCCTTCGGCCTAGGCATGCAGGTTTATGACCATCAAATGAACGGGGCAGCGCAATAGCCCTGTCGAACCCTTATAAGGAGCATCTCTTTGTAAAGAGCTTCTCTCCTAATCTTACGAAAAAGCTCAGAGCGATACCATCTGCTCTGAGCTTTTTCGGCATTTATAAAGATTTTTTTTGACTCGTACGCTTCTGCGTAGAGATATGCACATTGTATGATGTAGAAGAGAAAAGTTGTTTTCAACTAAAACAATTCATTGCACAAAGCATGAAGTGCGCATTTCTTTACCGTATATCCTTTAGTATTTCAAAAATATATACTAAATTCGCCTCATAACTAATAAAACTTTTCACAACAGTGATTATAGAACAACCCGCTTGGTTCTTGCGTTGGCTATATCCCCGCGCCTTGTGGCGAATGGATAAGAAGGAACGCGCCGTGTATCTTACCTTCGACGACGGCCCGATACCCGAGGTGACCCCTTGGGTGCTCGATGTGCTCGATCGTTATGGGGTGAAGGCCACTTTTTTCATGGTAGGCGATAACATTCGCAAGCATCCTAAGGAGTTTGAGATGGTGAAGGCGAGAGGTCATCGGCTGGGTAACCACACGTATAATCACATAGGTGGACTGCTGCACGGCATTAGTTCCTACGTGCGCAATGTGGACAAGGCTAACGAATATCTACATACCGACCTTTTTCGTCCGCCTCACGGCTGGATGAAGTGGGATCAATACATCATGGTGAAGTTGCGCTACAGAGTGGTGATGTGGGACCTCGTGACGCGTGACTATTCCACTCGCCTCAATGGCCGCGACGTGCTGCTCAACGTGCGTCGCTACGCTCGTCCGGGCAGCATTATAACTTTTCACGATTCGCTGAAGAGCCAAGATAAATTGCTTTATGCCTTACCCCGAGCCATTGAGTGGCTTCAAAGTCAAGGCTACGAATTTAAGGTGTTCGATTAGATTTTAAGAAATTCGAATAAGAACGGGAGCAACGTTACGATGTTTCTTATTCAGAACAAAATAGTCATAAGAACTTATTATTCTCCCCAATCTCCACGGTCGAGGCTGCGATAAGAGATGGCCTCCTTGATGTGTGCAGGCAGAATGCACTCGCTAGCGGCGAGGTCGGCAATGGTGCGCGCCACTTTTAGAATGCGGTCGTAGGCACGAGCCGAAAGGTCGAGCCGGCGCATGGCTCGTTGCAGCGTGTTTTGCGCCTCGTCGGCGAGTTGGGCATATTGTTCGAGCATGGCACGCGTCATTTGTGCGTTGCAGTGTACGCCTTTAATCTCTTTATAACGCTCGGTTTGTATGGTGCGAGCTGCTATTACTCGTTCACGGATGGCGGCACTCGATTCGCCCTTCGGTGCTTTCGCCAATTCTAATACGCTGACGGGAGCTACTTCAATCTGTATGTCGATGCGGTCGAGCAGTGGACCTGAAATCTTACTCTTGTAGCGTTGCACTTGAGCTGGCGAGCAGCTGCAGTTGTGATGAGGGTCGTTGTAGTAGCCACAAGGACAGGGATTCATCGAAGCCACTAGCATGAAAGAGCAGGGGAGGGTGGCAGAGTATTTAGCACGAGAGATGGTGATTTCCCTATCTTCCAAGGGCTGACGAAGAGTCTCGAGAGCCGTGCGAGAGAACTCGGGTAATTCATCAAGAAAGAGCACCCCATTGTGCGCAAGGCTGATTTCGCCAGGCTTATAAGTGGCACCGCCGCCAATTAAGGCAACATCCGAGATCGTGTGGTGCGGCGAACGGAAGGGACGTTGTGCAATGAGCGAAGTTTGTGCACCAAGTTTGCCAGCGATAGAGTGAATCTGTGTCGTTTCAAGGCTTTCGGCCAACGTGAGTTGCGGAAGGATGGAAGGCACACGCTTGGCCATCATGCTCTTGCCGCAACCAGGCGAACCGATAAGTATAATATTGTGTCCGCCAGCGGCTGCCACCTCGAAAGCTCGCTTCACGGCTTCTTGTCCCTTTACGTCGGCAAAGTCGGCTCCGCTTAGGGCTTGGGCTGCGAAGAACTCCTCGCGGGTGTTGACCACCGTGGGTTCTAGCTGCGTGAGACCTTGCAAAAAACTCGTAACTTGCGTAAGCGTCTCCACGCCATACACTTTTAATTTATTCACCACAGCCGCCTCGCGCTCGTTCTCTTTGGGTACGAATAAGGCCTCAAAGCCTTGCTCACGAGCTTTTATAGCAATAGATAAAGCACCTTTTACGGGACGGATGGAGCCATCTAGCCCAAGTTCTCCCACAAAAACATAGCTATTCAGCTTATCGTTGGGGATAAGCTTTAAGGAAGCCATCATGCCGATGGCTAGCGGAAGGTCATAGCCCGATCCCTCTTTGCGCACGTCGGCTGGGGCAAAGTTTACGGTGTAGCGCATATTAAAGGGTAGGCGCACGCCGCTCTGCCTCAGTGCTCCCTCCACACGCATTCGGCTTTCACGCACGGCATTGTCGGGAAGGCCTACCATCATGAAGGGGGTGGTCATTTCCGTATTGTGCGTCTCCGTAGCGTTCACTTCTAGAAAAACGGGCATAGCGGTCATGCCGTTTAGTGCAGAGGTGTGGATGGTGGTTAACATAGGGATTATTTCTGAATAAATAGGGGAATAGTGATTGGGTGAGGAAACGTTGAATAAGCTCTTCACCCTCGCAGAAAAAGTTTTGCTTTTGTCGTGAAAACTTTCTTCTCGTTGAGAAAATGGGATGCCTAGAACTTAGCCTCTTTAATGTCCGTAACGTCTCTTTGCATGATGATGCCTTGCTCGTTGACAAGCATGAGTGAGGGCACGTAGTGCAGGCCGAGCTGGTTGACGATGGGCGAATTAAACGATTGGCGGTCGCAGATTACGGGGTAGGCAATCGAGTCTGTCTTGAGGTTGGAGCGGAGCATTTCGTTGTCCACGTCGAGCGAGACCACGAGGCATTGCCATTTCCCATTGAGCGTGCGTAATTTCTTGCGCACCTGTCGTATCAAGGAGCGGGTATCGTTCTGCCAATAGGCCATGCAGACGATGACGAGGTTCTTCCCTTTATAATCTTTGCTCGACACCTCCTTTCCATCCATGGTCTTTGCAGTGAAGTCGGGTAGGTGTTCTCCTACGCCGTTGGTGAGGATGGGGCGATAGAATTGGTCGAGGTAGGTGACGGCTCGCTCTCGTGGTTGCTCCTTCTTGAGAAGGTCGAGCAAGGAGAGGGCGGTTCGTGCGTCGGGCTTCTCTTTGTCGGTAAAGTAGCTGCGGAAAACGGCCACGGCAGCTAGTGTGTGAATATTCTCGCGCACGAACTGTGCGGCAGCCAGGCGCAAGGTGTGTTCGGGAGTGTTGAGATGCTTGATGCGGAAGTCGGATAGCAATTCGTTTTGCTCCGTTCCGCTCATTTTTACTTCCGATAGGTGGGAGGCATCGCCCTTAAATTTCACTGTTTGGCCAGGCTCTGCCACCAAATAGGCTTTTGTAAAGTTGGGATAGAGCAAGGTGAGCACGGCGGGGGCACTGAGTTGTCGTTCGTATTCAAACTTTCCGTCGACGATGCGCACGGTGTCCATCCCGTCGAAGGCTCCATCTTCACTAAAGATATAGAGTTCGGCCTCGTTGACGTTGCTCAGTTCGCCTTTAATGCGAATGCGGTCTTTGCTTGGGCCGCAAGCCATAGCTAGCAGCAGAGTTAGCAAAAAGGTTGCGATAAAGGTAGTTTTGCTCATATCACGTTGAGGATTGATAGAATAGGGTGGGGCTTGTTGTTTTCCTAAGAAAATGGTTAGCGCATAGGGGCTAATTCCAATTTAAAGAAGATTGATTTTGTTCGAGAGAGGGCGCAACTAGAGGCTTAAAGCGGTAGGAGAGTGTTTAGAACATTTTCCTCACGCGGTCGATGCCTGCCACGAGTGCGTCCACCTCCTCACGGGTGTTGTAAAGGGCGAATGAGGCTCGCGCCATGCCTTCCACGCCGCAGCGTTGCATTAAAGGTTGGGCGCAGTGGTGGCCTGTGCGGATGGCTATGCCTAAGCGGTCGAGTAGGGTGCCCAAGTCGAGCGGGTGGATGTTTCCCACGTTGAACGAAACGACGGACTCTTTCTCGGCAGCCGTGCCAAAGAGGTGCATTTCGGGAATGAGCGACATCTGCTCCATGGCATAATGCACAAGGCTGCGCTCGTAAGCGTGAATGTTGTCCATACCGAGTTGACCGACATAGTCGAGTGCTACGGCTAGAGCGTGCGAACCCACGTAGTCGGGCGTTCCAGCTTCAAACTTAAAGGGTAGTCGCTCATAGGTAGTCTTCTCAAAAGTGACGCGGGCTATCATCTCGCCACCGCCTTGGTAGGGGGGCATTTTGTCGAGCAACGCTTCTTTTCCATAAAGCACGCCAATGCCTGTGGGGCCATACACCTTGTGGCCGCTGAACACGAAGAAATCGCAATCCAAATCCTGTACATCGACAGTCATATGCGGCACGCTTTGTGCGCCGTCCACTAAAAAGTGCGCTCCGTGGGCATGAGCTATTTCCGCCATCCGTTTCACGGGGTTCACCGTGCCGAGCACGTTGCTCACTTGTGCGGTACATACCAAGCGGGTGCGTGGAGTGAAGAGTTGCTCGTAGGCTACGAGGTCTAGTTCGCCTTCGTCGCTCATCGGAATCACCTTCAGCACAATGCCTCGGCGGTCGCACAGCAATTGCCAAGGTACGATGTTGCTGTGGTGCTCCATCACGCTAACAATCACTTCGTCGCCTTCTTTCAAGAAAGCCTCGCCATAGGAGCTTGCCACGAGGTTGAGGCTCTCGGTTGTGCCACGGGTGAAGATGATTTCGCTTGTAGATTGAGCGTTGATGAAGGAACGCACCTTCTCGCGGGCGGCCTCGTGTAGGTCAGTGGCTTGCTGCGAAAGGTAGTGTACGCCGCGATGCACGTTGGCGTTCACCGAGTAGTACTCCTCGCTAATAGCGTCTACCACGCAGCGTGGCTTTTGCGTGGTGGCAGCATTGTCGAGATAGACCAACGGACGGTTGTATACCGTGCGCTCAAGGATTGGAAAATCTTTGCGAATGGCTGATATGTCTAACATACGAATGCTTTTCTTTTGGGGAAGAATGTTTTTTTAAAAGCTTGATACCTGCGTTTTGCCTTTTGTGCTAGCGTTTTCCTTAAGTACTTGCGT
>CAVFOF010000021.1:0-20393 GCA_963623895.1 bacterium
CAGGGGATAAACGCAGTGAATATTTTTTGAATAAATTTGGGCTATTGGTGCATATGAGCAACAGATTGGGGGCGACGCGTCCCCGCGTCGGCACTAGAGGGAACTCTTGAAGGATTGATTGCAGCTTGCTTGCTATGGTTTTTTATCTGCTGACGCTACTTGCGTTGCTACTTGCGCCGACGCGGGGACGCGTCGCCCCCAATTTTGGGGTGGTCAACTTGTCAAAAGTTGCTAAAAGTGTTAATGGCGTACCGAAATGATGACAAAATGAGGGGTGGGAAATAGGATTGGAAAGGGGATGATAAATCGAGTTGGAGAGGAGGCATTATACTATAAGAAGGAGCGTGTTGCGTTTTAGGCTGGTAGAAGAGCAGATTTGGGCAAGTAAGTTCTGCTTTTAGGCATGTAGGAGAACTCTCTAGTGTCTGAATGGCCTTTATGAGGGTGCCTGAATGGCCTTTGTTAGGGTGTCTGAACGGCCTTTGTGAGAGTGCTTGAAAGACCCTGCTTAGGGAGGGGAATTTTATAGAAGAAATATGAATTTTCGGGTGGCTATCTATATATATAGGAAATCAAAATGGTTTTTAGTAGGGCTTTTTAGGGGGAGAATGTACACAAATAAGGGGGATTTGAGACTTTTATGGTTGGGATGGAGGAAGAGGGAGGCTTGGTTGGTGAATTTTATGCTACTGAGGAGTGTTAAAATGGAGGGTGGACGAGTGGTTGCGTTTCCACTTTCGCCGATGCGGGGACGAGGCTGCTGAAAAAATAGCCTCGGGGACGCTTCGCCCCCAATTTTGTGGTCATTTTAAAAGTGGAGCAAGTTTTTCTATTGTTTTTATTTCCTTATTCTCTAGGTGGATGGGAAATGTTGAGCTATTGGCAAAAAAAGAGGAAATAAGCCTCTATTAACTTTGCCTGAGAAAAGAACTTTGGAAATGAATAAAAATTCATTAACTTTGCCAACGAAGGGGGGCACTCCTCTTTTATCACCGAAGGAGGGCACTCCTCTTTTATTACCACAGAATCTATATACACACTAAAACACATATATACTATGAGAAGATTCTTTACACAAGCTACGCTTGCCCTACTGACATTTACGGGTGCGGGCGGTGTGGCACAGGCTTGGGCCGACGGCATCGTGGCTTCTACGGCAGAGAGTCCGAAGTGGTACCGCATGTACACGCCTAATCGCGGTACGCGGGCTGTAACCTCAAACGGCACTGCCTCGCCCCTAACAGGCACGACCATTACCGTAGGGTCGGGCTACACTCGTGGCCAACTCTGGCGCTTTGAAGAAAGCGGGAGCAACACCTATCACATCGTGAGCTACGATGGGCTATACATCAGTCCAACGGGCACGGCCAACAACACGGGATTTACCCCCGTGAGCGAAAAACCCAGCACGGGATGGAACATTAATGCCATTACCGACATGAGCGACTTGTACACCATTGTGCAGGGTTCTAACCAGTTTAACCAAACAGAGTCGAGCCATAGCTACCAAGTATTTAATTGGGGCAGTGGGTCGACGACGACCGACTCAGGTTGCCAATATCGCTTTGAGGAGGTGGACTTGACGGATCTTTCAGATTTGACGCTTTCGAGCGCAAGCGTAAGCAGTGGTCTGCAAACGTTTGCCCCATCGCAAGTGAACGCCACATTGCTGAGCTTCACCCCTACCCTAACGGGCGTGACAGGCAGCTACCCCGCCTTGAAATCGGCGCAGATAAGCTTTGCGGGCGATAGCGTAGACATGACGGCCTTCGACACGCTCAAAGTGTGGCGCACAACTGACAAGAACTTTGCTACAGCTAAGGGCACAGGCACCCTCGTGGCACAAGTGGTGAAACCTACTAGCACCAGCGTTAACTTCACGTTCGACAAGAGCGAACAGCTCGGACTGGTTACCTATAATTATTATGTAACGGCCAGCTTGAGCAAGGATGCTAAGGTGGGCACAACGATGGACGCCGTGCTCGACAATCTGGGCTACACCATCGACAACACGGAAAAGACGCTCACCTTGGGCACGAACCCCGAGGGAGTGGGCTACGTGTATACCCAATCGTCCATCCCCTTCCGTTGCTACGAAAAGGATTCGCACTATTGGCGCATCCCAGCCATGGTGACGCTGAGACATCAAAAGGAAACGTCGAAGAACGGCCGCGTGGTGGTGATGGCCGACATGCGCTTCAACCACAACTCCGACCTCAACGCACACATCGACGTTTATAGTCGCTACTCCGACGACCAAGGCAAAACGTGGAGCACACCCGAACTGGCAGCAGGTTCGACCGAAGACCACAAGCTGACTAAATACACGGGTTCAAGCACTCCTGGTTTTGGCGATGCAGCTTTGGTGGAAACCAAGAGCGGAAAGATTGTGGCCATCATGGCCTCGGGCAATAGTTATTGGTCGTCGACCGCGGCCTCTCCCATCGAACCTTTCATCGTGACCTCCACCGATGGCGGCGAAACTTGGACCGACCCGAAGTCGCTCTACGAAGCCGTCTACACCAACGCCACCTATGCTGAAGGCACACTCAATGGCACCTTCGCTGGTTCGGGTCGCGGCCTCATGCTAGAACGCCAACAAGACAGCACACGCAACGGCCGCATCCTATTTGCCATGAGTCACCGCTTGACTGGCACCAGTGCCATTCAAGAGTACATTATCTACTCCGACGATGAGGGCGAAACATGGAAGATGTCCACCCAATCGGCCTACAGCGGCGGCGACGAGTCGAAATTGGTAGAATTGGCCGATGGCACGGTGATGATTTCCGTGCGCCAAGGCGGCAACCGTGGCTTCAACAAGTCGACCGACGGCGGCCTCACTTGGGGCGCACAAAGCACCAACTCCACCATCTCGGGCAACGCTTGCAACGGCGACATCCTCTACTACAACAAGCACCTGCTAGTCCACTCCTACGTAAACAATAGTTCACGCAAAAATGTGAGCGTGGCCGTTTCCTACGACGATGGAGCCACTTGGACCAACCAGCGTGCCATCTGCGTTCCAGCCTCAGCCTACTCCACCTTGGACGTAACCTCCGACAATGAGGTAGCCATCTTCTACGAGGATGCCTCTTGCACCGATGGCTACAACCTGGTGTATGCCAAGTTCCCCATCACTTGGGTTGCTCCCGACATCAATTCGCTTTGCCAAACGGCTCTCGACGCTGCCGTAACGAAGGCCAAGGCCGTAGTGGCTCTAGGTAGCTACACGGAGGTGGCTTCGAGCACCTCGGGACAAGTAGACAGCAAATACGTGACGCAGCTCAATGAGCTTCTTACGAAAGCTAGTTCAACCACGCTGACAGATGATGAGAAGGACAACCTGACCGACAGTCTGACAAAGTATACCACCCTAGCCTACACCTCGCAGTGTGCAGTTGACGGCTACGACTCAAGCACGGCCTTCAACATCAAGTCGCTACAGCAAGTAAACGGAGTGGATGCCTACCTCAGCACGAGCTGCACCCCAATCAACTTCCTCACCTCTGCACAGTGGTATGTCATCCCCACAGGCACATCCTACCAAGTATATATTAAGGATGCGAGCACGGGCAAGTACCTCTATCGCAACGGCAACCAACTGGGCACTCAAACGGCCGCCTACGCTTGGAACTTGAAGAAGAGCAGCGACAACACCTACTACAACATCCAGTCGACCAGCAACGGACAATCCTACATCTGTATCGACGTGACGGGAGCCAACACGGGACTCAAGGCTTACAATTTCTATAGTCAAGCTGGCAGCACGCAGTGGTCCACGAAGTTTGTTATCACCCCCGAAAGTTCGAAACTCAACATTAGCTCCACCACCACTGCTCCCGCCGACCTCACCGCTGGCTACTACGTGATTGACACGAAAGTGAAAGGCAGCACAGGTCCCTTGAAGCACACCCCCGATGGCAGCTTTAAGTTCCCACAAGATGCAAGCGTAAGCTACGACAAGGTGAATAGCGAGGAATACGTGTGGTACGTGACTAAAACAGACAACGGACTCGTTCTGCAGAACGCTAGCACGGGTGGTTTCATCCCCGCCGATGCCACTCAAGGCCAAAACATGACCACCGCTACCACGCAAGATAAAGCCGCCGTGTTGGGCTACACCACTGACGGCATCACGGATAGCTATAAGCTCAACGACAATGCCTGCGTGCTCTATCAGCGCCAGTATAAGGTTAACAACAATGCGCTCTACGTCAATGCCAACGGCACGAAGGGAGCGGCTCACCTCTCCTACTGGAACGCTACGGGCGGCAACGTGGTCGACGACAATAGCATCCAAGTGCAGTTTGCCTTCCACCCCGTGACGGGCTATGCCTCAAGCAACATCACCAAGGCTGTAGCGGTAAAGGTGACCGACACGGACAAGAGCGAAACCTACTCAGCCGTAACCTCTGGCAACAAGATTAGCGGCACGGCCGACATGGATATATCCTACTGGTACGACGGCACGATGGGAGCTACCTACGAGGAAAGCGACCTCACCGTGAGTGCCACGAACGCCACTTTCACCATTACGGGCTACTCTGAACCAAAACTCAACACGAGCACACTGCCCTTTGAGCTTAGCACGGAGGAAAGCCCCGTGTGGTACACCATCAACTTCCGCAACAGCACCTCAAACTACCTCGTACACCAAGCCGTTTCGGACAACAACATGAGTTCGAAATACACGCTGACCAATGCAGGCTCGGCAAGCTACAGCCGCTTCCTCGGTGCGCTTTGGGCCTTTGTAGAAGACAGCTACGGTGTGAAACTGCTCAACAAGCAGACGGGCAAATACGTGAAAGCCACCAATAGCAACAACGCTAAAGCCACGCTCACCACGGCTAGCGATGCTACTGTGTTTATCGGCATTGCCAACACGAACACGGGCTTCTCACTGAAAATTAAGGACACGGAGAAAGGCTTCATGGGCGACCACGCCAGCAACTGCTTCGGCACCTGGACTGGCACAACCTACGACACCATGAAGAACGATGGCGGATCGAACTTCACCGTGACCAAGGTGGACGCTTCTTCCGACATCCTCAACGTGGGCAAGACGGCCATCACCACCGACCTCACCGCTAAGAAGGCTGCTCAAACCACCGACAACTATCTGCGTGTTGACTACGACAAAGCCTTGTCGAACGTGAGCAGCGCCACGGTTAGCAGTTTCTCCGAACTTGAGGCCTTATACGACCTTCAGCCCGCTGCTCCCGAAGCCAACGCCTACTATCGCTTAGTGAGTGCTTCGGGCTTGACGAAGAAGTATCTTTCATCAGCCAACGTCTGCGTGGGCACGGATGGCAAACTGCTTACGGCCTACAACGCCAACAATAACCTAGACCGTAGCGTGACTCGCGTGGATGCCGACGGCGCATTAGCTCCGCAGCTCTTCACGTTGGAAGGCTCAAACGGCACTTTCAAGATTCGCAATGCCAACAACGCTAGTTTGCTTGGTAACACGGGCGGCAGCCAAATCGACTACCCCACCCTCGACTCTTGGGCAGGCACCTACACCCTCACCGCCAAACCCAACCTCAGCTTTAGCGACACGAGCCTTAGCAACGACGGTGAGAGCATGTTCTTGCTCAGCGTAGGTGGTAAATATGCTAACGCCACTAGCGACGACAACTCTACGCTCACCTTCTCAACCGATGCGAACGACGCCAAAAACTATTGGCGCGTGGAGCGCATCAGCGAAGTGCCCGTCAGCATCAGTTCGGCACTCTATGCCACAGTGGCCTTCCCCTTCGCCGTGAAACTGCCCGAAGATAGCAACGTCAAAGCTTACTACGGCACCACGGCAAGCAATGGTTGCCTCACTCTGAAAGAGTTTGCCGACGGCATCATCCCCGCCAACACGGGTGCTGTGCTGCAAGCCGACGAAGCCACTACGGTGAACCTTGAGATTACCACCACGGAAACCACCGTGGAGAACAAGCTCAGCGCTGCCACCGCTGAGCGCACAGGATTTGAGACGAAGAGCACCTACGTGCTAGCCCTCGACGACGACGACACGGCTTGCTTCTTGCTTAGCGAACTCACCTGCGTGCCTGCCAACAAGGCTTACCTCGCCCTCGACCACTACGATGCTCAAAGCGGACAAGCCTCAGCTTTGGCCTTCCACTTTGGCGAACAGGACGACATCACGGGCATCGACACTACGACCACCGAAAGCACGCCGCAGCGCTACTACGACTTGCAAGGCCACCCCGTGCTCTACCCCTCTCACGGCATCTATATCAACTCAGCTGGCGAGAAAGTACTCATTCCCTAAAGTTTACCACAATGAAAAAGAAAGCAATCTATCTACGCCCCACGCTGCAAGTGGTGAGCCTCGCCGCAGAGGGTCAACTGCTGAGCGGAAGCCAAGTGAACATAAAGGAGACTACGAATAGCGGAAAGACCGTGACAAACAGAGGTCAAGTGCTATCGAACGAAATGGAATGGGACGCACCCGTTTGGGCATCCGACGATAATTTTGAATAATCATTCCCTCTACTTTTAGGAAAGGGCAGCGAACGCATCGCTGCCCTTTTCTTTTAGTCTATAGAGAGGAGAAGGAGCTAGTGCTTTAAATTCGTTTTCGCCTATGCCAAATTGAGCTATGCCGCCTAGCTAGTGCGCTCGGAGTGGCACATTTTGGCAGATTTTAAGACACCCCTCGGTGCTAATCAGTGCTAAATTGTCAGTATTTACAAACAAGTGTTATCAACAAAGAGACAGAAGAAGAGTTGGCAACGACTTTGCAGTAAGCTAAGGTGTAAACGATTAACTAACGAAACAATAAAAGAATAAAGATATGAACTTTGAAAACTTTACGATTAAAGCACAGCAGGCCGTGCAGCAGTCCGTTGACTACGCACAGCAGAATGGGCAGCAAGCCATTACTCCCGTTCACTTGCTTGCAGGCGTGCTAGCCGTGGGCGAAAACGTGACGCAGTTCGTGTTTGGTAAACTCGGTGTGCCACTCGCCACGCTGCAACAAACCGTGAAAACAGAACTGGAACGTCAGCCCAAAGTGAGCGGAGGCAGTCCTTACTTGGAAGACACGACCAATAAGGTGCTACTCAAAGCACAAGAGTTGGCACAGAAGCAAGGCGACACCTACGTGGGACTAGAACCCCTGCTTCAAGCCTTGCTCGAGGTGAAAAGCACCGCTTCGCAAATGCTGAAAGATACGGGGGTAACAAGCGACGGCCTAAGCAAAGCCATTGCAGAACTGCGCGGCGGACACAAAGCCACCTCGCAGAGTAGCGAAGACACTTATCAATCTCTGTCAAAGTATGCCCGCAACCTCGTAGATGAGGCTCGCAACGGCAAGCTCGACCCCGTGATTGGGCGCGACGAGGAGATACGCCGTGTGCTGCAAATCCTCTCACGACGCACGAAGAACAATCCGATTCTAATAGGTGAACCTGGTACGGGTAAGACGGCCATCGTGGAAGGACTGGCCGAGCGCATTGTGCGTGGCGACGTACCCGAGAACCTGAAGAACAAGCAGCTCTACTCGCTCGACATGGGAGCACTAGTGGCTGGTGCAAAATACAAGGGCGAGTTTGAGGAACGCCTCAAGAGCGTAATCAATGAGGTGACGCAAGCGCAAGGCGACATCATCCTCTTCATCGACGAAATCCACACCCTAGTTGGTGCTGGCAAGGGCGAGGGAGCGATGGATGCGGCCAACATCTTGAAGCCCGCCTTGGCTCGTGGCGAACTGCGCAGCATCGGTGCCACTACGCTGGAGGAGTACCAAAAGTATTTTGAAAAAGATAAAGCCCTAGAGCGTCGTTTCCAAACGGTGATGGTGGACGAGCCTTCGCCCGAAGATGCCATCAGCATTTTGCGTGGACTGAAGGAACGCTACGAAAATCACCACAAAGTGCGTATTCAAGACGATGCGCTGATTGCCGCCGTGCAGCTTTCGCATCGCTACATCTCGGAACGCTTCCTCCCCGACAAGGCCATCGACTTGATGGATGAGGCTGCGGCCAAGCTTCGCATGGAGCGCGATTCGCAGCCCGAGGAACTCGATGAGATTACTCGCCGCTTGCGTCAACTCGAGATTGAGCGCGAAGCCATTAAGCGAGAAAACGATGAGCCAAAGCTACAACAACTCAACAAGGAAATTGCCGAACTGAGCGAAAAGGAGAAAGACTTGCGAGCCAAATGGGAAGGCGAGAAGGAAGTGCTCTCAAAGATTCAGCAAGACAAGCAGCAGATGGAGCAGCTGAAGTTTGAGGCCGAGCGAGCCGAACGGGAAGGCAACTACGGACGGGTGGCCGAAATACGCTACGGTAAACTCAAGCAATTGGAACAAGACATTGAGCAACAACAAGCCGCTCTGCGCAATCGCCAAGGGGCTGAAGCTCTCGTGAAGGAGGAAGTGACGGCCGACGACATTGCCGACGTGGTGGCTCGCTGGACGGGCATCCCCGTGACGCGCATGCTGCAAAGCGAACGAGAGAAGTTGCTCCACCTTGAAGACGAACTCCACCGCCGCGTAGTGGGACAAGACGAAGCCATCGAGGCTGTGGCCGACGCCGTGCGTCGCTCCCGTGCTGGACTACAAGACCCAAAGCGACCCATCGGTTCGTTCATCTTCCTCGGCACCACGGGTGTGGGTAAGACGGAACTTGCCAAGGCCTTGGCCGACTACCTCTTCAACGACGAAAACATGATGACGCGCATCGACATGAGCGAATATCAAGAGAAGTTTAGCGTGAGCCGCCTCGTAGGTGCGCCTCCGGGATACGTTGGTTACGACGAGGGCGGACAGCTCACCGAAGCCGTGCGTCGCAAGCCCTACAGCGTAGTGCTTTTCGATGAAATTGAGAAAGCTCACCCAGACGTGTTCAACATCTTGCTGCAAGTGCTCGATGATGGCCGACTGACCGACAACAAGGGACGCACCGTCAACTTTAAGAACACCATCATCATCATGACCTCGAACATGGGTTCGCAGCTAATTCAGCAGAAGTTTGATGACCTTGCCAACAAGAACGTCAACGAGCGCGAGCGTATCATCGACGAAACGAAGGGCGAGGTGCTCGAAATGTTGAAAAAGACCATCCGACCTGAGTTCTTGAACCGCATCGACGACATCATCATGTTCCAACCCTTGACGCAGCCGCAGATTGAGCAGATTGTGCGCTTGCAAGTGAACGGCATCCAGCGTTTGCTCAAGGAGCAAGACGTGACGCTCAACGTGAGCAACGAAGCCGTTAAGCTAGTGGCTAAAGCAGGCTTCGACCCCGAGCTTGGTGCTCGTCCCGTAAAGCGTGCCTTACAACGCCTATTGCTCAACGATTTGAGTAAAGCCCTCTTGGCTGGCACGGTGAGCAAGCAGCAACCTATCCAAGTGGATGTGCAGGGCGACAATCTATATTTCCACAACTAACGACCACTTGAAGCTATAGGGTGGTTCCATAAGATTACACAACTCTAACGACCACTTGAAGCTACAATAAGAAGAAGCGAACTTCGGATGAAAGATTAGCCTTTCATTCGAAGTTCGCTTTTTTGCTTCATGGCGAAATAGACGAAGCCTAATGTGTTGTTAACGGCATCAGACATTGCCCCCCTTGTAAGATTAGTGCTCAAGCATTTGGTAGATTAAGCAATTAGTAGCACCTTTGTAGCAAACAACCACAAAACAAGAATTCAACCATCACAACCCTATGACAACAAAAACAGATTGGGAAAAGATGCAGGCTGGAGAAATCTACAACGACTTCGACAAAGACCTGTTCAACCGCCGAGTGGAAGCCAAGAAACTATTCCGCCAATATAACAAGACGGGGGACGATGAAACGGAGAAACGACTTGACTTGATGCAGAAACTTTTCAAGTCGGTTGGCAAGAACGTATGGATAGAGCCAGACTTCCGCTGTGAGTTTGGTAAGAACATCGTTATTGGCAACGACGTCTACATCAACTTCGGATGCGTGATACTCGACTGTGGGAACGTGCGCATTGGCAACCAAGTGCTCATTGGGCCGAACGTAGGCTTTTACGATGCCAACCACGCACTGGATGCCCAAGAGCGCATGGACGGTGCGCTCATCCCTGGCAACATCAATATAGGCAACCGCGTATGGATTGGCGGAGGCACGATAATCCTGCCGAACGTCACCATCGGCGACGACACCGTAATTGGAGCTGGAAGCATCGTTACACACGACATTCCATCGGGCGTGGTTGCCGTGGGCAATCCCTGCCGTGTGCTACGGAAAATAACAGAGGCTGATAAGGTGGGCTACAAGAAAGACCTATAGTTCAATTAAAATGAGCCCAAAAATGGGGGCGATGCGTCCTTGCGTCAGCGCAAGAAGAAACTCCCTTCTATTTTATAGAGTTTCTTTCTAGCGTTTCTACTTGCGCCGACGCAGGGATGCGTCGCTCCCATTTTTTATAATTTCTTCAAGTTTCTACAAAAATACCCCAATTTTGTGGTCATTTTGTAATGCCTCACCCTGCATACGAGTGCATACCGCCCAACACGAAGTTGACGCCAAAGTAGGTCATCAACACGGTGAGGAAGGCCAATACGCTGAAGAGGTGGAAATGAGCGGGCTTACGGAACCATGGCAACGACTGAGCGTGAAAACTCAAGGCGTAGGTCATAAAGGTAATGAGTGCCCACGTCTCCTTCGGATCCCAACTCCAATAAGTGCCCCACGACTGGTTGGCCCAGACAGCCCCAAGGAAGATGCCGACACCGAGGAAGAACACGGCGGGATAGAGCAACAAGCGACCAAGCAACATGAGAGCCTCAGCTTGACGCTTCATGCACAAGCCCATAATGCCCGTGAGCATTACGAAAGCTAACAGCGAATAGCCCATCATCACCATCGACACGTGAAGGCTCAGCCAAGGCGAGGCCAACACGGGCATAAGATTGGTAATCTGCGGATTGCTCTGTCCGAGGAACGACACGAGCAGGGCAAAACCTGCCAAAATAAAGCCAAAGGGCAGCAACACTTGGAAGCGACGATGCAGCAGGCTCGACACGACGAGCGTAGTCAAGGCCATGAACTGCATGGTTTCAAAACCATTGCTCATTGGCACGTGGCCAGCTACATACCAACGCAAACCGAAGGCGAAGGCTAGAGCCGCAGTGCAAACATACATTGCTGCGGAGAGGAAGATTCCCTCCCATCGGCGAGGCTTGAGCTGGCGCACCGAGCACCACATCCTACGCACAAAGGCCAACAAGCCAATCGTGAGGCAAAACATAAAGAGCACCTTGGCAAAGGGGAGGCGATTGTAGAGCAGTTCGGCTTGAATGCGCAGCGAACTAAGCGGCTTCACACTGCCGTCTTTGGGCAAGGGCTGAATGAGCGTGCCTTTTTGCAGCATCATGATAAGCCCCACCTTCTCGTCGGTTTCGGCAATGACTTTCTGCAAGGGGTCGTTGGGAGCAGTCTGTGCATTGCCCCCCTTCCAATAGCGTTGCAACACATAGTCAGTGCCTTGAAACAAGTCGGTCAATCGGGCATACTTTCCTTCGATGTGGAGCAATTGGCGCAACTCGGCACTCTTAATGAGAAACATGGGTTCCTCTTGCCACACCTCAGGACTGAAGAGCCAGCCCGACACCACTTGTTCGGGCGTGAGGCCATGGTAGGAAGTGCGACCATAGATTTTGAGCAAGAAGTCCCTAGCCAATGTGTTGAACGGGGCTATGCGGTCGTTGTAGATGATTTGCCGTTCGGCTAGCGAGTCGGCCTTAGCCCGATTGAAGGCGGGCAATTGGCGAGCTTGAAGTGAAGGGGCGGCTAGGAATAGCAGCAACAACACGAAAGTGCCTTTACGCAACAAGGGATGACGAAGCAAGCGCACGAACTCCTCTTTTCGACTGAACAACACGGCTAGCATGCTGAGCAGCAAGAGCAAATAGCCCGCATAGGTGAGGCCCGTGCCCCAAGGATCGTAGTTCACACTGAGCCAACTGCCTTGCTCATCGGGGTCGTAGGAGGATTGGTAGAAGCGGTAGCCCTGGTGCTTCAAAATGCGGTTCATCGACACACACTGCGAGGCTGTCTGCTGGCCGCTCCCCTCCGAACTAATAGTCACGTAGCTGGCATAGTCGGCAGGAGCTTCGGTGCCAGGATAATGCACCACGTGGAAACTGTCGAGCCTTAACGTGAAGGGCAAAGGATGATTCGTAGCTAAATCCTCGCTCTGAAAGGTCGACACGTTCTCTGCTGGGCGCAGATGCACCACCCCCTTTTGCGAGGTGGCAAAGGTGACCAAGGCTCCGAGCAGAATGACAAGAAACGAAGCGTGAAGCGAACACACCGCCCAACGTTGCCACAATTTGTAGCGCACGAGGGCCGCCACAAGGCCTAGGCTTAGGGCTGCCCAAAGCGCAATAAACCAAAAGGAATGGTAGATGTGGGAAGCGGCAAAGTCCGTGCCGTAGGAATTTTCTACCAACGTAGCCACAGCCATCACGAGCAGGCAAAGAGTGTAAAGAATGACTAGCAGTCGTTTCATAAGAGCAAGGGGGGAAAATAAGTTTTAAGCAACAGAGGCTTGCAGAGGTTGACTGTTCACCCTCTGCAAGCCCTTTCTTGTATTAGTTATGCGAGAAGCTACGCAATTAGAAGTTGGGTAACTCCTCGTTGTGGATTTCCTTAGTGGCCATACACTCCATCTCGATGAGCCAGCCTGGGCGGCACACGGGAGCGAGAACTATCACCTTGGGGATGTTGGGGAAACGTTCGTTGAAAAGCTTGTTGACCACGAAATAGTCGGCCGTGTCGCGTAGGTAGACGATCATATGTCCCACGTGCTCAAAGCCGCATTCAGCCTCATTGAGCAGTGCTTCCACGTTGACCCACATGCGCTCCACTTGTTTGCGAATGTCACCCACGTGTACCACGTTGCCCTTGTTGTCGATGCTGGCCGTGCCCGAGATGAACACTTGGCGGCGGTCGCCATAGTCAACGTACGTGCCACGCTCAAAACTTACGCCATATTCATAAGTGGGGTTGAGATATTCGGGAGCGTAGAGAAAGTGGACTTGCCTCTCCACGTCAATGCCCGTCACGGCGTAGCTGTCGAGCTGAACGAGCTTTTCGGGATTGGGGTTGCGACCATTGATGCCCGTGCTCGTAATGAAGTGTGTCTTGCTCGTCAAGCCTTGTGCATAAAACTCCTCGTTGCGAGCCTTCACCACGCCTGCGTAGTTAACGTCGACGTTTTGCACGAAGAACCAGGTGCGGATGCAATTGTCGGCCAAATTGGCTCCGTTGCAAAGCAACTGCATGGTGTAGTCCTTAAACAATAGACTAGTTTGTTCCTCCGAGGTAGGAGCTGTGCTCACGGCCGTTCCTCCCCATAAATGGGTATAAGCACCATGCTGCACCTTGTAGAGCCCTTGACTGAAAGAGCCTGCCCCGATACCCGTCAATAGGTAGACCCAAAGGGCTATCTTCGTACCGTTGAGCGGGGCTTGCTCCACCACGGAACAAGCGCAAGCAGGGGCTTCGGGCACCGTTTCCATCACGGTTTTATACTGATTGGCGGCATCGCTCAAGAAGTAGCGTTTAAACACCGACGATGCGCCTTTAAGTTCGCCTTCGAGCAGGTTGTAGTAAGCGTTGAGAACGGCATTGAGCTGCTCTTGGAACGTCTGCTCGGGGCAGGTGGCATGCACCATTACGTGGTACTCCGCTACGCCACCTTCTACTTCAAACTTTGAAATCTCAACTAGTGCGCCTTCCTGCTCCACCGTTGATCTTTGCTGTATGTTTGCCATACTGTTTGTTTATCCTTTATTCTTTATCCTATTAATCTTCTTCAGTGATTCTGACTACGTTTTCGCTTCTGCGTGTAGTCAAGAAATAGGTAGCTATAAGTCCGTCAATGGATTGCTACCCGTTATAGTTTTTGCTTTCAGTTGATTTCCAACTGCAAAGTTACGAATAAAACGAGTAGAGGTAGTTTATATAAGAAATTTAGTTCGAAAAATCACCATTAGTGGGTATATGCATTCTCTCTCTCCCGTGGACGCTTGCGATAGGCTCGAACCAATCGGATCTCTCAGTTTCTGCGTTTATCTTAGATTTTATCCGTAAATTTGCGCTGGCTTAGAGGAAAGGGAAGCTATAAGCGAGTTTCTGCCTCTAGCCAAGAACAAACTAATTACACAGTTTTATTCAAAAATTCTTTATGTACAACTCAACAAACAAAGCACGCGTTCTCACGTTTTGCCACTTCAACCGCAAGGGTTGGAGCTTGTTTAGCTGTCTGCATCGCGAAGTGCGCATTGGCGTGCTCGGTGTGGCCACGCTAGCAAGTGCTACCCCCCGATTGATGGCTACTGCGTTGACAACAGCTGAGGGCAGCGGCTCGGGAGCAGTGGCTCTGCATGCCGACACATTAGCCCTAGGCGAAGCCAGCGTTTCAGCCTCGCGTGCACCAATGGCTGCACAGACGGCAGCCCGACAAGTGTTGACGTTGACGCACGACGACCTCGCAGCAGCGGGGGTGCGCACCATCAACGACGTTCTCAAACTCTCAGCAGGCGTAGATGTCCGGCAACGCGGAGGGTTTGGTATTCAAACGGACATCAGCATCGACGGAGGAACGCACGATCAACTAACCATTCTTCTTAACGGCGTTCCACTAGTTAATCCTCAAACAGGCCACAATGCGGCCGACTTCCCCATTAACATTGCCGACATTGAGCGCATCGAGATTCTCGAGGGTGCTGCCTCTCGCGTGATGGGCAGTCAAGCCTTTAGCGGAGCGATCAACGTGGTGAGCCGCAGTGCGGCCCGCTCGCCCCATGTAGAGGCGATGGTCGAAGGCGGCTCCTACGGCACAGTGCGTGGCGAGGCTCGCACGGCATGGCAATGGGGCAAGGGCTGGAGCGGCACGGCTAGCGGTAGTTATCAACGCTCAGACGGGACAGTTAAGAACAGTGCTTTCCACGGCGGAAAGGGCTACGGACTGCTCAGCTACAATGCAGCCGACTTCTCGTTCGACCTTCAAGCTGGCGCCACTGCCAACGATTTCGGAGCTAACACGTTCTACTCCGCCGCCTATCCCAACCAATGGGAAGCCACACAGCGTTACTTCATCTCGGCTCGAGCCGAAACGAAAGGCCGCGTACACATCGTGCCTCAACTCTCGTGGGTGCGCAGTGTAGACCATTTTCAACTGATAAAAGATAGCGACAAGGGCGAAAACTTTCACCGCGGCGACGTCTACACGGCCTCGGTGAACGCTTGGACGCAATGGAAACTTGGCAAGACGGCCGTGGGAGCTGAAGTGCGCGAAGAGGGCATCTACAGCACCAACCTTGGCCGCACGCTGCAAGAAGGGCAGCAAGTGAGTATTCCCCACGAAACGGGTAAATTCTACACTAAGCGCGATGACCGCACGAACATTTCCTACTTTGCCGAGCACAACTTCCTATGGCGACAAGTGACGCTCTCGCTCGGTACGCTAGCCGAGCGCAACAGTGCCATCGACCGCAAAGTGCGTTTCTACCCTGGCATCGACTTGAGCTACCGCCCCTCGAGGGAGTGGAAACTCTATGCTTCATGGAACAAGTCGCTGCGTTTGCCCTCGTTCACCGACCTCTGGTATAAGAGCGATACGCAAGAGGGCAACGTGGGGCTGCGACCCGAGGAATGCTCCTCCTTCCGCATCGGAGCCGACTTCGTGAGCCACATAGTCACGCTGCGTCTCAAAGCCCACTATCAGCGCGGCAATCACCTCATCGACTGGGTGCGACGCACGGCCGACGACGAGAAATACTACGCCACTTCCTTCGACCTCGACAACTACGGTGCGGGGCTCGACGCTCGCCTCAACCTCACGGAGTGGTGGGGCAAAAGGCAGCCCTTTGAGCAGTTCACGGTGTCGTATGCTTGGGTAAATCAACACCGTCGAGCGGGCGAGGCTTACTACAAGTCGAACTACGCCATGGAGTATCTGCGCCACAAACTCGTGCTGCGCCTCAACCACCGCATTGTGTCGCGCCTTTCGGCTCAGTGGACGATGCGCTTGCAACAGCGTGAGGGCAGCTACGAACTCTACGACAACGGCACCAACCTCCACGAGCTGCACAACTATGGCACACACGCCCTGCTCGACTGTAAACTCTCGTGGACCGACAAGAACTACGCCCTATTTGCCGATTTCACCAACTTGACCAACCACCGCTACTTCGACCTGGCCAACGTGGAGCAACCTGGCTTGCTCGTGATGGGCGGTGTGAAGATAAATTTCTAAGATTTCCGTTTCTTACATAACGAAGAAGGTCAGAACGAGTAACAATTCTTGTGTCGTTCTGACCTTTATTACAACCAAATTCCCTAGCAAAGATTTAAACTATGAAGCACACCTCGTTCGAAAGTTTACGAATGCCATTACATTTAAGGTCTGGCGTATTGATACGAACATCACAATCTATAACAAAGATGTTTCCTCTAGGCGACTTGATAAGATTTTCATCATGCATATCACTAAGGTATATACAAGGAGTGGCATAAGTCCAATTTCGAGGATTAATGAGTTTAAAACCGAGCGACTCTACATAGTTGCGTATTTCTTCATCGCTCAGAAACGTCCCTTGGATGAAAGGTTGCTGTACAATAATTTGGAAATCACCTTCAGATGTTCTTCCATATCCTAATACTGTCAGTCGAGTTTCAGGAAATAGCGTATTGTGAAGTGTAACACGATCGAATGCCAACAAGGGGAGAATATAATAATCAAGACCGATTCGTTTGATAATAGTGTTTCCATTATCATACACATGGGCTTCACCTCCTTCTGCAAGTTGTTCACCAAAGGTTTGGTCAAAAGCCTTGTCTATACTATCAACCCAACAGCCTACGGATTTTGCCCACTGCTCTATAATTGTGACTTGCGTCTCTGCTCGTTGACGCTCTCTTTTGAAAGTGCCCTCTGGTGCAACAACTTGATTTGTTGGAGTTTCTGCTCCCGCGAGAAGGGATGCAATAACATGGAAGCTACCTCCCGTTGCGCAGCCATGCTGCTCGATTGGTGTGTAGCGTTTAAATAATAGTTGCTTGTTGAAAAATTGTCTTGCATAATCTTCAAGTTTTATTATTCCGTCTCTATCAAAACCATTGCTGATAATGGTTGATATAGATGACCAAATTTCTAGATTAGTCATATTTGTGTAGGATATATTAGAAGGAAGTTTCCTGCAATTTTTGTTTTATCACAAAAAAGACAAGAAGACCACCCCAAACGTACGAAATCCCCCACAAAGATACGATAAATTCGGAAATTCATCCCTTTCTCAAAAACAAAGCATTGCCTTGGAATGAAGTTTACGATTTTTCTCCCCGAAATAGGTCAGAACGCACAAGAAAAACATTGTGTCGTTCTGACCTTTATTTTATAAGCTAAAGAAGTGGAAGGAGGGATTAGTTTCCCCCTTGCTGTGAAGCTCCGTCCCCTTTGTTTCCAGAGAGCACATCGTCGTTGCTGATGCTGCGATCCACCTTCTTCACACTGCTATTGAGCGAGCCGAGGCGATAGGAAAGGCCGATGGCGAATTGCATGATTTGGCTGCGCGCCCGCAGATTGGTGCAGAATTGCGAACTTTCCTTGTGCTGCGTGTAGTAGTTGTAGCGATTGAAAAAGTTGGAAGCACCAAAGCTCACCGTTAAGCGATCCTCTTTCAAGAAGGAGCGTTTCAGGTTGAGGTTGTAAAAATGGAAGGCTGCGCCATGCCCCTGTAGCGAGATGCTTCTGCTGCTCACGCCGCCATGAAGGCTCAGTTTGAGCTTCCAAGGAAGCGACTGATTAAGGCCGAGCCAAAGGCTGGAGGTGAGGCCCGAGGTGCTATTCCCCGTAAGGCTGGCCTCATACTTCTCGTAGGATCCCGAAGCGTTGACGTTGAGGGTGGTGGTCTTCGTCATCAGCCAGTTGGTGAAGAACGAGAGCGAGAGTTGGCGATTGTGCTGAATATTGTCGTAGGTGGTGTTGAGCACGTTGTTGGCATCCACAAACTGATACCTCACTATGCCGTTGTTGGAGAAGCCGTAAGTGAGCGAGGTGTTGATGGTGAGCTTGGGGCTGAAGGTGGAGAAAGTAACGTTCACGTTATGCCCTTTGGAACTGTCCATGTTGGGGTTGCCATACTCCACCGACTCGGGCGTGAGGCTTTCACGATAGGGGGAGAGATAGTCGATGTCGGGCCGCGAGATGCGCAGGTTGTAGCCCCACTTCAGCATCATGGTAGGCTTGAGCGAATAGCCCATGGTGAGCGAGGGCACCCAGTCGCTAAAGTCCTTGCTGAAATCCGTTCGCTTGCCGTCGGGATAGGCGACGCGCACGTGGTCGTACTCATAACGACTACCTACCATTGTCGACCATTTGCCTAGTTTGAGGGTATACTCCAAGTAGCCCGCAGCAATGTCGCTGCGGTGGCGATAACGTAGGGAGTTAGCCTCATCGAGCACGAAGTCGTCATCCGTGCCGGCCTCGCGGCTATACTCTGTGCTATTGCTGCGATTGATACGGTTGATGTATTTCAATCCCACGGCTAGCGTGTGCGCCTGCTTCTTGTCGAGTGGAGCGGTAAAGTCCACCTGTGCCGTTTGTTCCGTGCTGAGTTTGTCGGGGTCGGTGCGAAGGTCGCGCAAACCGAAATTGGTGGGCAGGCTTTCGCTTTCGAGTAGCGAGGTATTACTCTTCGTGCCCGACGGGTTGCGACTATATTGATAGGAGAAGGTGAGTTTGCTATCAGCGGAGAAGGAGTGTTGGAAGTCGGCCGAAGCATCCACCGACTGATAGAGCTCCTTGTTGCGCTGTTGCTGCAAGTAGCCGTAGGCCAGTTCGTTCTGCTCTGTAAACATCTGCGTGCGGTTGAGCACTTCGCTATTACTTTTCCAACCATGCAAGCCCGCCGTCACGCTGAGTAAATCTTTGGGCGAAAACTCGTAGCTGGCTTCGAGATTGCCAAACTGGTAAATGCCGGGCGTTTTGTTCTCGTAATGCTGGCGTTGATAGTGATGATCGGCAGAGGCATAAAACTCGTGATTGATGTCGCTCACTTGCACGCCTTGGTCGAAATAGCCCACGCCGTAATGGCCCGAAAGCATAAACTTGCCAAACTGTGCCAGCATGAGGGCGGAGCCAGCCTCACCCTGCGTGGAGAGTTGGCCGTTGAGGTTGAGCGAATAGCCCGACGTGTTGCTGTGGGTATCGGTCACGATGTTGAGCACACCAGCCACGCCCTCGGCATCATATTTTGCGCCAGGATTGGTGATGACCTCTATCTTCTTGATGTTGGCCGCAGGGTAGGCTTTGAGGATGGTGGAGGGGTTGGCGCTCATCATGGCGTTGGGCTTGCCGTTGACGTAGACTTTGAAGCTCGACTGCCCGTTTACCTTGATGTTGTCATCGCCGTCAACGGTGACCATCGGCACTTTTCGCAGAATGTCGATCACCGTGGCCGTCTTAGCCTCGGGGTCGTCGCCCACGGAGTAGCCTATCTTGTCGAGTTCGGCCTTCACCAAAGGGCGCTGCGCCACGATGGTGGCCGTGCCGAGCGTGCTGTCCAGCTCCTTTATATATAAGGTGTCGAGATGGGCCACGGGCCTTTCGTCGCTCACGCTCACTGCTTGGCGCAAGGGGGCCTTGCCTATCGATACCAGTTCGAGAATGTAGTCGCTCGCCTTCGACACACTCAGGCTAAACTCGCCCTGCGCTTTGGTTGTAGTGACTTTCAAGGGCGTTTTCCCCGTTTTGTCGAGCAAGCGCACCGTGGCGAATGCTTCGGGGGCATGGGTAACGGAGTCGCACACTAGACCCTTGATTTCATACGTCTTCTCCCCCACCGCTTGTGCCGATGCGCTTAGCGTCGACACACACACAGTGGTGGTTAAGACGAGAATGTGTTTCGTGTTCATTATTACTTGTTGTTTGTTCTCTTCTCGCATTCTAGTTGTCTACTAGCCTGCCTTTCTCTTTGGGGCAAGCAAACTAGCACAAAGACAACTTTCCTACAACAAAGGGATGCCATTGTAGTGCAAAGGTATACAACGCTTGGCTTTTTGATCCCCGTTTTACAATCTTTATTACAACCAGAGTGGAACAGGGGGGTATTACTGAATAGTTATCGCTTAATGGTTAGCATTATTTTGCAAGCAACTACAATTTTGTCATACGATAATCCTACCTATTTTTAAGGGTTACTAATGAAATGCCTACATATTATAAGAGAGAGTTTTTTTAACGACAATCGTAGACAATGGGAGACAATCTCTTTTCTTGAAAAAAACATTTGATTTCAAAAAGGCGAAGGACAGCGCTAATATCAATATTATTTCTGTAATTCTTTCCATACGCCTAATAATTAGTTATAAGCAGATGTGTTACTT
>CAVFOF010000022.1:0-17432 GCA_963623895.1 bacterium
ATTTTATCATAACCTATTGTCGTTACCTATTTAAGATGCAATTAGCTAATTATTAGCTAGATGCTGAGCGTATTGAAACGTTAAATGCAAATAGGTCTTCCCTCGTTGGAAGAATAAGACCTATTTGCATAGATAGTGTAGGATGGATTAAGCTTTCCAAGCGTCGATGATACCCTTGAAATCAGCTACTTTCAGTGCAGCACCACCAATCAAGCCACCATCAACGTTGACCTTAGAGAAAATCTCTTTAGCGTTTGAAGGTTTGCAGCTACCGCCGTAAAGGATAGATACGTTTTCAGCGGCTTCAGCACCAAATTTGTCAGCGATAGTCTGACGAATGAAAGCGTGCATCTCTTCTGCTTGGTCAGCAGTAGCGGTTTTGCCCGTACCGATAGCCCAAACGGGTTCGTAGGCCAAGATGATGTGTGAGAATTGTTCTGCAGTGAGGTCGAAGAGTGAACCTTCGAGTTGAGCCTTAACTACCTCGTTCTGCTTGCCAGCTTCTCTTTCTTCGAGCACTTCACCGATGCAGAAAATTACGTCTAGGTTGTTAGCAAGAGCCAACCCTACCTTCTCCTTCAGTATTTCGGGAGTTTCGTGGTAGTAAGCACGGCGTTCGCTGTGGCCGAGGATAACGTAGTTAGCTCCTGTGCTTTTAACCATTTCTGCAGAAACTTCACCAGTGTAAGCACCGCTTACCTTGTCAGCGCAGTTCTCAGCACCCAAACCGATTACGTTCGAATCGATGATGTTTGCTACAGAAGCAAGGTGGATGAAGGGAGTGCAAATGATGACACCGCAATTGGGCTTGTCAGCTGCAAGAGTTTCGTTCAACTCCTTAGCGAGAGCAACACCCTCTTGGAGGTTTTTGTTCATTTTCCAGTTTCCTGCAACGATTTTCTTTCTCATGATTTTTTTGAGTTTAAAACGTTTAACGTAAATATGATGTTTGTAAAATTTATGTCCAACCCATAGGGAATCGAGCCCTACCACAATCAGTAGTGGAATGATAAACCACAAAATCAGTGTATAAAAAGGATGCTGATCTTGCTTTTTGCTCAGGTAGTGCTCAAGGCCAATCTTTTCGTTGGTTATAGATGGAAGGTTGTTATTGCTCCATTTTTTTACGATTTTTCCGTCCTTCAACAAGAGTAGGCCTGGATTAGAACGCACCATTGTTTTTAGCTCAGTGTCTTCTGCAAGCAGAATGGGGTAGGAGGCACCCGTCCTATCAATCCATTGGCTAACGTCTGAGCCAGTTGAGGCTGTTGCCATATAGAATGCGTAATGGTGGTCGTGGCAGTAATCATATAAATCATTGATGCGGTCACAGCAGCCATCATCGGCAGTAGACGCAGAGGGAACGGTTAATAGGAATGTATAGCTTTCATTGTGCAGAATATCAAAGGTTAAATCCTCTCCTGTGCGAGCATCGGCTAAGAAGAAGTTTGACAATCTATCGCTTTCTTCCGTATTTCCTTCCAGTGCGGCTCGTATGTCGGCTCCGCTTTTGTAGGGTGTAAATTCAATGACTGGCAGATAGTGGAGCGAGTAGATTGCTAATATGATGGCATAGAGCCAGGAGTAGATGGATATAATCCAAGTGTTCCTTTCAGTAACTAGTCGTGTGATTTTTCGTGGATTAAATGCCAAGTTAATCGCAGCTAATAGCAATAGAACGTTCTTTCCGAGGGTTTGTCCATTTGTTAGAGTAAGGGCATCTCCAAAGCATCCACAGTCGGCAATGGGTGAATCAATGTAAATCCAGATTGTCAGCAAAGTAAATACCAGCATAAATAGGCCGATGCACCAGGTGGTGAATTTGCGGCGTACTCCTAATAATAGGTAAATGCCTAGAACAAATTCGATAGTTCCTAATGCAACTGCACCAAACTCGAACAGAAGGGTGGAGTCATGATAAGGGATTTTTATGGCATCGGCATAGGCACTTAGCTTGTGGGTCATGCCCATTGGGTCTGCCACCTTTACAAATCCAGAGACTATAAAGGTGATACAAAGTAAAAGGCGGCATACTACCGCAAGGGTATATTGAAAATATGTGGTAGTCTTACTTCTCAATGGTCAATTTTATCAAACCAAAAACAGCATAGTTAAGCATGTCCATGTAGTTGGCATCTATTCCTTCGCTGACAAGGGTCTCTCCGTTAAGGCTCTCTATTTGCTTTGTCCGGAATAGCTTCATGAAAATCAAGTCTGCATAAGAGCTAATACGCATTCCTCGCCAAGCTTCATCGTAGTCGTGGTTCTTTCTAAGCATCAACTCCAATGCTTTGTTCGCATGCTTATCATATAGTTCGATAGCTTCGTCTACACTAATGTCTTCAGAGTTGGCAACTCCTTTCTCTAGCTGGATTAAGGCGATAATGCTATAGTTGACAATGCCAATAAATTCGGGCACAATACCCTCATCAACCTTAGCACATTTCTTTATTTGAAGAGAGCGTATGCGAGCGGCTTTAATGTAGAGTTGGTCGGTCATTGTTTCAGGACGCATCACTCTCCAAGCTGTGCCATAGTCGTGTAGCTTTTTGATATATAGCTCACGGCAATTGCGCATTACTAGCTCAAATTCTTCCTGTGTGTTTAGTTGTGACATTGTTTCTGCATTTCTTATTTGGGTGCAAATTTACTAAATATTTTATTTGGGCACAATAGCTCAAAGCTCTTCCAGTTTGAATATCTGTATAGTCCCTCGGCTATTCGCCAAAAGTCCCTTGTCACTTAGTTGGGCAAGCATGTTCGAAACAGATAGGCGAGTGGCACCAAGCTCATGAGCTAAATCCTCCATCTTAATGCGAATGATTTTCTCTCCGTTAGGGCGTAAACTCCTTCTTTGGGCAAATACTCTGAACCGCCCTTCAAGGGTGTCTTTACGCTGAATCCACAATTGAGCGGAAACTCTTTGCGCATAGCTACTTAGCGTGTTGTAGAAGTTGATTTGGAAAGTGGGGTAATTTGTCATTAGCTTCCTCACATCTTGCTTGTTTATTCTCACAACGTTTACTTGCTCTTTTGCTCTAATCGTTCGAGTGTAACGATTGTGAAGGCCAAATAGATGCTCGATTTGCACGATGATTGGAGCTTGTAGCTCTTCTACAAACTGGTAGGTATGTTCTGGGTTCTCTGTTTCTACCCGAACTTTTCCCTCCAATACAATGCAAAGTGATTGGCATTCCTCATCTTGCTTTACAACCACTTCTTTTGCTTTGTAGGTATGGAAGTCGAGAGGTACCTTTTCTACGATGTCTAGAAAGTCAAGACGACTAAAGCCTTGAAACAAAGGCACTAATAGTAACTTGTTAGAGAATAGTGGGGTGCTCATCGTGTGGGTCTTACTTTTGATACACTTTCAATGCCCCTTTCTCATCTGCGTAAATGAGGTAGACTTTAAGCTCTTTGTGCTTTGATAACACCTCTTTGGCTTCCTCTAGTCCCATCACCATGAATGCCGTGGCATAGGCGTCGGCGGTGGCGCAGTCGGGAGCAATGACAGTGGCCGATAGCAAGGAATGTTGCACGGGGCTTCCCGTTCGAGGGTCGATGGTGTGGGCATATTTTTTGCCATCGTGCTCGTAGAAGTTGCGATAGTTGCCACTAGTGGCAAGTGCAGCGTTTTCTAAACTCAGAATGGTTTGTATGTCGTTGCTAGTGTTGTTGGCCTCAGGTTTGCTAATGCCAATCTGCCAAGGTTTGTTAGTCTGAGGATTTTTTCCTTTGGTCACCACTTCTCCGCCAATTTCAACCATGTAGTTCCTCACTCCGTGGTCACGCAATAGTTTGGCCGCTTTGTCCACTCCGTATCCTTTGGCGATGGCTCCACAGTCTATCATGACACGTTCGTCGTCTTTCTTAAGCGTGCTGTCTTTTTCCAGTCTGATGTGTTGATAACCAATAATTTGCTTGATGGAGTCAATGGCTTCTTTTGTGGGAAACTTGCCTTTTTTAAAGCCAAACCCCCAAGCGTTAACCAAAGGCATTACGGTTACATCGAATGCCCCTTGTGTGGCGTCACTCACTTTTTGGGCTTTTTGCAGCACCTCGTAGAGCATGGCATCTGTACGATTGCTCTTTCCTGCGTTTATTTGGGATATGGTGCTTTGGGCATTAAAGACGGAAAGGCTTGCATCTACTCTTTTAAGTTCGGCTAACAAAGCACTGTCTAGCGCTTCAGAGGCTTCATATTTAATGTGGTAGGTTGTGCCAAAAATGCTTCCCTCTGCAGTGCGCAAGGTGGCAGTTCCGCGATACTTTATAATCCAAATGGTGGCAAAGATAAGGATAAGGAGAAACATTCCTCCCAAAACTCTTTTCTTATTCATTATTGTAGGTGTTAAATGTCGAAGATGATATTAAAAGTGCCTCCTAACGCATGAGAGTCGTTCTTGCCATAGCCTGGGATGTACCAAGCGTTATCAATAATCGTCTTCTTATTATAAATCCTCACGCGATAGCGGAATGACCAACCTAGGTGTAAAATTCCCCACACGCGAGCTTCCAAGCCGAAAACGGCTTCCCCCCAGTGTGTCTTACCCGTTACCCCCTTAAAGTTGAAGGGGGAGGTTGTGCCATAAACGGCATCTACTACGTCAGGCCCATCTACGTCGAATTTGTAGTTGCTAAATCCGTAGCGCACGCCTACATAGATGCGTCCCAAGGCACGTACGTTCTTTGCTACATTATAGTCGAGGCCTATTCTGTAATAGGGCGAGTTGATTTTGTAGTGTAGATTTGTCGTTTCGTTGGTGTGGTTGCTTGATCCAATACCAATTTCAAACACGGGGAAATAGCGTCCTTTGAAGTTGAGCCTTGCTGCTGCCTCATATTGGCCGTATGGTGTGCAGGCTGCCATTACAGCTCCACATACATCTGCGCTTACGCTTACCCCTGTAAATAGGGACATTGGCTTTTGTGCGGCCAAAGCTGCGGCAGCTTCTTCTGGCGAGTTGTATTGCACTCCTTGTATCTTAGGCTCATTGCTGTTCGGCTTCTTGTCGGTTGATTTTTGAGATTTAACCATCTTCGCACTGTCAGCTTTTTCCTGAAGCTCTTGAGCCAAGCTAGGTGAAAGACTACTTAGAAGTAGAGCGCAAGAAAATGCGAATGTTCTCATTATCTTCATAATTTACGAGGGGGCGCACAAGTGAAACGCTATCTATGGTTAGAGGAAGGATGGATAAGGAATGGGAGGTTGCTCTAACTTGGGTGATGGTGTGAAACACGGACGAGGGACAGTCTAAAGATTCAAAGTGGGGCTGCGGAGTGTGGGTCACAAATAGAGTGTCGGTGGCTGTTTGCCCATTAGCATTTTCCAGGTGAAGCAGTAGTGTGTCTTGTTCTCCGCCTTCTTTTAGTGGCAGTAAGAATGAGGTGATGTCTGTTGCCTTATTTAATAAAATCGTATCACGCCCTGCGGGGAACACCGTTAGTTCATCGGTTAGGGTGTAAGCACTATTTGTTTCGCTCGAGTAGAGGTTACATTGCATGCTTACCACATTGTCTAGCGGACAGTCGATATTTGAACAAGCGCAAAGCGAGAATATCCATCCTCCTATTATGGTAAGACTGAATAAGAAATGGCTAAATGCGCCTCTGATATGTCTGAAAGCCAACTTCATTGAATAATGCTAGTGTGTTCGTCCTTAGTGAGTTAGTATTGGTTGATTAAAGCTCTTTTTCAATTTGATAATCGTTTCTTCCTTGTGCATTTCTGCTTACCAATTCACCAAGGAACCCCGCAACAAATAGTTGAGTGCCTAAAATCATCATGGTGAGAGCGATGAAAAAATAGGGAGAATTCGTAACAAGTGGGGCAGGGGTGTGCGTGTAAAGGTGGAATAGTTTCATTCCGCCTACGACAATGCAAGCCACTACCCCAAGGAAGAACATGATGGAGCCGAGGAAGCCAAACACGTGCATTGGCTTTAGTCCGAAGCTATTGAGGAACCAAAGTGACAGTAAGTCGAGGTAGCCGTTGACAAAGCGATTGAGTCCGCCAAACTTCGTTTTACCAAATTTGCGGGCTTGGTGATGTACCACTTTCTCACCGATCTTGTCGAAACCCGCATTCTTAGCCAAATAGGGGATATAGCGGTGCATTTCGCCATACACCTCAATGTTTTTCACCACCTCGCTGCGGTAGGCTTTTAGTCCGCAGTTAAAGTCGTGTAGGTTGTGAATTCCGCTCACCTTGCGCGCTGTGGCATTAAAAAGCTTAGTGGGTAGCGTCTTCGATAAGGGGTCATAGCGCTTTTGTTTGTAGCCCGAAACGAGGTCGTAGCCTTCTTCCGTAATCATGCGGTAAAGTTCGGGAATTTCATCGGGGGAATCTTGAAGGTCAGCATCCATGGTGATTACTACTCTTCCCTGTGCAGCTCGGAATCCGCAGAACAGGGCAGGGCTCTTTCCATAGTTTCTTCTAAACTTTATTCCGTGTACGTGAGGGGCTTCTGCGGCGAATTTCTCAATGACATTCCATGATTGATCCGTGCTTCCATCGTTGACGAAGATGATTTCGAAAGAGAAACCATTTGCTTGCATTACTCGCTTAATCCAATCGTAGAGTTCTGGTAGACTTTCTGCCTCGTTGAATAGAGGCACTACCACTGTGATATCGTATTTGTATTCCATTATTTTCGGATAGATATGTTGTGTATGAATATTATATGGCTATTAACTTCTACGAGCTATGAGACCGATGATTGCAGAAATGATAGGTCCCATGAATAAGGCAAAATAAATAGACATAGCTGCATAGCTGGCAGAGCCTATGTTTTCCATCAGTTGAGCCACTCCATGCGCCCCTTCCGCACCAGTCATTTGCTTGATTTGTTCGCCTAACCCCGTTTGTTGTAGGTAAATTTTCATCTCAGGGGTGTCTAAAGAACGTTCGTAGGCGTCAAAAATCGCTCCGTGGTCAAAATATTGCAGATAGACGAACGTTGCCACAGCTACCCATATGGAAGCGTAGACTCCCATGAAAAAAGCGTGAAAAAATCCACTTAGAAAACTAAACGAACTTGCGTCTTCTAGCAACTGATTCCTAAATTTTAAAGTAAGAAAAGTAGCTAAAATGGGGCTACCTAAAAGCATTACTCCAAATAGGGTAGAGCAGAAAGGAATGGCAAATGATAGCTTGAAAACATAGAGTGAAAGTATACCGAAAAGTCCTAGAGCTATGCCGTTTTGCATAGCTGAAGCATTTATTTGTTGTAAGTTGATGTTGCCGTGCATTGATAGGTTGTTTGAAGATGATTGCTAGCAATTAGCTATGCGTAATCCATCAATATTTTATGCAAACTTACGTAATTCCTTTGAAATGTCGAATATTTTCAAAGATTATTGTGCTTATTATTCACTCCTTACGCAGAGAAGTATCTTTCTATGACTACTTCTTACTGGTGTTTATCTACTTCTAGCGTAAGTATCGTGAAGGCTGTGGCTTCCTCGGTCGCTTTTGTGCTCTATCTTTTGATCTCTCGAACGTCTTACGCCGTGATGTAGAGCAATTTGTCCATTCTTACAGGAATAGTTTCTGGGGATAATGAAAAAGTGTTAAGAATGTTAATGCTGTACCGAAATGCTGACAAATTACTTCGGGTAAAATAGCTGTTAAAAGGGGATGAATTTGCATGAAACAAGGAGAATGTAAGTGAACGAAAATGGGCTGGAAAGACTGAGAAGGGGGTTGGTTCTTCTAGTTAGGCCATTAAAATGTGCGAGTTGGGCGGCAAATTTTTATTTATTGGCGGCTAGACGATTTCTTCACTGCTTGAACGGCCTTTCAAAGATCGTCTGGAAGACCGTTTATAGGTTGCTTGGATGATCTTCCATAGAATTTTTTAATAACTTTTTGAGTAAGTTGTTGTTTTAGAGGTAAAAATGGTCAGTACTACATAGAGTTTGGCTCAAGATAAGAGATGGAGAAAGGCAATTGAGCGAGGTTGGATGTGAAACTTCGTTGCCTCGGAACGCATTTTTGCGCTTCGTGATTGCGATATAATAAATGGGGCTGCAAATGATTTTATACTGAGCGATTGGCGAGTGTTAAAAAAAGAGTGATGTAGAGTCCGAAAATGTATTTTTGTAATGATGAAGATGGGCGGTGTGGTGTCATTCGTTTAGTTTATTATAGGGCGAAAAATATACAAAGAGTAAATAAATCGATAAAAGACTTGCGTATTCTAGAGAGAATGCTTAATTTTGCACCGCAATTTTGCATTAGAAACCCTATTAATTCATTCAATCAATTATTATGATGAATCAGTACGAGACCGTTTTCATTATGACTCCCGTTTTGTCTGACCAACAGATGAAGGAAACGGTTGAAAAGTTCAAAGGTATTCTTACCGCAGCAGGCGCTGAGATTATCAATGAAGAAGAGTGGGGCCTCAAAACGATGGCTTATCCCATTCAGAAAAAGTCCACCGGCTTTTACGAGTTCATCGAGTTTACTGCAGCTCCCGAAGTGGTAGCTAAGCTCGAAGTGGCTTATCGTCGTGATGAGCGCGTTATTCGCTATCTCACTATTAAAAACGAAAAGTACGCAGCTGAATACGCAGCAAAGCGTCGTAACAAGTTTAACAAGAAGGAGGACTAAACAATGGCACAAGCACAATCTGAAATTCGTTATCTGACCCCGCCCACAGTGGACGTGAAAAAGAAAAAGTATTGCCGTTTTAAGAAGAGCGGTATTAAGTATATCGACTACAAGGATCCCGAGTTCTTGAAGAAATTCTTGAACGAACAGGGAAAAATCCTTCCCCGTCGTATTACAGGTACTTCACTGAAGTATCAGCGTCGTGTGGCTCAAGCCGTAAAGCGTGCTCGTCACTTGGCTCTTCTTCCCTTCGTAACAGATTTGATGAAATAATAACAGAGGAGGTAATAAGATATGGAAATTATTTTGAAAGAAAACGTTATTGGTCTGGGTTATAAGGACGATATCGTAACTGTAAAGGACGGCTATGGCCGCAATTACCTTATTCCTACTGGTAAAGCTGTTATTGCATCAGAGTCTGCTAAGAAAGTATTGGCTGAGAATTTGAAGCAGCGTGCTCACAAGTTGGCTAAGATTAAGGCTGACGCTGAAGCTCTTGCTGAGAAGCTCGCTAACATTGAGCCTATTAAGATTGCCACTAAGGTTAGTGCCACTGGTGTTATCTACGGTTCAGTTAACGCTCTTCACATTTCTGAAGCTCTTGCTAAGCAAGGTCTTGAAATTGATCGCAAGATTATCTCCGTTAAGGATGTAAAGGAAATCGGTTCTTACACTGCTGTAGTTAATCTTCACAAGGAAGTTTCTGCTGAAATTCCTTTCGAAGTTGTAGCAGAAGAGGCTTAATCAACACTCTCTTTTATAAGAGATAAAGATTGAAAATATACAAGCGATACGTGTGCTTATGGCTACGTGTCGCTTGTTTTAGTATGCGTTTCTTTATCTTTCTATTATGTAGTTATGCGTTATTTTATCTTTTTATCATACGATGGTTCAGCCTACCATGGTTGGCAGGTGCAGCCCCATTCGGTGAGTGTTCAGCAAAGACTTAATGAGTGTCTTTCGAAGCTCTTGCGCAATCGTTGTAGCCCTGTGACGGGGGCTGGAAGAACGGACGCTGGCGTGCATGCTCATAAAATGGTTGCTCACTTTGACGTAGAGCAAGAGGTCGACTGCAATTGGCTATGTGAGAAGCTGAACCGAATGATACCCTCAGATATTGCCATCTCGGAGGTACGACATGTGCGTGCGACGGCTCATGCACGTTTTGATGCGAAATTGCGAATCTATCACTATTGGGTATACACGAGGAAAAATCCATTTGCCCGACACTATGCCACTCGCATCACTTTCCCTCTCAACTTCGAAAAGATGAATGAAGCTGCTCGTTATTTGCTTACGGTTTCCGACTTCACTAGTTTCTCCAAGCTACATACGGATGTAAAGACCAATATTTGTCATGTATCGAAAGCTGAATGGACTAAGGAAGGGGAAGATTTGTGGCGATTCGAAATAGCCGCCGACCGATTTCTTCGCAACATGGTGCGGGCGGTTGTTGGCACGTTGATAGAAGTAGGGCGTGGCAAGTTGACACTTAATGAGTTTAAACAAGTAATAGAAAAGAAAAATCGCTGTGCGGCTGGCGACTCAATGCCTGGTAATGCGTTGTCGTTGGTTGACATTCAGTATGATGACGATGTATTTGAGGTATGATGTGGGTGTTATTAGCTTTCCTCTCGGCTGCATTGTTGGGTTTTTATGATGTGTCAAAAAAACAGGCATTAGCCAACAATGCGGTGCTCCCAGTGTTGATGATTAATACGGTGGTTTGTACTTGCCTCTTCATCCCTCTAATTGCTGCTTCGACTTTAGGCTATAGTTCCATTGTACCTTGTGGAGGTTGGAGAGAGCATTTGTTGGTGTTTTGTAAGGCCATTATTGTGTTATCTTCATGGGTTTGTGGATATTATGCAATGAAGCATTTACCCTTGACAATAGTGGGGCCGATTAATGCAACGCGCCCCGTAATGACATTGGTTGGGGCACTGTTAATCTATGGCGAACGTCTGAATGCTTGGCAGTGGGCGGGTGTGGCTTTAGCCATCCTTTCCTTTTTCCTATTGAGTAGGAGCGGACGGAAGGAGGGGTTGGTCTTCACTCATAATCGCTGGATTTACCTATTGGTTTTAGCGGCCGTGTTAGGTTCGTTGAGTGGCTTGTATGATAAATTCTTGATGAGTTCTCCGCTACAAGGTGGGGCGGGGCTCGATCGCTACTTTGTGCAAGGATGGTATAATGTTTATCAAGCTTTGATGATGACAGGCGTGTTATTATCTATATGGTTGCCCTCTCGAAAGAAGGGCGATCGTTTTCAGTGGCGGTGGAGCATATTGCTGATATCCTTGTTCTTGACGGCGGCGGACATGGCTTATTTCTACGCATTATCTTGCCAAGGAGCGATGATTGCGGTGGTCTCGATGGTGCGTCGAGGCAGTGTGATAGTGTCCTTTTTTGTAGGCGCATTAATCTTTCGTGAGAAGAACTTGTGCTCCAAAGTAGTGGATTTGCTCTTCGTAATCTTAGGAATGGGGTGTTTGCTTTTAGGAAGTTTATAGTTATTGGGTGTGCCCCCTCATGTCTATACAACCTAAAACGACGAAGCAGACGTGCATAGCAGTGCCTAATGCTCATTAATTGAATGCGGTGTTTTTATATTTAGTCGATAAAAACACCGCATTTGTCTATTATGTAATGCAAAGATTTATTTAATTGCAAACTTTAAGCGTAAGCCTTCCTATTTTTGCACTTGTAAATAATAATGACGCTTATGTTAAAGATTAAACCTCGTCGGGCAGTATTGCCTGCAATGGTACTAATGTGTGCTCCCCTTCTTGCTCAAGAGAACGGGAAATGGACATTGCAGCAGTGCATTGATTATGCATTGTCCCACAATGTGCAATTGCTGAAGAGTCAAGCGACCGAGCAGAGTCGTGCCATTGATGTGATCGAAGCCAAGGCAGGCCTGTTGCCAAGTTTGAATGCATCCGTAGCCCAAGGGCTCACTTATCGTCCTTTTCAGGAAAGTGCTAGTAACTTCGTAAATGGAGGCATTGCCACTTCGGCCAATGATAAGGCCACACAAAATGGTAGTTACGGTGTCAATGCCCAGTGGATAGTATGGAACGGTGGCATTAATAAGATGAACATTACCAATGCCCAATACAATCAGCAACTTGCTGCTTATGACACACAAACGTCTGCCAATAAAGTAAAGGAACAAATTGCTCAACTCTACGTTCAAGTGTTGTATATGACTGAGGCTGAGAAGGTAAATCGCACATTATTGAGCCAAGACTCTATTATCTGCGAACGTGGAAGAGAGATGGTAAGGGTGGGAAGCATGGCCAATGCCGACCTCGCTCAACTAGAGTCACAGGTGAGCCAAGGACGTTATAATATCGTAAACGTGCAAACGCAGATAGCCGATGCCAAGATGCAACTAAAGCAACTCATAGAGCTTCCCTCAACTGAAACTTTTGACGTAGAAACGGTAGATGCAGCAGAGACCGATGTGCTTAGCTCAATTCCTAGCAAAGAGAGCATTTATCAGATGGCTCTCGAAACACGGCCAGAGGTAAAACGCTCGCAATTGGCTATTGAGCAAAGCCAATTAGCCACAAAGATAGCGAAGAAAGGCTATATGCCCACCATTAGTGTTACGGGTGGGCTAGGCGATAGCCATATGTCTGGCAGTCAGCAAAATTGGGGTAATCAGATGAAAAATAACTTCAATGCTGCCTTGGGCGTGTCAGTTAGCATTCCAATCTTCGATAATCGTAAGAATAAGAGTGCTGTAGAGCGTGCTCAAGTGAATGAAACGACCACTCAGCTCGACCTACAAGACACTCAAAAGCAACTCTATCAAACCATTGAAACCTATTGGCTGAACGCCACCAATAGTCAAGCAAAGTATGTAGCAGCAAAAAGCAACGTGGAGAGTCTGAACACGAGTTACAACTTGATGACGGAACAGTTTAATGTAGGCTTGAAGAATATAGCCGAACTTCTGACAAGTAGAGCAAGCTTGCTGAATGCCCAACAAACAATGTTGCAAGACAAATATACGGCTCTGCTCAATCGCAATCTGTTGAACTTCTACGGTGGCGATGCCCTAAAGTAACGAATTAATAAGCAAACCCAATAATATATGAAAAGTTTGAAATTGAATATCAAGAAGATAGCAATAGCTGTCGTGCTGCTCGCCATTGTAGCTGGTGGTGGTTGGTATTACTTGCAAAAGCAGGATGCCCCCTTTGAGGTGTCTTACGAAACGGCTAAGGTAGAGAAAGCTACCATTGGTAATAGTGTGACGGCTACGGGTACAATCGAAGCAGTAACTTCGGTGGATGTCGGTACTCAGGTGTCGGGCATTATTGATAAAATATATGTGGACTACAACTCCGAAGTGAAGAAGGGACAAGTCATTGCCGAACTCGACAAAACCAACCT
This sequence comes from bacterium, assembly GCA_963623895.1. Classification (GTDB taxonomy): domain Bacteria; phylum Bacteroidota; class Bacteroidia; order Bacteroidales; family Bacteroidaceae; genus Alloprevotella. The sequence goes on from CAVFOF010000022.1 coordinate 13,025, forward strand.
AACGAGTGAGTTGCGCAGTGCTACGAGCCAATTGGAGAGTGCAAAGAGCGACCTCGCCTATCAGCGTTCCAACTTCGATCGAATGAAGACGCTCTATGGAAAAGGGCTTATCAGTGCTAACGATTATGAGTCGGCTCGCCTCTCTTTGCAACAAGCAGAGAGCCTTGTGTCTCAGCGTCAAGAAGCCGTGTCGAAGGCAAAGACTAACCTTGGTTATGCCACCATCACTTCGCCCATTGATGGCGTGGTTTTGAGTAAGTCGGTGGAGGAAGGTCAGACCGTGGCCTCTAGCTTTAGCACGCCAACCTTGTTCACCATTGTGAAGGACATGACCGACATGCGTGTCGTAGCAAGCGTGGATGAAGCGGACATAGGTCAGGTGAAGGTTGGCCAACGTGTGACCTATACAGTGGATGCTTACTCAGACGAAACCTTCGAGGGTACAGTGACTCAGGTGCGCAACGAAGCCACCACAGACAATAATGTGGTCACTTATGAGGTCGTCATTTCTGCACCCAACCCCGACCTGAAATTGAAGCCCGGCCTGACGGCTAATGTAACTATTTACACGATGGAGCAGACGGGCATTCTGAGCGTTCCTACTAAAGCCTTGCGTTTCACTCCGACAAAGGAAACTGTGGGGGCGAAAGATAAGATTGTTGACTGTCAAGGTACTCATAAAGTGTGGGTTCGCACAGGTAATACATTTAAGGCCTACAGCGTGCAGACGGGCATTACGAACGGCACTCGCACCCAAATCTTGAGTGGAGTGAAAGAGGGTACAGTCGTAGTGGTTGACATGAAGGAGAATACAGGTGCAGAGAGTTCGGACGACAGTGCTTCAAAGGACGATGATAGTTCGGAGCGGAGCCCCTTCTCACCAGGTCCTCCCAATAAGAAGAAATCTAGCGGTAAGTGATTATGAAAGGTAAACTCTTAGATAGTCTTTCAACCTCGGTCGACGGTGTTGAGGAGTCATTTCCTCAGCCCGAAGATCGCAAGGATAAGAAGGTTGTGATAGAACTCGACAACGTTCGACGTAACTTTGTGGTGGGCGACGAAACCGTTCATGCTTTGAAGGGTGTATCGTTTAAAATCTACGAAGGAGAGTTCGTCACCATTATGGGTACTTCAGGTTCGGGTAAGTCGACCTTGCTCAATCAGCTAGGATGTCTTGATACCCCCTCAAGTGGGGAATATTACCTTGATGGAGTCAGTGTGCGCAAGATGAGGCGCAGCGAGAGAGCGGTGCTTCGAAATCGTAAGATAGGCTTTGTGTTTCAAAACTATAACTTGCTGCCAAAGACTACTGCCGTTGAGAATGTAGAACTTCCTTTGATGTACAACTCCTCGGTGTCGGCCACAGAGCGTCGCAATCGAAGCATTGAAGCGTTGAAGATGGTGGGCTTGGGTGAACGTCTCTATCACAAGTCGAATCAGATGTCGGGCGGACAGATGCAGCGTGTGGCTATAGCCCGTGCTTTGGTGAACAATCCAGCGGTGATATTAGCCGATGAGGCTACGGGTAACTTGGACACGCGCACCTCATTTGAAATTCTAGTGTTGTTTCAAAAGCTTTTCAAGGCAGGGCGCACCATCATATTCGTTACCCACAACCCTGAAATTGCACTCTACTCTAGCCGGAACATCTTCCTGCGCGACGGATTAATTCGGGAGGACGTTGTTAATCACAACATTCAATCGGCCACCAAGGCGCTTGCGGAACTTCCCGTCACCGAGGAGTCGTAATCAAGCAGAATACATTTCATTTATGAATTACAGTAATCTTTTAAAAATAGCACTTCGTGCCATCGCTGCTAATAAGTTGCGCTCTTTCCTCACCATGCTTGGCATCATTATTGGTGTCGCTTCTGTCATTGCGATGCTTGCCATTGGTCAGGGATCTAAGAAAAGTATTCAGGCCAATATTGCAGAGATGGGTTCGAATATGATAATGATTCGCCCTGGGCAGGATAAAGGGCCTGGCGGTGCGCAGCAAGATGCTTCGGATATGCAGACCTTAAAGCTGAAGGACTACGAGACTTTAAAGGAACAATCCAAGTATCTAGCGGCTATTTCGCCGAGTGTGAATGCTTCGGGACAGTTCATTAATGGTAATAACAACACGCCTTCTACAATCTATGGCATCGCTCCTGATTACATGGAGATACGCCAGCAGAAGATTGCCGATGGCGAGATGTTCACCGATGAGGACATCCGCTCGAGTGCCAAGGTTTGTGTCATCGGTAAAACCGTTGCCGACAACCTATTCACTAATGGTGAAGACCCCATTGGTAAGGTTATTCGCTATAACAAAATACCCTTCCGCGTGGTGGGTGTGCTCGAGTCGAAAGGCTATAACTCCTTTGGTATGGACCAAGATGATGTGGTTTTCGCTCCCTACACCACGGTGATGAAGCGCATCCTTTCTGTTACCTATCTGCAAGGCATCAATGCTTCGGCTATCACGGAGAATATGACCGACTTGGCTATTGAGGATGTCACCAATATCTTGCGTGAAAATCATAAACTTAAAGGTTCTGACGAGGACAACTTTACTATTCGATCTCAACAGGAAATGGCGGAGATGATGAACTCTACCTCTGATACGATGACTATCTTGTTGCTTGTTGTAGCATGTATCTCGCTCGTGGTGGGCGGTATTGGGATTATGAACATCATGTACGTCAGCGTAACGGAGCGTACGAAGGAGATTGGCTTGCGCATGTCTGTAGGTGCTCGTGGCATCGATATCCTTAGCCAATTCCTTATTGAGTCAATCCTATTAAGCGTGACGGGCGGTTTGATTGGTGTGCTCTTTGGTATTGGTGCTGCGGTGGGCATTAATGTGTTTGCTCACTGGCCTATCCAGATTCAGCCTTGGAGCGTGTTGCTCAGTTTTGCGGTATGTTCGGCAACGGGTATTTTCTTTGGTTGGTATCCTGCCAAGAAGGCCGCTAGTTTAGATCCTATCGAGGCTATTCGATATGAATAAATACCTATGGCGTACGTATTGTTGCGCTCCTTTTGAGTGCAATAATGTGTGCGACGTGGGGGACTTTAGATGGAATGGTCATGTTCGACTTAATCTCATTGAGCGGCTTTACTGATGTCGTTCTTTCCTAACAATTGAAGCTAATGAGTATGCATCAAAAGAAGCCACGCATCGAGTTGATAATCGAAGTGTCGGTACACGTGTTGACGTGGAGTTATATATTTCTTTCTCCCTTGTTTTTCAAACGGAGGGATGAGACCATCAATTGGGATCACTATCTTCACGGATGCATTCTCCCTGTCGTTACTTGTGTATCATTTTATCTCAATTACTTCTTGCTCATCCCTCAGTTTTTGCTGTATAAGCATAAGCTGAGGTGGTTCTTCATCTTCAACGTTTGCTTATTCTTTATTTATCAGTTGATAGTGGAATTGCAGGGCATGATTTCTCCTCTTCCCATGCCTGCCAAAGAGGCAGGAGTCGACTTCCAGCATTTTCCGCCTCGTTATTTGTTTGTCATCAGGGGCTTCCTGTTCTACGTGTTTGCAGTGGGGGCTTCGGTTGCCATCAAACTGAGTATGAGTTGGAAGAAGAGTGAACAAGCACGAGCAGAGGCGGAGTTGGGACGTTCACAAGCAGAACTAAAGAATCTGAAGAACCAAATTAATCCTCACTTCTTGCTCAACACGCTCAATAATATATATGCCCTTACGGCCTTCGATCAGGAGAAGGCGCAACAGGCCATACATGAGTTGAGTCGTCTATTGCGTTATATGCTCTACGAAAATCAAACGGAGCGTGTAAGCTTAAGCAAGGAGGCAGACTTTTTGCGTTCCTACGTAGAGTTGATGCGCTTGCGTTTGTATGATGAAGTGGACGTGCAGGTAAACTTTGATTTCCCGAGTGACGAAAACATACCGATAGCTCCCTTAATTTTTATTTCTTTGGTTGAGAATGCCTTCAAGCATGGCGTGAGTGCTAACGCAAAGAGCTTTATTCACATATCGCTGACGGCAGACTCCCATCATTTGCATTTCTGTTGTGAAAATAGCAACACGCCAAAGAATGAAACTGATAAGGCTCCTGGGGGGATTGGTTTAAAACAAGTAGCTAGTCGCTTGGAATATTCCTATCCTAAGTGTTATCGATGGGTGTCTGGCGTAAGTAGTGATGGCAAAACGTATCGGTCGGTCATCGATATTTATGACAAACCTATAGAGTGAACTTACAACTTTCTTGAGAGGTTGTAGCAAGCCATACATTGTAACATTTGAAAAATGAGAAGTTGTCTTGCTTAGCAGCACTAAAGTGCGAAGCTGAGCGGACAACTTTTTCTATGTCCTTAGAATGTCTGCTTGTTTTGGTGGGGGATGGATGCTTACGGATGTAGGTATACGAAAACAAGAAAGAGAT
>CAVFOF010000022.1:17442-20349 GCA_963623895.1 bacterium
GCCAACAGCTAATTGCAAAACTATAGCATTGTAGGCAGGCACATCTACATAGGTTGGACAATCGGCTTTTAGTTCTACGGTCTGCAAATTTCCGGTCAGCAAGTCGACTGCTGATACGAGCCCAGTGCGGAGGTTTAAGAACTCGTAGGCATGAGCGGGTATGCGTATGCCCACGTGTACAGCGTTGGCCGCAAAGTTGCACACGATAAGCAGTGTTTGTCCGTCTTGACTCTTCCTTATAAAGCTGTATTGGCGGTCGCAGTTATAGGCATGTTCGCTCGTGTAGTTGGCATATTGCAGGTCGTAGAAGCTTCCCTCGTTAAGTGCCTTTTCGTAGTGGCAGAGGGTGATTACCTTTTTATAGTAGTGGTAGAGTTGAGCCTCTTGGCTGCTGAGGTTCGCTTCTAGATTACCGTTTGTGAGCTTCTGTAGCGATTTCACTCCCCAGTAGTCGAAGATGGTGGTACGGCCATCGCTTCCGCTAAATCCTTCGGCTTCCATGCCTGGCTCGCCAAGTTCTTGTCCAGCATAGACCATGAAGGGGTTGATTCCCATCATGGAACTAGCTACTAAGGCGGGTAAGGCTCGCTGGGCGTCTCCAGCAAAGAAGGCTGAGGCTATGCGTTGCTCATCGTGATTTTCTAGGAAATTGAGCATGTGGTTTCGAATATCATCTACGCTTTGCCAACACTGCGTAAGGCACGAGGCTGAGCGTCCGTCGCAGACGATGGCGCGTAGGGTGTCGTAGAGTCCTACTTTGTCGTAGAGATAGCTGAATCCGCTCGCGATGTAGTGTCGGTACTCATTGGGATTGTAGATTTCTGCGATAAACTGCACGTTGGGGTATTTATCGTGTATCCTGCTGATAGCGTAAGTCCAGAATTCGGCAGGCACCATCTCAGCCATGTCGCAGCGGAAGGCATCCACTCCCTTCTTACACCAAAATAGCAAGATGTTGGTCATTTTAGTCCATGTGGATGGAGTGGGGTTGAAGTGGGTGGTGTGATTGTTGGCATAGTCGATTCCGTAGTTGAGTTTTACAGTTTCATACCAATCGTTTCGGCTAGGCCAAGCGTGGAAGCAATCGTTGCCTGTAGCTTTGGCGGGATATTCCTTGTAGGGCTGCTGTGCTTTATGTTCGGTGTCGAAGTCAGTGTGTAGAGGTTGGCCTTCTAGATAGTAGAAGTTGTTGTCGGGCGAGAAGCCGAGGCTTGTGTTGTCGTCCTCTCCTAGGTCCTTCATGCCTCTAGGGCGAGCATCGCTGTGGTATTGACGAGCCACGTGGTTGGGCACGAAGTCGATTATGAATTTTAGTCCAGCCTTATGCGTGCGTTTAAGTAGGGCTTCAAACTCCTTCATGCGTTTTTCTACATTCACGGCTAGGTCGGGGTCAATGTCATAGTAGTCCTTTATGGCATAAGGTGAACCCGCATTCCCCTTCACCACAGCGGGGTGGTCGGGTGTGATGCCGTATTGGCTATAATCGGTTTGGGTGGCATGCTCGATGAGGCCAGTGAACCACACGTGGGTGTATCCGCATGAGGCAATGCGTTGCAGTTGCTTATCATTGATGTGATTCATCTTGGCGCATCCGTTCTGCTCGATGGTGCCATTGGGGGTGTTGTGGGTCGAAGAGTTCCCGTATAAGCGGGTAAAGATTTGATAGATTAATGGTTTCATGCTATTAGTAGTATGTTTTTGAGGGTAAGTTGCTTGTTGTGTTATAGCCCACGGCATGCGCCTTGCCCTAATGTTATGAAAAGATTTTGACGAGTTGGTAGAACCTATGTACATACCAACTCGCCAAAATCAAGAAAGGGGCCAATAAGTGAGTGTTAGTCGTTCACACCGTGAGCCTTTACGTCGGCATTGCCGCGGCAGATTTTAGCAATCATACCTTGTAGTGTTTTGCCTGGACCGCATTCGGTAAAATCGGTGGCACCATCAGCTACCATGTTGGTAACCTCCTTTGTCCAACGCACGGAGGCAGTGAGCTGTGCGATGAGGTTGGCCTTGATTTCTTCGGGGTCGGTGTGTGCGCATCCGTCTACGTTTTGATACACGGGGCAGATGGGCTTGTTGAACTCGGTGGTGGCGATAGCAGCCTCAAGTTCTTCCTTCGCAGGCTGCATCAAGGGTGAGTGGAAGGCACCGCCAACGGGGAGCACCAATGCACGTTTAGCACCAGCTTCTTTGAGGCGTTGGCAAGCCAATTCTACGGCTTCTGCTTCGCCCGAGATGACCAATTGGCCAGGGCAGTTATAGTTGGCAGGCACTACTACCTTGCCCGTTTCTTTCGTTACTTCTGCGCAAACGGTCTCCACTTGTTCGTCGGGCAGGGCGATGATGGCAGCCATCGTGCCAGGTTGTGCTTCACAAGCCTTTTGCATGGCTTTAGCACGAGCGGCCACGAGCTTCAAGCCGTCTTCAAAACTCAAGCAGCGAGCTGCGGTAAGAGCTGAGAGTTCGCCTAGCGAGTGGCCAGCCACCATGGCGGGTTGGAAGTCGCTGCCCAAGCAAAGTGCACTTACCACGCTGTGTAGGAACATGGCAGGTTGGGTGACTTTGGTTTGCTTTAGCTCTTCGTCGGTACCGTCAAACATGATGTCGGTGATGCGGAAGCCTAGAATTTCATTGGCTTTTTCGAAGAATTGCTTAGCGATGGGATGCTTCTCGTATAGGTCCTTGCCCATACCTACAAATTGTGCTCCTTGACCAGGAAAAACGAATGCGTTCATTAGTGATATCTATTGTTTGTAAGTTTTTGCTTTTGGTTTAAAAGGGGTGTCGCTCTTTTAGGCGTTGCAAATTTACAAAAAAAAGTGCTTAATTGGGGCTTTCTGGTTTGCAAAAGTGGGTGACTCATGAGCTTAAGGTCGTTTATTGTCATGGGGGATGGTTCATTTG
>CAVFOF010000023.1:0-19755 GCA_963623895.1 bacterium
TATACCCCAAAATCCCAAATTGTAATACAGGAAAGAGCATCGGCTTCATGCACGCGCGTAAAATCATCCCAAGAACTACAAAGCCAAGCCTCCCGTCTGCTTATATAAGGTATATCAGCGTAAATAGTGTTATGCAGCATAAACGGGAAGGTTGCAACTTAGCAAAAGAAAAGTGTAACTTTGTAGCAAAATGTAGAATTCCTACTTAACGAACGAAATCTTAATCTAATTATGCGTAAAACTCTACTTGTCGTTTTAGGCACGACCTTAGTAGCCACGAACGTGTTTGCGCAAGGTGTACCCTTCCGCAAACATCGATACGATGGATTTAAAACCCATACTATCAACTCCGAGAGCATCGTGTTCTTTGGAAATAGCATCACGAATATGCACGAATGGTGGGAAGCATTCGACAACTACCACATCGTGAACCGAGGTGTAAACGGAGCCGAAACACCTATCATGCTCGAACATTTCGAAACGATATTGGTTGGAAAACCCGCTAAAGTGTTCCTGATGATGGGAACGAACGACCTTGGCACTAACGGAATGAACTCACCAGCTTTCGTGGCCAACAACGTGCGGAAGGCCGTGAAGCGACTGAAGAAGGAAAGCCCTTCCACTCAGGTTTATGTGCAGAGCATCTTGCCATGCACAAGCAACGGCCTCAAGAATGTAAACGATGTGCCAGTGGCCAACGATAGCTTGAAGAAAATTTGTAGCGAGTTTCCAAACGTTACCTACATCGACCTCTATGATGACTTAAAGGGAATAGCCTCGCAAACCATTTCATACGACGGCACACACCTCACTATGGCGGGGTATCGCACCTGGTGTAATAAGATTGCTCCCTACATCGGAACGAACGCTACTTGTGTTTATCCCGACTCGGCAACCGACCAAAATGGGGGACTTGGAGGCATAGCTGGCATGCGCAATACCTACTTTGCAGGCTATCCCATCAAGGCCGACGATATCCTTGTGCTTGGCGATGATGGCAACGATTGGCACGAGTTGCTCAACTCTGAGCATGTAAAGCAACGCGGCGGTAGTTGGGGATACCAAGGCATTGACCTTGGCACAATGAAGTCGATGCTGAAGAATATCTTCAAGGGCCGCGCAGACAATAAAGAGCCTAAGATGGTGTGCGTTACCTTGGGCTATAAGGAGGCGGCTAACAAAACGAACTCAGAGTCTTTTATCGCTTCTTACAAGACGGTGGTCGACTCTATTCGTGCGCTTGCACCCAACACAATAATCAAACTCTTTGCGGTTTATCCGTCGAACTCGACCGACATCAATACCGCCTATACCACAAAGTATAATGCGACCATCAAGGCATTGGCTGAATCAATGGCGAACGTAGACTACGTGGAGGGTTCGTACACAGCCCTAGTGAAGAACGGTGTAATCAACGCCGACTATTTTACCAATGGCTACATGACGGGAAAGGGATATGCTAAACTCTCACAGATTTTTACTGAGACCATTGGTAATGAAACCGTGGCAACGACGGATGCTGAAGCTACGGCTCGCATCGCAACCTTCGATTCACGCACGGCTCTCTACTCGGCCATTGGCACAGCAGAGAGTCTGCCCATCGGTGATGGGGTGGGGCAGTACACCCAAGAAAATGCTTCTAGCTTGCTCAATCTAATTGAAGAAGGATATACTCTTTTAGCTCAGGAGAATACCACGGATGAGGTGCTAGCAACGAAGGCTTCTGCTTATCAATTGGCCGTTGATGCCGTGTTGCCAAACATCAACTTGCCGCTTACTTCAACCGATACAGAGGAACATTGGTATCAACTTTTTACACCTAATCGTGGCAGTAAATATATGACCTCGCAGGGCGTAGGCAAACAGTTACAAGGGGGTACAAACACCAAATACGCCAGCACAATGTGGAAGTTTGTAAAGCGTAGCGATAACACTTACAATATCGTTAACCGCGCTGATAAGTCCTACATCAGTCCGTCTGCTTCCTACAACACGGCCATCTCTACAGTGGCCGATGAACCCTCAACGGGATGGACATTGAGCTATTCTAATGCAGCTGGCACATTTATTATTTCGAGTGGAAAGGTGCAACTCAACCAAACGAACAACACGGCTATCTATAACTGGAGTAGTGGGCAGAACGGAACCGACCGTTCTGATGTGGGGTGTCAGTTTGCTATCGTAGTCGCACCTGAGGTGGAGAGCCTACCTAACTTTAAGGGCGACGTGGCCTTATCAATGGAAACAGGAGCATACGCCAATCCCTCAAGTAGCTTTAACAAATTGTGGACTAGCACAAGCTCTAATCCGCAAATCACCTTCTCTTGCCCAGCTAACAATATGTCAAAGGAGGGCTCGAACATCGTGGTCTACTCAGGCCAAGCAAAGTCGAGCACCTACACCATTGACGCTGGCTCCAGTTATGTGATTACGGGTTACTCGTTTAAGTATGCTAACTCTTCTAGTGCGGGCACATCCAACTCCAAAACTATTACGGTATCGGGGGATTCCCATAGCACTTCAAGCACTATGCAAACGCTCGAAGTGGGGATTTTGAACGCTCAAACGGCTTCTTTTACCTTGAGCGGAAACAATGAGCCTGTCGTGCTGTCCGACTTTGTTGTCAGTGTGCAAAGTGCGAACTTCACACCCACCGAAGAGCCTGAAGGTATGAAGGTGGCTATAAGTACGGGCACATTCAACAATGCGGGCGGTAGTTTCCATTCGCAATGGACAAGCACGGTCACTGACCCACAACTTTCTTTGTCGTGTGGATACAACAACATGGCCTCAAATGGTGACAACCTAACGCTCTACGTAGGTTCTACATCTAATTCGTGCACCTATAAGTTGACAGCACCATCTGGCTATGTAGTAACGAGCTATCAGTTCGACTTTGCTAACGTAGCAAACAACTCAAGCACCTTGACACTGAAGGTAGGTGATACTTCTTATGCCACCTCTTCGGCCACACAACACGTTTCGTTGAATGGCCTTAATAAACGCACGGCAGAGTTCACCCTCTCGGGCGAAAACAAGGGTATTGAGGTGAGCAACTTCTACGTTCAAGTGGAGAAAAGTACGGCTCAAGAAGAACCGCAGACCAACCTTTTTATCTATGATACCTCGAAAGGCGAATATAAGGTAGTATACCGCATACCCGCAGTGGCACAGGCCAAGAACGGCACGTTGGTTGCTGTAGCCGACTATCGCTATTCGGGCGGCGACATAGGTTCAGGAAAACTAGACCTGCGTTATGCTTACTCCATAGACAATGGGGCTACATGGACTGAACCAAAAACGTTGGTTTCCTGCGAAAAATACACAGATACGAGTGTGCTGATGAACACAGGATTCGGTGATCCTTGTATCGTGGCCGACAGCGAGAGCAATCGGGTATTACTATTATCGTGCTCGGGGAACGTGATGTTTCCCAATGGCACTCGCAGTAAGCACCAAGCGATGGCGCGCTTCTATAGTGAGGATGGCGGACAAACTTGGGGTGAACCAGTTGACATCTCTGAGAGCATCTACTCGCAGTTCGACTCCTGCAAGATTGGCACAGCAAAGAGCATGTTTGTGGGTTCTGGACGTATATTCCAAAGCAGTACGGTAAAGGTGGGCAGTGCCTATCGTTTGTATTGTTCCGTACTGCTGAAGGATGTGAATAATGTGAATAAGAACTATGTGCTCTATTCTGATGACTTCGGGACTACCTGGAAGGTACTCGGTGGAGTGAACGTAGCTCCAATCCCTTCAGGAGCTGACGAGCCGAAGGTGGAAGAACTGCCTGATGGATCCGTGCTTTGCTCCTCTCGTTTGTATGGCGGACGCTATTATAATGTGTTCCACTTCACCAATAGCGAGAAAGCCGAAGGCACTTGGGGCAGCGTGGCCTTCTCGGGAGCTAGTAATAAAGGTGTCGTGGCAACCAACAACTCCTGCAACGGAGAAGTTATGGTTGTGCCAGCACAAAGAAAGAAGGATGGTAAGGAAGTATGTCTGCTTCTACAGTCAGTACCTATGGGAGACGGTCGAAGCAATGTGGGCATCTACTACAAGGAGCTGGCCTCGCTTGTCGACTTTGTAAACGCTGACTCAATTGCCAAGGATTGGGATGGATATCACCAAGCTAGCTATATTGGCTCGGCCTATTCAACCATGGCTTGGCAGCGAAACAATACGCTCGCATTCGTCTATGAAGAAAGCACCTTCGGGGGAGACTACACCATTGTGTATAAGAACTATTCCATAGAGGCAATCACCGATAGTGCCTACTCTTATAAGGCTGATGTCAATCGATTGTCGCTCGTTAAAGAGGGGATTGAGGTGATAATTGAGTCCATCCTCGATAACAGTGGAGAGCTTGTTGGAAACTATGACAAAAATGCCATTAATGGCGTTTCAAAGGCTTACGAATTGTTTGTTAAGGAATTCACAAAAGCTAATTATGAGGCTATTAACTTGGCCATTGAGAAAGTTCCTACCATTAAGTTGAATGATAAGGTGAAGTATCGTGTTTACAACATAGCCCGTGGCGGTAAGAAATATCTTTCAGCCTCAGCCTCAGCTTTGAGCGTGAAGGACTATGACGAACAAGACAAGTCTTTGCTCTTATCCTTCAAAGAGGATGCAGCAACGGGGTATTGGAGCATCTGCAACGAGGAAGCTAGCGTATACATAGGTAGCACTCCCGCCGTTTATAATACGCTTCCTGTGACAATCACGCCCCAGTTGGCTGCACTTTATCGTATCGCCTCGAAAGTGAATGGCGAAAGTGCGTTCGTTTGTTCTACTCCTAGTAATGCGACCTATCCAGCTATTCATCTTGATGGAAGCTTGAAACTCGTGCCTTGGACAGCGGATGCGAGTGCATCGCAATGGTACATCGAACCAACGAATATCGCAACGGCTATTGAAGGCCTTCCAAGCAATAGCTCAATGCTGAATAATGAAATCTATGATTTACAAGGTCGAAAGGTTACAAAGACAACGCACGGTGTGTTTATCATTAATGGTAAGAAAAAGCTAGTTCGTTAATCTCACAATTCCACAATCCGAATTGTCCCACTTCAATAGTCGGAATTAATCCTCCTTGTAAGAGGAAGTAATAGTAAAGGCAGTATGTTCTCTCAAGCACGCTGCCTTTACTCGTTTCTAATGCTCAGCTATCTTCATCTCTACACATTATAAATACTCATTTCTTTGTAACTAAAAAGGCAGTCCGCGAATCACTTCGCAGGCTGCCTACTAAACACGATAATACATTCTCTTTATGGATATGTATGCTTAATGATTGTTTTCCTGTCCGCCACCTAGGGCTTGGTATAGATTTATAACACTTTGCATTTCGGATAGTTTATTACCCGTCTTCTGAAGTTCCGCACTCAGCAGTGACTGTCGAGCAGTAATCACCTCTAGATAGGTGTTGTTGCCATTCTTCATCAGCAGGATGGTGCTTGCAAGGGTCTTCTTCAAAGCTGTGATTTGTTGTTCAATGCTTTCATCTTTGTTCTTCGTGGATTGATACGTTGTAAGCGCATCGTTCACCTCCTTGCCGGCATTGAGTAAGGTCTGCTGGAAGACCAATTCCGTTTCCTTCTGTTGGTCACGAGCAATCTGCAACAGGGCCTTGTTCTTACCTTTTGTAAAGAGAGGGGCTGTGATTGCGCCTAGTGCTGAAGCAAGGAATTTACCAGGATTGACAATGGCTGCACCGGCCGAGTTAGTCCAACCTACACTTCCGCTCAAATTGAGTGACGGATAGAATGCTGCACGAGCAATGTTCACCGCATAGTAGGCTGTTTCTATGTTACGCTCAGCTTGGCGAACGTCGGGGCGAACAGAGAGCATTTGGAGAGGAATGCCCACTGACAATTGCTCGGGAAAGCTAGGCAGACTCTCCATGCTGCTGCGTTCATGTTTCCGTGGTGACTCGCAAAGCAAGATGGATAAACTATTTTCTGTTTGGGCAATCTTAGCCTCCAATTCGACCACCGAGGTATGCACACTATGCAGAGTGGCTTCCATCTGCGATACGCCTGCTTCGTTGTAACGACCAGCTTTCATGAGAGCCTTAACGGTCGTCAAGGTTTCTTCCCATTGTTGTTCTGTTTCCTTCGTGATGCGCAACTGTTCATCAAGCACCACAAGGGTGTAGTAGATGTTGGCCACGTTGGCAATCACTTGAGTGCGTACGGCCTGTTGGTAGTCCTTACTCTTAGCAAGCAATGCTTCCGACTGCTTCTTAGCATTGCGTAGACGGCCGAATATGTCGATTTCCCAGCTCATCGTCAAAGGGATAGAGTAGGTTTTTGAGGCGGCTTCACCCCCGAAACTGCTTACTCCACCTTGGGGAGCTATGGCAAATGAGGGATAGAATGCAAGTTTTGCTGCTTTGAGCGTGGCATTGGCTTCATCTACTCGTAAAAGAGCAGTTTGCAAGTCGGTGTTGTTGCATAAAGCTTGTTCAATGAGCGACTGTAACTTAGCATCTTGAAACAATTCGTGCCAGTCCATAAAGCCAAGGCTTTGAATGTTATCAGAGTCGCAGCGGAAAACGTTGCTCGAATCGTTTGACTGGGCGTTCTTAGAATCGTTGCCCACCTGATAATCGGCAATCGAATGGTCGAGCACGGAGTCGCCGAATAGTTGACCAGGGTCTACTTGCTTGGGCTCATAGTTCCTGTATATGCCGCAACTGCTTAGGGTTGCAGTTAGAGCGACACTGTATATTATATTTTTCATACACGTTGGTTCATTGTAGTTATTTGCCTGCAAGCCTTTTCTCTTCATTGGATTGCTCAATGGCCTTGCTTATCTCGTAATCGGGTTCTTCGTGATAGGGCTTGCGTACTTTCTCTTGTAGGTATTCGAAGGCCACGTAAAACACTGGCACTACGAAGATTAGAGCAAGTGACCCTATCAATAGACCGCCTACAACACCTGTGCCCAACGAACTATTACCATTGGCACCAGCACCCGTTGAGAACATTAGCGGAAGCATACCAAACACCATGCAAAGCACGGTCATTAGAATAGGACGTAGACGGGATTGAGCTGCTGAGAATGCTGAGGCTACGATGCCCATGCCAGCTCTGCGTCGTTCTACTGCATATTCTGTAATCAAGATGGCTGTCTTGGCCAACAAACCGATAAGCATAATCAAACCAGTCTGCAAGTAGATGTTGTTTTCTAGGCCAAACCAACGAGCGAACAAGAAGCTACCCATTAGACCAAAAGGTACGGAGAGAATGACGGCCCAAGGAATGAGGAAACTTTCATAGAGGCAGGCCATAATGATGTAGATTAGCACGATACAGATGCCATAGATGAGGAGTGAACGAGCTCCGCCATTTTGTGCCTCTTCACGTGCCATTCCGCCGTATTCATAGGAATAGCCGGTGGGCAATGTCTTTGATGAAACCTCAGCAATAGCCTTTTGAGCCTCACCCGAAGAATAACCATCTGCAGCGTTCACGTTGACAGTGATAGAACTGTAAAGATTGAAGCGAGTGGCCTGTTCGGGACCCATAATATCCTTTAGTGTAACAAACTCACTGAGCGATGCCATTTCGTCTCCATTGCGTACGAACATGTTCTCCAATGCATGCTTGTCGAGGCGGTATTGGGGAGAGGACTGTATCATTACACGATATACCTTACCAAATTCGTTGTAGTTCGACACATACGAACCACCGCAATAGCTGCCTAGAGCGTCAAGGATAGTAGAGGGGGAGATGCCAGCACGTTTACACTTGGCAGCATCGACATCCACAGCCACTTGGGGAAAGTTCATGTTGTATGAAGTGTAGGCCGTTGCAATTTCGGGACGTTGGTTGAGTGCAGCAATGAACTTCAGTACGTGTTGATAGAAAACCTTGCTGTCTCCGCCTGTTTTGTCCTGCATGTTTAGCTCAATTGAGTTACCCATACCGTAACCAGGAATCATGGCCGTTTGGAAACTAAATACTTGGGCTTCCTTAATCTTGCTAAACTCCTTGTTGAGTCTTGCCATTACGTTGTCAATGTGGTGCTCCTTTCCCTTTCTTTCCTCCCAATTCTTAAGACGGATAATGATAGAGCCGTAGGATGTGCCTTGACCTGAAAGTAGACCATAGCCAGAGGTGGCACTATAATGTTCAATTTCTTCCACCTTGTTCAAAATGGCAGTTGCACGATCCATTACTTTGTTTGTTTGTTCCAAGGTAGAACCTGGAGAAGTGCTGATCTGCACGATGATAGTACCCTGATCCTCCTGAGGCACAAAGCCCGTCTTAGTAGAGGTCATAAGGACTACCAGCAAGGCTACGGAGGCTATCAAGCCTGTCCAAACAAGCCAACGGTGGTGGAAGAAGAACATCACTCCACGTTTGTATTTGCCGAATACCGCATTGAACGAGGCATTATAGGCAGAACGTATTACATGCGAAAATCCCTTCTTTTTTCCATCCTCTTTGCTGGGTCGCATCAATAATGCGCAAAGTGCAGGGCATAGCGTCAATGCAGAAATCATTGAAAGGCCTACTGAAGTGGCCATTGTTACGCCAAATTGAGTATAAAAGATTCCCGTCGTGCCACCCATGAAACACACAGGAATGAACACTGCCATGAACACTAAGGTACACGATACAACCGCCATACTGATGTCGTGCATGGCGTCTCTTGTCGCGATGTAAGGCGAAGTATAACCTACGTCAAATTTGGCTTGTACAGCTTCAACCACTACAATGGCATCATCCACCACCGTACCAATAGCAAGTACTAGAGCGAAGAGTGTAAGGATATTAATACTGAAACCGGCAATTTCCAAGCAAGCAAATGTACCTACCAGACTGACGATGATTGAGATAGAGGGAATAAGCGTACTCTTGAAGTCTTGCAAGAAGAAGTAAACCACAAGAATAACCAAGATAATAGCGATGACTAGTGTTTCAACCACGTTGTGGATAGAGGCGAAGAGGAAATCGTTAGAACTTTGCATCTGAACGAACTTACATCCCTTTGGTAAAGCCTTTGACATCTCATCCAGTTTGGCAGAGATTTGCTGGTTAACCTCCGTTGCGTTGGCACCTGCCACTTGGAAAGTAAGGAAGGTAACACCAGGCTTCTCATCCACTTTACTGCGGTAGCTATAGGACAAACGGCCTAATTCTACAGAGGCAACATCCTTTAGTCTGAGTACTGATCCATCCGAGTTCGAACGGATAACCATATTCTCGAATTGTTCCACGCTTTTAAGACGACCATGGTATTTCATGGTGTATTGGAACGTGTTGGCTGATTCTGCACCAAGAGAACCTGTCGGGGCTTCAATATTCTGCTCACCCAGTACGGAAGTCACGTCCGAGGGCTGTAGGTTATACTGAGCCATTACATCAGGCTTGAGCCAGATACGCATGCTATACGTGTCACCAAGCTCTACTACTTCGCCCACGCCATTGATACGTTTAATCTCAGGGATGACGCTAATGTCTAGGTAGTTAGCCAAGAACGTTTCATCATATTTACCATCTTCGCTGACCAATGTACCAATCTGTAAGAAACTGCTTTGTCGTTTCTGCGTGGTCACACCAATCTTTGTTACCTCAGAAGGCAGCAAGCCTTGCGCTTTCGAAACTCGGTTTTGCACGTTGACGGTTGCCATGTCGGGGTCTGTTCCTTGCTTGAAGTAGACCTTAATCTCAGCTGAGCCTGAGTTGGTGGCCGTTGAGGTGATATACATCATGTCTTCCACACCATTGATGCTTTCCTCAAGAGGCATAATCACACTCTTCATCACGGCATCGGCATCAGCACCAGTGTAGGTGGCTGTCACCATTACGGTAGGAGGTGCGATGTCGGGGTACTGCTCTACTGGTAACTCGAAAAGCGAGATTGCACCTACCATCACGATAAGGATGGCAGTACAGATGGCCATGACTGGCCTTTTTATAAATATATTGCCTTTCATAATCGCCAGTGTTTATTTCGTTTTTACTACATCACCTTCGTGAACCATGCCTGCGCCATCGGCCACAATTTCGTCGCCTACGTTCAGTCCGCTTGTCACGATATAGTTTGTTCCGTCGTTCAAGTCCTCTACGTCTACTAGCTGAGCCACGGCCTTTTTGTTAACCACTTTGTAGACGATGTGCTTGTCCTGCTGTTGCACGGTTGCAGCTTGAGGGATAACGATTACACCTGTTCTTTCAGAGGGTATGAGCACGTTGCCAGATCCGCCGCTATTGAGCAATCGTTCAGGGTTTTCGAAGGTTGCTCTTAGGCTAACCGTACCTGTTTGTTGGTCAATCACCCCGCTGATGCTTTCCAGTTTTCCTTTGTGGTTATAAATGCTTTGGTCGCCCAATTGCAAGGAGAGTTTAGGCATTTGCTTGATGGCTGCGTCCTTCGATCCGTATTGTCGGATAATGTTGAGCAACTGCTTCTCAGTCATCGAGAAATAGACGTACATTTGGGAGTTGTCCGACACGGTAGTCAGCGGTTGAGCCATACTTGGACTAACCAACGTTCCCACGCGATAGGGCAACACACCCACTACGCCATTGGCAGGGCTGCGCACCTCTGTGTAGGAGAGGTCGTTCTTTGCGTTAACCACTTGAGCTGCCGTTTGCGCCACCTGTGCTTTTGCTGTAAGGTAACTGTTCTTGCTTGTTTCGAGCGCATAAGCAGAGATTATCTTTTGGCCGAAGAGTTCTTGGTTGCTTTCGTAGGTAATCTTTGCATTGCTGCAAGTTGATTGAGCCTGCTGTTCGTTAGCAAGAGCGGTGGCTAATGCTGCACGATAAGGCACTTGGTCGATTACGAATAGCAATTGACCTTTGTTAACCTTGTCACCTTCCTTTACGCAGAGACGTTGTATCTTGCCCGATACTTGCGGGTAGATTGCAATGTCTTGTCGACCTTGAATGGAGGCGGAATAAGATGACGAAAGAGTAAGATCCTTTCTTTCCACCTTCATTGTTTTAAACGAAGTGCTTTCGGTTTCTTCCTGTTTCTTTTGCTGGCACGAATTAATGCAGCAAACAACGCACAAACAAAGTGTTAGGCGTAACAACATGCTTACTAGTTTCATTCTGTTTAAATACTTTTTTAATCGGGTGCAAAGGTAGCTACCAAGGTGAGCAGCAGGGTTGACTATAGCCGCTCAATTTTTTTCAAAAACGGAAGTCGTGTCATCTTTAAGTTTTATTATCATAAATCTAGTGATAGGTGATTTCGGCCAATCTATATGATATTCAGGACAATAAGTAGTTTTGGTTGAAAACGTAGTTTGGGCTGTAATGCTTTCCAATTGCATTATTCCGTCATTGCATGGTAGTCTTCTCTTTTTGAAATTCTTAGCATAAACTTAACAAGAGTGTTCTAAAAAAATAGGATAACTTGGGAAGAATGCGTTAAAAATTGTACCTTTGCAACCAAATAGGAAATGCATCATGAAACTTCTATTAATGACCACACCGTATTTCTTTGTGGAGGAACACCAAATACTCAATGCCCTTTTCGAAGAGGGACTAGAGGGGCTTCACCTTCGCAAGCCTAATGCGGAACCAGTGTACTCCGAAAGATTGCTTACGCTTATATCCGAGCCTTATCGTAAGCGCATTGTAGTGCATGATCACTTCTATTTGAAGAATGAGTATGGCCTGAAGGGCATACATCTAAATCATCGTAATCCAGAACTCCCCCCCAAGTACAAAGGTCACCTCTCTTGCACGTGTCACACGGCTGAGGAGGTAAAGGCACATAAGAAGATGTGCGACTACGTTTTTCTATCCCCTTTATATCCTACTTCAACCGTCGAGAGCGGTGTTTTATACACCCCAAGTCAGTTGCGTGAACTTGCCCAACAAAAGGTAATTGATCGTAAGGTAATGGCCATGGGGGGAGTGGAATTTGCTAGCTTGTCACAAGTGAAGGAACTTGGTTTTGGCGGTGCGGTGATACTCGGCGATATATGGAACAAATTCAGTGTTCACTCCACTCAAGACTTCAAGGAGCTTATACAACATTACCGTAAGTTGCGTCGTTTGGCTGAGTAGGCGGTCTATGTTTGGATTAGCTTCCATGAATAATAAGAAACACCTTTAATAACACAATTCATACACACACAACAATGAACAACAACTCTTTTATGGTCTTTTCGGGAACGGCTTCCCGTTACTTGGCTGAAAAGATTTGTGAGGAACTTGGCTGTCCGCTGGGAGACCTCACTGTAACTAAATTCGCAGAGGGTGAGTTTGAGGTTTGTTATGAGGAGAGCATCCGCGGTCGCGATGTTTTTCTCGTTCAGAGCACATTCCCCAATTCCGACAATCTAATGGAACTTTTGCTAATGATTGATGCAGCCAAGCGTGCTTCTGCACGTAGCATCTGCGCTGTCGTTCCCTACTTTGGTTGGGCTCGTCAGGATCGCAAGAGCAAGCCCCGTGTGAGCATTGGTGCTAAGCTGTGCGCCGACCTTTTGAGCGTTGCGGGAATTGACCGCTTGATGACGATGGATTTGCATGCTGATCAGGAGCAAGGCTTCTTCGATGTGCCCGTCGACCATCTTTATGCTTCTACGGTGATGCTCCCCTACATTAAGAGTCTTAACCTAAAGAACCTCTGCATTGCTTCGCCCGACGTAGGCGGTTCAAAGCGTGCTGCCTCCTACGCTAAGTACCTCGATTGCCCGATGGTGTTGTGCAACAAGAGCCGCAAGAAGGCCAATGAAGTGGCCGACATGCAGATTATCGGTGATGTGCAGGGCATGGACGTTATCTTGGTCGACGACATTGTTGACACAGCAGGCACAATCACTAAGGCCGCCGACTTGATTATGTCACACGGAGCGAATAGCGTGCGCGCCATCGCTAGCCACTGCATCATGTCAGGTCCTGCCGATGAGCGTGTAGAAGCCTCGGCTTTGAAGGAGATGGTGTTCACCGATAGCATTCCCTATCGTGGCGTTTGCTCTAAGGTTAAGGAACTCACTGTGAGCGGCATGTTAGCCGAAACTATTCGTCGCGTGATGGAGAATGAGAGCATCTCCTCTCAGTATCTTATCTAAAAGTTGCTTGTTGGTTGGGCTACAGCTAGAATGGGCTTTCGAGATTAGCTTCATGAGCGTTTCACGAATTGCTTGGATGCTCTTCTGCGGTGTTTCAAAAATTCCATTAAGCATCAACCTAAAAACTAAGGGTTGCATCAATTCCAACTTGATAGGAAGGATGCAACCCTTAGTTTTTAGGTTTCGTTTGTGTTGCCTCGCTAAGCGTGGGCTTATAGGTGTTCGGTGCGCTTGCAGAAACGTTCACATTGCCCTCTCAAATCGTATCCTAGCATAGCTCCCAACATGAAGTCCTCGGCTGGTGTGTACTCATTCATGGTTTTATGAATGAACGTTTTCCCCACTCCTAGGCAGGCATCGTTGCCAAAGTACATGTTCACCTTTTTGGCTGATACTGGCTGTAGCAGATAGTGTATGCCTTGCGAACTAAGGCGGTCACACATGATTTCTGCACACTCGTTACACATGGTGCAGAGCACGAGTTGACGCACCCCTTTACGATACTCATAGATTTGGTGCATGAAGAGTTTGAGCGAGTCGAAATGGTTGGAGTCATCTGCCGACATAGTGGGGAGGGTTTGAGGGTTAATGAGTGAGGAGCGAGGGCTATTGAGAATTTTCTATGTTACTTTACGAGTTCGCACCAGTTGGTGATGCGAACTTGGTTTTTATCGTCATCGTCGCTTTCGTCGATGGCCAATCCCACGAAGAGTCCGTCGCGGCACACGTCGGAGTCGGTCACGTTGTAGTCAGTGGGTTCATAGGCACCAATAAAGGTGCAGCCTGTGCTTTGCAAGGCATTATAAATTTGGCCGAGAGCACCGCAGAATGTGTCGCCGTAGGAGTCGCTGTCGCCGCAGCCGAATAGACCCACTTTCGTGCCTTGAAGGTCTTGTTCGGCCAATGCGTCGAGAAAGTCGTACCAATCATTTTGTAAGTCGCCGTAGCCCCAGGTTGAGGATCCTAGCAGGATGGTGTCATAGTTGGCCACGATGTCGGCTGAGGTGTTGCCCACATTGTGGATGTGGCTAGGGTCGATGCTAAGTTTCTCTGCGATAGTGTTTGCTACTTCCTCGGTGTTGCCCGTTGTGCTTCCAAAAAATATACCAGTCATAATAATGTAGATTGTTTAACCTCGCTTCTTGATGAGGGCTGGGAGTGAGTGATTTATTCTTTGGTGCAAAGTAACTTATATCTGGCAAGAGGGGCAATACCCATTTTGGGTGAAAGAGTAGTTGAGCTAGTAAAATACTCAATATTGAGTATCGGTTCGTGGAAGTGGGTATAGCCTTTGTTAATGGATGGGTATAGCTTAGCTTTATGACATAAATCGGCTGGGGCTATTGTTTGACCTTGTGGCGTATATAAAAAAGCGTCGCCGTGCATACTGGCTGATTGTGATCATCAGTGCAGTGTATGCGCTCGGCGATGCTTTTATGTTGTGGTGGGTGGGAAGATGTGGCTATCGCTTGCTGATGGAAACGTAATCTCTGATGTCGGCCACGCAGCGGTAGGCTGGGCGAATGATGCGTCGGCCAGCGAAGCCTAATTCCTCGTTGCGGTGGGCGCACCAACCTACGATGCGTGCCATGGCAAAGAGCGGTGTGTAGATTTCGATGGGCAGTCCGATAAGATCGTAGACGAAGCCTGAATAGAAGTCGACGTTGGCACAAAGCTGCTTGTTCTTCCCCTTGATGTCGTAGACAGCTTCCACTGCTAGCTTTTCGATGCGCTCCATGAATTCAAACTCTTCCGTACGTCCTTTCTCTTGCGCCAATTTACGTGCCATCTCCTTCAGCAATACGGCGCGTGGGTCGGAAAGCGTGTACACGGCGTGTCCTATTCCGTAGATGAGTCCTGTGCTATCGTAGGCCTCCTTCTTCACTATTTTGTGTAGGTAGTGGCTGATTTCTGCTTCGTCGTCCCAGTGGCGGATGTTTTGCTTAAGGTGCTCCATCATGTGGTGTACTCGAATGTTGGCTCCACCATGCTTCGGTCCCTTTAGTGAACCGATTCCAGCGGCGATGGAAGAGTAGGTGTCGGTGCAGGTTGAGGAGGTCACACGCACGGTGAAGGTGGAGTTATTACCACCGCCGTGCTCGGCTTGTAAAATCAGTAGCAAGTCGAGTGTGCGAGCATCGAGCGGAGTGTAGTGCGTGCCTAGAAGCATGTAGAGGAAGTTCTCTGCCAGGGAGTATCCCTCTTTGGGGTGACGGATGTGGAGAGAGCGTCCTAGCGTTTTATGACGGAGCATGTTGTAGGCGTAGGCGATGATGGTGGGGAACTTAGAAATGAGTTCGATGCTCTGTCGCATGAGGTTGTCACGCGAGATGTCGTCGGGGTTGCTATCGTAGGTGTATAGTTCGAGCACACTGCGCGCCAAGATGTTCATGATGTCGCTACCTTCGAGTTCCACGATGTTGAGTGTGGTCTTCGACATGAGCGGCATGTTGTCGATGAGCAGAAGACGGAATTGCTCTAGCTCTTCGGTATCGGGTAGTCTTCCTGAGAGTAGGAGATAGGCCACCTCTTCAAACCCGAAACGTTGTTCTTCGAGGATGGAGTGTACCAAGTCAGACACCTCGTAGCCTCGAAAATAGAGTTTACCCTCGATGGGCATTAATCCATCGGCAGTGCGCTCGTAGCCTACCACGTTACCGATGTTGGTTAGTCCCACGAGCACGCCCGTGCCATCTTCGTTGCGCAGTCCGCGCTTTACGTCAAGCTTTCTGAAGAGGTCTGCGTCAATCTTTACACAGCTTTTTAGGTTGTCGGCTAACTTATATATAAGGTATTCTTTTTTGTCGGTCATGTCTTGTTTGCTATGTGTGTCTACTAGGGTTGTTTATGAGGGGCGAGAGAGGTTGCTCCTCTTTTTCGCCTTTTTCGAGGGTCAGTCGGGCGAATTATTCGCCCATGCTGTTGCAAAGAGCAGCGGTAAACTCTTTCGTGCCGAGCGGCTTGCCATTCTCCATAAATCGAGCCAAGTCGGCTGTGGCATAGCCTTGTTCGAAGAGTTGTTCCAAGGCTTTGTTGATGAGTCCAGCGGCTTTGTTCCATCCGAGGTGCTCCAAGAGCATTACGCCCGAGAGGATGAGCGAGCAAGGGTTGGCTTGGTTCGTACCAGCAATGTCGGGGGCGGTTCCGTGAGTTGCTTCAAACACGGCACGTCCTACCTCATAGTTGATGTTGGCTCCTGGTGAAATGCCGATGCCGCCCACTTGTGCTGCTAGCATGTCTGATACGTAGTCGCCGTTGAGGTTGAGCGTGGCTATCACGTCGTAGGCCTCAGGCTTGAGCAGGGCGTTCTGCAAGAAAGCATCACAGATGCAGTCGTCCATGCGGACTTGTCCGTTGAATAAATCCTCGCATACCTCGTAGCCCCATTGCTTAAATCCGCCCTCGGTAAACTTCATGATGTTTCCCTTATGTACGAGGGTTACGTGGTTTGTGCCGTTGTTTACAGCGTACCGACAAGCGGCCTTAATTAAGCGTTTAGAGCCTTCGGCCGAGACGGGCTTCACGCCGAAAGCTGAGGTGTCGGGGAAGCGCACCTTGTCCACTCCCATTTCGTTGTGGATAAACTCATAGAAGCGTCGGGCTTCGCTTGAGGAGGCCTTCCACTCAATGCCCGCATAGATGTCCTCCGTGTTCTCGCGGAACACGACCATGTTGACCTTTTCGGGATGTTTTACTGGCGACTCAATGCCCTTGAACCATCTTACGGGTCGCAGACATACGTAGAGGTCGAGCCCTTGGCGCATGGCCACGTTGAGCGAACGAATGCCACCGCCTACGGGAGTGGTGAGCGGTCCCTTGATACCAATGTGATAGTCGGCAAAAGCCTTCAGCGTTTCATCGGGCAGGTAAGTGCCTAGGGTGTCGAAGGCTCGCTGACCAGCTTGCACTTCCTTCCATAGTATTTGCTTCTCGCCTTGGTAGGCTTCGGCTACGGATTTGTTGACCACTTGCTGCATGGCAGGCATAATTTCCACGCCGATGCCGTCGCCCGTGATGAAGGGCACTTCTACTTGGTTGGGCACGATGAGTGTGCCGTCGGTTGATAGGCTTAATTTAGTATTTGTCATGAGGTTGAGTCCTGAGTGGGGTGGGGTGATTTATTTGTCGATGGCAGCTAGTGCTGAGCCAGCTTTGAACCATTTTATTTGCAATTCGTTGTAGGTGTGGTTGGTCATCACCTTGTCGCTTGAGCCGTCAGCATGGTTGAGCGTGATGGCTATGGGCTGACCAGGAGCAATGCTGCTGCAAGCGATGGTGAATGTGTCGCCTTGCTGCACGAGCTCGTAGTCGGAGGGATTGGCAAACGTCAGTGCCAAAATGCCCTGCTTCTTGAGGTTGGTTTCGTGAATACGGGCAAAGCTCTTTACCAACACGGCTTTCACGCCAAGGTAGCGAGGCTCCATAGCGGCATGCTCGCGGCTTGAGCCTTCTCCATAGTTGTCTTCGGCCACAATGACGCTGCCTCCCCTTTGGTCGCGGTAGTGCTCGGCCGCTTGCCACACCTCAGAAGCTGTTCCAGTCGTGCTGTCAATGACTTCACCCGTTTGGTCGGTAAAGGCATTGACACCGCCTAGGAGCATGTTGCGTGAGATGTTTTGTAGATGGCCACGGAAACGCAACCATGATCCAGCCATTGAGATGTGGTCGGTGGTGCATTTACCCTTTACCTTGATGAGCAAGGGGAGTGAGCAAAAGTCGTTCCCTTCCCAAGGGGTGAAGGGAGTTAGGCGTTGCAGACGTTCGCTTTCGGGGTTGATGGCAACCTCCGTGCTAGCGTCAGGCTCAATGTTGTAGGCGGGTTGCGTAGCTTTAACTTTTGCATCTTCGTGCTCGTATCCTTGAGTAGGCAGTGCTTCGCCCTCGGGGGTGAAGCTAGGCCATCCTTCGCTGAAGGAGGGGTGCTCGTTGAGTGTACCTGTAAAGGCATAACCTACAGCCACTTCGGGTGAGGTGATGAAGGCATAAGTGTTGGGATTGCCATCCGCACGTTTGGCAAAGTTGCGGTTGAAGCTGGTGACGATGCTGTTCTTGCGAGTGGGGTCGTTGGTTACGCGTTTCCATTGTCCGATGCATGGGCCACAGGCGTTGGTCATAACGAGGGCACCAGCGTCGGTAAACGTTTTTAGTAGTCCGTCACGTTCGGCAGTAGCTCTCACTAATTCCGAGCCAGGGCACACGATGAGCTGAGCCTTCATTGTTCGGCCTGCTGCTTGCATTGTTCTCACCACGGAGGCCGCACGCGACAAGTCTTGATAGGATGAGTTGGTGCATGAACCAATCAGGCAAACCTCTACCTTCGGAGGCAAGTCGGCGTGTACCACCTTTTGAGCCATTTGGTTGGCGGCACAAGCGGCATCTGGCGTAAACGGACCATTAATATAAGGAGTAAGTTCGCTTAGATTGATGGTGATGAACTCGTCGTAGTAGTGTTCGGGGTCGTTTATTACTTCGTCATCAGCCTTTAGCTCTGTGCTGACGCTCTGTGCCATTTCGACCACGTCGGCTCGGTTAGTAGCTTTGAGATAAGCTTCCATTTGCCTGTCGTAGGGGAAGATTGAGGTAGTGGCTCCCACCTCAGCACCCATGTTGCAGATAGTGGATTTACCCGTGGCGGGCAAGGTCTCGGCTCCTGGGCCAAAATATTCAATGATGGCATTGGTGCCCCCCTTAGTAGTGAGTTTTCCTGCCAAGTAGAGAATCACATCCTTTGGCGAAGCCCATCCTGAGAGCGACCCCGTAAGTTTTACACCGATAAGTCGCGGCACTTTCAGTTCCCAAGGTGTGCCCACCATCACGTCAACTGCATCGGCACCGCCTACACCAATAGCTGCCATGCCCATGCCGCCAGCGTTGGGCGTGTGTGAGTCAGTGCCAACCATCATGCCTCCAGGGAAAGCATAGTTTTCGAACACCACCTGATGGATAATGCCTGCCCCAGGTCCCCAAAATCCCATGCCGTATCTTTGAGCGGCCGATTTCAAGAAGGCGTATACCTCCTTGTTCGTTTGGCAGGCGGAGGCCAAGTCAGGCTCTGCGCCTTGATAGGCTTGGATGAGGTGGTCGCAGTGGATGGTACTTGGTACGACGGCTTTTTCGCGTCCCGAGTTGATGAACTGTAGAATGGCCATCTGGGCGGTGGCATCTTGCATACACACGCGGTTGGGCGAGAATTGAGCGTAGTCCTTTCCGCGCTTAAATCCCTCAGCGGGCACTTCGCCCACGAGGTGGGAAAAGAGGATTTTTTCGGCGTATGTAAGAGGGCGTTGTAGTTTTTTTCGGGTGTCGGCAACCTTCTGTGTGTAGCTGCCATAAAATGCACGAAGCATATCTATATTATACGTCATGGCTGAATGCAATTGTTTTTCGATGTTGTTCTGTCCTCAGCGTGCAAAAAGCTCGCAAAGTGGCTTTTGGTTAATCTTTATGTCAGTTTTTAGTGGGTAAAACACACGCAAGTGTGATTTATCTCTGCAAATGTACAACAAATTGCTGTAATAGCTGTTATTTTTGTGGCATAAAGTAGGCTTTCTTGCTATTTATCTTGCCATTTGGAAGGTTTTGGCAGTTGTGCGGAGGCAGTGTGAGGTAGAAGAGGGGAGGAGTTGGCGTATAGTAAAGCTCTTCTATTATACAAAATCATGCTTGCTAGTTTTGCTTCTTAAAGATGGAAATTTTGGAAGTGA
>CAVFOF010000024.1:0-18013 GCA_963623895.1 bacterium
AAGGACTGCTGCATTGAGTTCAACTCCATGAGCAAGAGCCACAATATGCCCGGTTGGCGCGTGGGCATGCTTGCCACCAACGCCACCTTCGTGAGTTGGATACTAAAGGTGAAGAGCAACATCGACTCGGGCACGTTCCGCGCCATTCAGCTAGCCGCTGCCGAAGCCTACAACAACAGCGACGAATGGCACCACGAAGCAAACATCGAGGTGTACGCCCGCCGCCGCAAGCTGGCTGGCGAGATTATGGATGCCTTGCAATGCCACTACGACCCTACTCAGGTGGGCATGTTCCTCTGGGGACGCATCCCCGACCACTACAACGACGTGGAGGAACTCACCGAGAAAGTGCTGCATGAGGCACGCGTGTTCATCACCCCTGGCTTCATCTTCGGCTCTAACGGCAAACGCTACATTCGCATCTCGCTCTGCGCAAAGGAGGAGAAACTCGCCGAAGCCTTAGAGCGCATCAAGCAAGTTTTTTAAAATTGCTTTTCCCTCGCTATTTCAACATCATAAACCGATAATTAACACAAACTCAATACTATATGGAACTCAATCTTACCCCACTGAATCTTACAGAGAACGACGACAAGCGTCCCATCGTAATAGCTGGTCCCTGCTCGGCTGAAACCGAAGAGCAGGTGATGAGCACAGCCACTCAACTCTCAAAGAAAGGCGTGAAGCTATTCCGCGCCGGCATATGGAAGCCCCGCACAAAGCCTGGAGGTTTCGAAGGCATTGGCGAGCCTGGCCTAGCTTGGCTCAACGAGGTGCAGAAGGAAACGGGCATGAAGGTGTGTACCGAAGTGGCCACCCACGCTCACGTAGAGGCTTGCCTTAAAGCGGGCATCGACTTGCTCTGGATTGGTGCGCGCACCGTGGCCAACCCCTTTGCCATGCAAGAGATTGCCGACACGCTGAAGGGAGTGGACATCCCCGTGCTCGTGAAAAACCCCGTCAACCCCGACCTCGAACTATGGATTGGCGGACTCGAGCGCATCAATCAAGCGGGCATCACTCGCTTGGGCGTTATCCACCGCGGCTTCTCAACCTACGAAAAGAAGCTCTACCGCAACTTGCCCATGTGGCACATCCCCATCGAGCTGCGTCGTCGCTGCCCCGGATTGCCCATCTTTGGCGACCCCAGCCACATTGGCGGTAAGCGCGAACTGGTAGCTCCACTTTGCCAGCAGGCCATGGACCTTGGTTTCGACGGCCTCATCGTGGAGAGCCACTGCAACCCCGACGCTGCTTGGAGCGACGCTAGCCAGCAGGTAACGCCCGACGTACTCGACTTCATCCTCGACAAACTCGTTATCCGCAAAATCACTGAAACCACGGAGAGCCTCACCGCCTTGCGTCGACAGATTGACGAGATTGACAACTCACTCATCGAACTCCTCTCTAAGCGTATGCGCATCAGCCGCGAGATTGGTGAATACAAGCGCAAGCACGACATGACCGTGGTGCAGACAAGCCGCTACACCGAAATCCTCGACAAGCGCGGTGCGCAAGGCGTGCTCTGCGGCATGTCATCCGATTTCATCAAGGATGTGTTTGAAAGCATCCACGAAGAGAGCGTGCGTCAGCAAATCGAAGTGATGAACCAATAAGAAAAGCTGAAGAAAGGGGGCTTGGACTGAACGAGCCACACGTGGGTTGTTCAATCCAAGCCCCTCTTCTGCACCTTTTTAAAAAAAGAAAAGCAAAAAGATGAAGATTCTGATACTAGGTGCTGGAAAAATGGGGTCTTTCTTTGTAGACTTACTGAGTTTTGACCACGAAACGGCCGTCTACGACGTGGACCCTAAGCGACTGCGCTTCATGTACAACACGCAGCGATTTACGGACTTGAGCGAAGTGGAGGCCTTCGAGCCTGAACTCGTAATCAACGCCGTGACGCTGAAGTACACGCTCGACGTGTTTCGCACCGTCATCCCCCACCTGCCCGCCGACTGCATCATTAGCGACATCGCTTCGGTGAAGACAGGATTGCAAGAGTTCTACGCCAACTGCGGCATGCGCTTTGTGAGCACACACCCCATGTTTGGCCCTACCTTTGCCAACCTAGGCGCACTGAGCAACGAGAACGCTATCATCATCACCGAGGGCGACTACATGGGCCGCCTCTTCTTCCGCGACCTCTACAACCGCCTCGGGCTGCACATCTGCGAATACAGTTTCGATGAGCACGACGAAACGGTGGCCTACTCACTCAGCATTCCCTTCGTCAGCACCTTTGCCTTTGCGGCCGTGATGAAGCATCAAGATGCACCAGGCACTACCTTCAAACGCCACATGCAAATTGCTCGCGGCGTGCTAGGCGAGGACGACTGCTTGCTGCGTGAAATCCTCTTCAACCCCCGCACTAGCGGACAGGTGTCGAAAATCATCGGCGAGTTTAAAGAACTCATCGACATCATCGACACGAAAGATGAAGATAAACTGAATGCTTATCTCAAGAAGATTAGAGAAAACATTAAGTAACTCCAGTTTCGGATTTAAGGGAAACCTAAATCTGAAATTTCAAGTAAGCATTCATCGCCTGCAAACCGTATAAACGCAAATTGCGCACATTCCCCTCTAACGAGGAATGTGCGCAATTTTCTATTATTAGCTTATGCGTTCTTATTCTTCAGTAATGCCCTCAGCCTTGTTGTAGCAACTGCGGCAGAGAGGTTCGTATTCAGCCTTTTCGCCAAGAAGCACGCGGTGGTCGTTCTTTACGATGCGGTGTGAAACGTGGGCAAGATTGCCACACTTCACGCAGATAGCATGCACCTTGGTCACGTCCTCAGCAATAGCCATCAGTTGGGGCATGGGGCCGAAAGGCACTCCTTTGAAATCCATATCCAACCCCGCCACAATCACACGCTTTCCTTGATTAGCCAACTCGTTGACAACCTCTACCAAGGAGTCGTCGAAGAACTGCGCCTCGTCGATACCCACCACTTGGGCTTCGGAAGCCAACAACAAGATGCTGCGAGCAGAGTCGACTGGGGTAGACGAAATGGAATTGGCATCATGCGACACAACGTCCTCGTTAGAGTAACGCGTATCAATGGCCGGCTTATAGATTTCTACTTGCTGACGAGCTATACGAGCGCGCTTCAGTCGGCGAATAAGTTCTTCGGTCTTTCCCGAAAACATAGAGCCGCAAATCACTTCTACGCGTCCTTGCAGCAAGGACATGATTGAATTCTCTTCTTGAAACATATTGCTAATATTTTTAGCTAGAGCGCAAGAAGCAATTCTTACACGCTCTAGCTAAAAGAGGTCTACTTACTAAATTCTACAACTCGTGAAGGTCGATAAAATAGCCACGCTTCTTGCGCTCATCTACCAAACGTTGGAGCTTGGCATTGCGTTTCTTTTCCAACCAATGGCGAGCAAAGACGTTGGGGATAGCCACGCCTAAGGCAATGCACATAATGGTGATGCCCGAAGCCAAACCAAACTTCATGGCATTGGTGAGTTCACCCACCACACCATTCATTTCAATCAATCCAATCAAACCACGATACATCAACACACCAGGCACCATAGGGATAACGCTAGGAATGGAGAGCACGTGATTGGGAGCATGGAACCAATGGGCTGCCTTTACGCAAATAAGGCTAATCAATGCACTACCTGCTAACGAGCCTATAGCCAAGCCCATGTCGAGACCAATGTTGTCGTTAGAGGGACCTAAGTTGACAAAGTTACGAGTGCAAACGGCGATAATACCACCGATGGCTACCACCCAAAGCAATCGCTTGGGAATGTTGAAAATCATAGAGAAGCCCATAGCCGAAATGGCTGCTGCGGCAGCGTAACTGAGATAGCTATTATGCGGTATCATGGGAATGGTGTAGAACTGCGTCAACTCGAAATTCGACACTTTTAGGAAGAAAGCGATACCAAACGACATGGCTGCCAACATTAAGAAGGTGTTGATGGCTCGCGTTAAGCCCACTTGTATATAGTTGTCGAGCATATCATCGACAAAGTTAATCAAAGGCACACCAGGCACGATGAAGAGGGCGCAAGCCAACATGGGATGAAGCGGCGTGTCAGTCCAACCACTAGGCAAGAAGGTAGTGAACCATGCCAACAAGGTGCTGACAAATGCGGCCACGGCGATGCCCATGTAGTTGTTCAATCCTCGACGCAACATCCAACCACGGAAGTACATACCAATGGCGGCAGCGGCCGAAGCGTAGAAGAAGGCTGTCCAGTCGCAACCGAACTGAATGCAGAAGCCGCCGCAAGCGAAGCCCGTGCCGATGGCCACTTGTTCGTGGGTGTAGTTGCGGGGGCGATTGGCAATCTCTTCCAATTCGTCAGCATATTGCTTCATGCTATAGTCCTCACGAATGGCCTTCCATGAAAGCTTGCTGATAAGCGAGAGGGTGGTCATGTTGATGCCATGCTTCGTGCAACGTTGAAACTTAGAGAAAGAGTGTTCGTCGTCGCTCAAATTGACCATCAACATGTTATACTGCACAAAGATGTGGAGGTTCTCCTCAGGCAAGCCCAAAAAGGCTGCCACACGATTCATGTTACGAACAATGCGGTTGGTGTCTGCAGCACTTTCAACCAAAAGCTGGCCCGTACGCAGCAACAAGTCGAGCTTTCGACGAATAAGTTGCTCACGAGTTAGTTCAGTGTCTTGAGTGTCTTGTGTCATTTATAGGGGATTTTCTATGTTACGTTTTCGGGATGCAAAATTACAAAAAAAATGGTAATTATCTTCTATGTTCATCTACATAGAAGCGTGTTGGGCAAAGACTTATGAAAAACTGAATTGGCAGAATAAGAAGAACGGGAATAACTTACTGAAGTTTCTGATTTTGGGGATTATCACAAAATTGGGGGCGATGCGTCCCCGCATCGGCGCAAGTGGAAATGCCTTTCTTTTTTATGGTGTTTCTTTCTAGCATTGTTGCTTTCTAGCGTTTCTTCTTGCGCCGACGCGAGGACGCGTCGGCCCCAATTTTGAGGTCTTTTTCGTAGAAATTGAGTTGGTTATCAGAAGAGTTTCTTATCAGAAAGGATAACCGATGGCGAAATGCAAACCTAGTCCGTCCTTAAACCGCTCAATGTTGTAGAAGCCCGAACGAGTGGTAGCGTAAGGAGCGTGAAGTGCCACACCGACGTCGAAACGAAGCACAAGGAAGTCGAGGTCGTAACGAAGTCCTACACCCGTGCCCAAGGCTATATTCTTCAACGTTTCGGCGGTGAGTTGCGAACCTGGGCGGTTTTCATCCTTTCTCAATGTCCACACATTGCCCGCATCCAAGAATACGGCTCCGTGGAGATCGCCAAAGAGTTTGGCTCGTAGTTCCACGTTCGCTTCTAGTTTCACATCGCCCGTTTGATCCATGTAGGAGTAACGCGAATTGGCGGGGCGATAAGAGCCTGGGCCGAGGGAACGCACCGTGAAAGCTCGCACGCTATTGGCACCACCCACATAGAATTGGTCGGTGTAGGGGGCGGAGGTGCTATTGCCAAAACTATAGATAGCCCCAGCAAACATACGGGAGGCAAGCTGCAGCGACTTGGTGAATTTGTAGAGGTTGTGCACTTCAGCCGTCACCTTAATGTATTGTGCGAAGGGGTTGCCAAAGAGTTCTTTGTTTTGTTTATTAAATTTCCGTCCTGCCAAGGCATAGATGGCTGAGGTGATGTTGCCAGCCTCCTTAGCCGTGAGTTGCACCCACCAAGGCGACTTGCGCCACGAGCGACTTTGGTAGGTGAAGGTGTAGGACATGGAGGGGACAAACTTATCGCGCATGGAGGTGTAGAGAGCAGGATTGGCATTCATGATGGAGTCGAACGCTGCCGTGGTGTGATTAAGTTTATCGAAACTTAGGCTGAAGAGCGTGAGGTCGTTTTGTGCCGTTTCGCGTTTGTACCAATGGTAGTTGGCACTGACTGAGAAACTCACCATGTTGAAGAACTTGGAACGGTTCTTCCAATCGGCATCGAGGGCAAACTGCGTGGAAGCGGGGAAGCGTACTCTGCGACGGCTAATGCCGGGAAACACAAAGCGGGGAAATTTGAAAGCTAACTGCGTGCCCAGTTCGTAGGAGTTGAGCAAAGAATTGCCGCCTTGCGCTCCAGTCCCCGTTTGCCATTCGTAAGAGCCAAAGATTTTGAACGACACCTTCTCAGCTCCACCAAAGGCATTGCGTTTGGCCAATTCGTAGGAGATGCCTGGCCCCACTTGCTGATTGCTCTTCATCGTGGCATTCATTTCAAAGGTGGAGTCGTAGAGTTTATCCATCACGGCCGACACCACGATGTCAAGCGTGTCGCAAGTGGCCGAAGTGTCGCGTGGCACGTAGCCCACTTCCATTTGACTCAACACGCCCATCTCGCCCAGTTTGGTCATGGTCATGTTTTGATCGTTCAGGCTATAGAGTTCGCCTTTTCGATGGGTGATGGCGTGTCGCCACATGCTAGCTCGTAGCGGCATTTTCTTTCCCGAAAAACTGAAAGTATAGCGGCGGCGCACAAGTTGGGTGTCGAGTGGCTCGCTATCGTTGCGACGCACGTTGACGTAAGTGTGGCCGATATACCAAGGGCGGTCGGCCTTTACGTTGTGTCCCTCGGTGGGAATCACTTGCAGCTGCACATAATTTTTGCGCTGTAGCGTGTCGGCACGAAAGGTGGTGTAATTCGAACTGTAGTAATAGTAGCCGTGATTGCGCAGCAGCGTTTCGATGCGCGTTTGCTCGTTCGCTAGGTTCACCACGCTGAAAGCATCGCCCCGTTTCAGCAAGCGGTCTTTCTCCGTGGCTCGCAGTAAGGAGTCGATGGCCGAGGGGTAGTTGAGGTAGGCGATAGAGTCGAGGCGATAGAGCTGACCAGCACGTACATTGTAGGCCACTTTTGCCTTTTTCGAATTTTTCTCAGCTAGCACGTTATAATCCACTTTGCCGTGGAAGTAGCCGTAGTTGTGCAACGTGTTAGTAGCCACCTTGGCACGCATTTCGGGACTGACATTACTGATTAACACAGGTTCGGTGCCGAATGTTTTGAATAACCATTTGCCCACTGCACCCTTGGCATCGTAAAGGCCGTTATGTACCCAAAGACCTATTTTCCAGGGCCAGCTCAGCGACGAGGAACCAAACACGGCATTATTTGGCGGATAGGCCAACACGGCCTCCACCTCCTCTTTAGCAGTGGCAAAATCGGCTTCGGTTTGTGCTTGTGCTACCTTTTGCGCCTTGCGTTGTTCTTTTGTGAGTTGGGCTTTGTTTTTACCGAGTAGCGAGTCGGCACTGAGGGTACTTTTTCCTTCAATCACACTGTTGAGTTTCGTTAGCGCATCGGCCACGGCGGTAATCACGCCCACCGAGTCGCGGCCTTTTTTGCGCAAGATGGTGGGGTCATCGCTATAGGTGATTTTGCTAATGCCCGTGTAGAGTTGTTCGTCGTCGGGCAAGGCTCGGGTGGTGGAGCAGGCCGTGAGGAGCAAACCTAGGAGGAAGAGTAATAATATATGTGTTGGTCGGATGGAATGCATTCTTCGTGTATGATTCGTTCGAATTTTGGGCTATATATATAATATGTGGAGGAATATTGGGAAAGGGGATTTAAAAGGAATATTTCGTATTCTACTTGCGTTTCTTCTTGCTTTTATTCTTGCACCGACGCAGGGGGACGCATCGTCCCAATTTTGGGGTGGGGTTACTTCTTCTTTTTGAAGAGGAAGAGTTCGCCTAGGCGGTCGGTTTTGCGACGAAGCACGAGGCCAGCTCCCGTTTTAGTGAGTTGTCCTTCGAGCGGGTCTTGCGTGTTTCGGTCGTAGAATACCTTGACGTAGCGTGTGGCTCCTTGGTCGAGTCGATATTCTACAGAAACGTTGTTGATGAAACTTTCGGCTGAATTGGTAGCATCTGCTCCAGTAGACACTTTGCCTCCAATGATTACGCTGATGCGATTTCCCCAGAAGCGTTTGGCGAATTGGAAGGAGTAGTCGGTGGTGGAAGTTCCCGTTTCCGACGTTCCGCTCTCCACGCCAAGGTTAATGTCGATGGTTTTGAGAGCCGACCCAGCAATGTTTTGAATTTCGCTTTGCAAGAAGGCATTGAGGGCATTATTGGCCTTAAAGCCCGAGCCCGACATCATCGTTTCGTCGGTCATATACATCCCCGTGGCCATCATCGTCACAGCAGCCTTTCCGCGCTGCTCGGCCGACATAGCTGCGAGTTCGTTTTGTATATTCAAATCTTCGGGAGCTTCTATGGTAAATTCCAAGCCCATATCGTTGAGCGGTTTGGTGAGTTTCACACCCACGTTGAACGACACAGAACGCTGCTTATCATTCTCCGTCACCACTGCCTTCGTGCTTTCCTTCGCTTCGATGTTGAGTGTCGGGTTCATCACGTCACCCGTAAACTCCACATAAGAGCCTTGCACAAGTTCGAAGGTCTTAAGCGGAATAACGGGGAGTTGGTATTTCATCTGTCCGCTATTGGTGGTGAAGCGTCCCGTCATGCGCATATCGCCTTGCTGCGTCATACGCAAGGTAAGGTCGCCGCCGCCTTCAAGGTTTACGTAACTTTGCCCGTCTTCACTGAGGTTGCAGTGGAAAATGGCAGCATCACTAACGGAGATGCCCAATGTGAGGTCTACACCACCCTCACTTGCTGTTTTTACTTGTTCACTACGAGTGGTGTCGTTGAAATTGGTAAACTCTACCAAATCGTGCAACCGGTCGTCCACGGAGAGAGGAGAGTCCTTTAATATATAGGTCACGTCGGTGCGGTCGAGCACTTCGAGTTTTCCACGGATCGAAAGGTTGTCGGTAGTGCCTTTAAGCGTGCCTTGATAATTGGCATAAACCTTTCCGAACACCATTGACTGGGCTTTTTTGCGCGTGTTGATGAGTTCAAAGTTTTGAGCGTTCATCGAGAAGTCCATGCGCATCTTTTCGAAGTCGGACATATCGAACGTTCCATTCAGCACCATAGGCTGCTTGCCTGTGGAGTAGAGATTGTAATTTTCGAAAAGGATGCGGCTTTCTTTTATTTCCACATCCCGCTCATCAGTGCGGAAGTCAACGCCATAGACGTCAGAGTAGATGTGGGCGGAGTCGAGATTGAGTGTGCCGTCGATACGAGGCTTACTAAGGTTGCCCTTCACGGTGAGGTCGCCCGCAGCAATGCCTTTCAGAGCGAAGTCGGTGCCAGCCATGAAGCCATTAAGCATTTGTAAGGGGAAATCGTGCAATTGCGCATCACCCTCAAAAGTTCCGCCATCACGGTCGAAGTAGGTGCCGTTGCAAGCCAACACTTCCTCGCCGTTCGACGAAATGAAGGCCGAGGCGTGATGTTCACCACCCTCCTTTGGCAAATAGAGCGCATCAATGCCCACATTGCCCAATGACATGCCT
Organism: bacterium; assembly: GCA_963623895.1. Classification (GTDB taxonomy): domain Bacteria; phylum Bacteroidota; class Bacteroidia; order Bacteroidales; family Bacteroidaceae; genus Alloprevotella. Next base: position 9,395 of record CAVFOF010000024.1, read on the forward strand.
TCGTAACTAAAATTATCAGCATTGAGCGACGCCATAGCCGAAAGTTGCTTGTTTTGCTGATCGTCTGTCACGTGGATATCGCCACTGAGCATGCCCGTAATACTCGGCATAAAAGGCAACACGGCCGAGAGTTCGCCCAAGTTCACTTGGTTCACGCTGAGCGTGATGTCGTTCGTGGAGTCCTTAGGTTCGCCGTAGATTTTAAGACCCGTTCCGTCGTCGGCCAAGAGATTGACGTTGGCCTTTATCTTTTGGTCGTTGCTTATAAATACGTAGTTGTCACGATTGACTGTGAAATTGCGATAGGCCAACACGGGGTTCTCGGGATAGAGATGCACATTCACCCCGCCGTCTTGCAAAGCGGCTTGCAAACCGAGGTCTACACCTCGCTCGCCATCGCTGTCGTAATAGGTCAACTCCACTCCTGCCCCATCGCGCATCAAGTAGGATTTGAGACGCACTTCGAGCGGATTGGGATTCTTCTTTCCGTTCTTCACAAAACCGTGCATCTGCACACCCGTGGTGTCTTGGAAGAGGTGGGTGTCGATGGTGTCAATAAGCAGAGCGTTCACCTTCAATGCTCCCACGCGCACATCGCCGTTCATGCCCACCAAGGGGTCGGTATTGAGATTAACACTGGCCGAAGAGAAGGAATAGCCTTTCATTCGGGCAATGTTGTAGAGCGGATTGCTGCGCCCTGCCTCCACGCTAAGCGACATCACGGGGAGCAAGGCTTTCAAGTGTTCTTGGTCGATGTTGTAGGCACCGACTTCTTTGGTTGCCTCATCGGCAAATTGCGATAGTTGTTTAACTAATCGGGGAATATCGCCTTTCGATCCAAGTTTGAGGCGCAAGTCGCCCGCCGACACGTAAGCTGTGGTGGTGTCGGCACTGGTGGCAAAGTCGAGGAACACATCCTTGGCCATGCTACTCATACGTGAAGTGGTGAAGTTGTTTTGTGTGAGATTTCCACTCACGCTATAGGCAGTAAAATCCTTGTTGGCCTTGGCCTTTAAGTCGATTTTTGTGCCAAAGTAGAGCGTATCATTGGCCACACCGAATTTTTTGAGGTCGAGATTGGGCAACGAGGCTTGCAAGGCCACATCGTAGTCTTGCTTACCCATCAGCACTTGTGCATCGGCATGAGCTTGCAACAAGGTGTTGTTAATGTCGAGGTGCGCCACGGCCTTTCCGCCTCGCAGATTGGCATTGAGCGTAGTGCCTCCTAGGTCGTATTGGTCGTAACTAAAGGCCGCAATCTTGGCATCGGCTATGAGCGAGGAGCGAGTTTGCATCACGTCGAAGCCCGTTCCAGAGGCACGCACCGTGCCAGAGAACGCACTGCATGCCAAGCCCTTCACAATACTTGCCACGGGGAAGCGGCTTGCCGAGGCGGCAAGTTGGTAACTCTCGTTGCGCAAGTTGAGGTGGGCTTTAGCCGTAAGTGTGCCAGGGGCAATGGTGGAACGGAGGTTTACATCGTACACATCGCTACGGAATGCAGCTGTGCCTTGCGCCGTAACGGCATTAGGAAGGTTGATGCTATTGGTAACAGAAGTGGGAAGTAGCTTTTGTACGGCCGAAAGGTTCTGAGTGCGAAGATTGAAATTGAACTTACCGCTTCGCCAGTTTTTCAGCACGTTTTTCGTGTAACCACTAGCTGAAAGCGAAGCCACACTAGGCACCTGCACGCTTAATGAGGGCAAACGCAGATGGTCGATATTGCCCATCACCTCGCCCTTCACTAGGAGCGACTTATGCGGAAGGGTGTTGATAATTTGCTTATCAACGTAGCCCACGCTAAGGTTGCGAATATCTTCGTAACCTATTTCGGCATCGACAATGGCCTTACACTGTCCACCTTTTCCCTCGCTTAAGGAGCGAAAATCGAAGGCCACATCGGCATCAAGGCGCGAAGCGGAAGTGCGCAATCGAAGAGCGGGCAAACGCAACTGAGTTGTATCCATATATACGCTGCCCGATAAGCGTTTCACGTTCAAACCGCAACGTTCGCTAAGCGACAAACTGCGTAGGCCTGCTCTTAACACGCCCTCGTTGTTGTAGCTTAGCGTATCAAGCACGAGGTTTATGTGGCTCACGGCCAAATGGTTAGCATCCAATCCTGAAGCTAAACTCTCGTAAGGAATATCATAGTTTACGGCCGATTGCTTCAGAGTGAGTTGCTTCACGGCATAATAGTTGCGTCCCGTGTCGAATGTGCCTTTGCGCAAGGCGGCATTACCAATCTTAGCACGGATGCGCATAGAGTCGCCAGGCATCTGCAAATAAACTTGGCTGTTTTCGATGTCGGCCTTAGCCACATCGATATTCCACTTGGACTTACTCGTAGTGGTGTCCTTCTGTGCAGTGTCGCTCAGAAGCACTTGGAATTTGGCATTACGCAAACGAGCATAATCAAGGTGTACGAGTTCTTTTTCCCAATTCACACCATGAGTAGCAGCGGTCAGTTCGCCAGCCGTGCCTATGATGCGGGTGTCGGAAATGTAGCTCTTGGTGTCGAGTTTCAGCCCATAAAGTTCAACACCATCCACATTGGCGCAACCCTCGAACAAGGGCATGAGTTGCACGTTAAGTCGAAGGTGATTGGCACGGAGCAAGGTGTCGCCATGTTCCACAGCGGTCACGCCATGCAGGGCGAGGTCGAGCGGAAAGGCCAACCTCACCTCGCGGAGTTGCATCGTCATGTTCATTTTTTCAGACAATTGACGTGCCGCTTGCTTCACCGCCCAGTTCTGAACGGGGGGGATATATATCAGGATTGCGAGCAACAAGAATAGCACCACGGGAGTAGCTACCAAAACTGCAAGCCATTGAAGTAATCGTTTAAAAAGCTTCATACTTGCAAAGATAACTCTTATTTTTCGGAACAAAGGGCTTTTCGACTGCTTAATTATTCTTGCTATCAAGGAGGTTGCAAAAGTTGCTCAACAGTGAAAACTCTGCACGAACTCAACCAAAAATTATGCAACAAATTGGAAACAAAGAATTGGGGGGCGACGCGTCCCCAATTCTTTGTTCAACTATGTGCTGAGTTTCCTCAAAATCAAAGTAATTTCTTTTTGCTAATATACAATCCAACAAAAGTAAGTGCGCCATTAAGCACAAGGAGTTCGTAGCTAAAAGTATATCCCCACCAAATGGGGGCAAAATGGTCGAGCAATGCACAAAAGATAGGGGCTGCTAGACAGATATAGGGTACCCAACGGTCGTCGGCCTGTCGGTGAGTGTAAAGGCCGAAAGCGTACAGACCGAGCAGTGGACCATAAGTGTAGGAGGCCATCACGTAGATGGCATTGAGAATATTGGTGTTGTCAACTAATTTAAACAACACGATGCAAAGGGCAAAGACTGCTACTACAGCAATGTGTACCAGGCGACGAAGCCGAAGGGAACGTTCGTCGTTCTCGGCTTGCTCGTTTACAGCAAACAAATCGACGCAAATAGTGGTGGTGAGCGCAGTCATCGCTGAGTCAGCACTCGAAAAGGCGGCCGCCACAATACCGAGGGTAAAGGGAACAATCACCCACGTGCCAAGCACACCCGAGCCAACGAGCCAAGGCAAGAGCTGATCGGAAGAGGCGGGGGGCGTAAGGCCTTGTTGAGCGCAAAGCGAATAGAGCAGAATGCCGAGGGCTAGAAAAAGAGCATTGACGGGAAAGAAGGCGAGGCCATAGGTACACATATCCTTCTGCGCCTCACGCAGCGAACGGCAAGTGAGGTTCTTTTGCATCATGTCTTGGTCTAGCCCCGTCATTACGATTACGATGAACACGCCACTAAGAAACTGTCGCCAAAAAGCTTGCTTGCTTGTGGCGTCCCATTCCCACATGCGAAACATTTCGCTCTGCGTGATGGTAGAAACAAGGCCATTAAAATCTAAATGCATCTGCTGAGCGGCACTCACCAGGATAGCCACGGCAGCCAAGAGCAAGCAGGCGGTTTGCAGGGCATCCGTGCGCACCACGGTTTGTATGCCTGAGCGTCGGGTGTAGAGCCAAATGAGGAGCAACACCACAACGGTGGTGAGAAAGAACGGGAGCAAACCATCGCCCCAAAGGGGAGTGACGACAAATTGAGCCAGCACGAGACACACCAAATAAAGCCGAGCTGCTGCTCCTGTGAGTTTACTGAGCACGAAGAAGAGTGCCCCCGTACGATGCGAGCGTTTACCGAAGCGTCTGCCCAAATAGGCATAAATGCTAGTGAGTTGTAGCTTATAATAGAGCGGTAGCAACACAAAGGCTACAAGCACATAGCCCACCACGAACCCCAAGCACATTTGCAGATAGGTCATGCCCGTGGACGAAGCCCAGCCAGGCACGGAGATAAACGTGACACCCGAAATGCTAGCCCCAATCATGCCAAAGGCGACCATCCACCATGGAGACTGTCGACCAGCTCGAAAAAAGGCATTATTGCCTTGTGCTCCCTTTTGTGAAGCGTGATGGGAAATGAACAAAAGCACAAAAAAATAAATCGCCAGAGTGACGATTACGAAAAGCGAGGTGTTCATAAATAAGGAGTACTCAAAACAAATAAAAAGCGGATTGACACACGCAATCTTCTAATTCCGATGCATCGTGTGCATCAATCCACTCTAAAACTTTAATACCTAAAGGGGAGTCGAGATTTATAAATTTCCCTGTTACAATGCTGAAGACAGGCCAGCCCCCATCATAACGATTACAAACAAGCCGTAAAGCAGACTGATTACTATTGAAATAATCATGCCTGCTATTGCCCATTTCATGGCATTGGCCGAGGCTTGCATAGCCCCCTGATAGTCGCCACGAGCATACTTTCTACTAACTTGGCAAGAGTAGATAATGGCAACAATTCCCGTAGGCAAACAACAACACAAGGTGGAGAGAATGGCCCACACCAAGTTGGTATTGGGATAAGGAACGTATTGGGTAGCCTGATTGACATTAACATTAATGCCAGGTTGAGTTCCAGGATGCTGAGAAGCATAAGAAGAAGCTCCGCCATAGGGAGGAGGAGTCGTTTCGGCATTAGTAGGAGCGGACAAATAGGGAATCAACTCTGCTATGGAATCGGCCTGTGCCCAATCGTCCATGCCGTTGCACCACACTAAGGTATCGGCCTTAATGCCGTAGATTGCAAATTGCGAAGGAGCGATAGGCCCTTGCTGCTCGTTGTTTTTATCAAGATAAAAATAGCTATTCATAGTAAAAACGAGGAATGATTAAGTTAAAAAGGGAATTTTGAAAAAATAAAAGCGGTGTTCCCTTTCTCACTAACGAGGAAAAGAGTACACCACTTTTTTATATTCTTTATCTATTCGGTCGGAGGGAAGTCTTACTAATACTAGCATCCGATGCCCTCAGCCGAAAGCGTACCACTTGATGGCGATTACATCGTCTTGAGGTGTTCCAAAGCTGCCTTTACGAAGCTATCATCAGGATTGATATCCTTAGCGATGTTAGCATATTTCGAAGCCTCAGCCTTGTTGGGGGTGTCGATGCTTACGTAGTAGAAGAAGAGGTAGCGGCAAGCTTCGAAGCGAGAGTTACGAGCCTTGCTGCGGATAGATTCATCTTCGCTATCGTTGATTACCTTCACGTAGTAGTCGCGCACAGCGTCGAGCGGCTTATTAGTATCGGTGTTGCTCAAACGGGCAAGCATCTGGTTGGCCATCACCACGGGGAGTTTGTTAGTGGTTTCGGCATTAGCTACAGCCGTGAAGGCTTCCTTAGCCTTGTTGTAGTAGGCTTCCTTCTGCTCGGGAGTGTTATCTTGTTGCTGATAACCTGCGAAATATTTCGTACCCAACTGATATTTATCAGAGATGTCGGCCTTGTCGCCAAGCAAAGCGAGGTATTTTTCGAACACTTCGATACCCTTGTCGGCTTGCTTGTTGCGAACGTAAAGGTTGGAGATTTCGTAGTAGTAAGAACCGCGCTTGTTAGCGTTGTCAGCCTTCTTCTTTTCGTCTTCAAGGTCACCTGCCTTCTTCTCGAGGTCAGCAACGGCTTGCTCGAAGTAGCCAATGGCTGCGGGGATGTCGCCCTGTTCCTTAGCCAACTTACCAGCGAAATCGTAGTCCATATAGAAATATACGGAGTCGGCAAATTGCTTGTCGCGAATGTAAGCAGCGGCATCGTAGGCACTCTTCACAGCTCCGTCGTAGTCCATAGCCGTTTCAATCTTATTGTACTTGGCAAAGAACTCCATACGGGGGATGATGATGTCCTTCGGGGCGAGGGGCTTCACCTCACCAGCAATGCTGATGATTTTATCGAGGTTGGTTTCATCCTTCACTGACATAGAGAAGAGAGCCTGCAAGTAGTTCTCGCACGAAGCAATGTCGAGTTTGTCAGCTTGCTTAGGAGTGGCTGCATAGTAGGTGTTATAGCACTCTACGGCCTTTGCATAGTCGTCGAGTTTGTAGTAGATGTCGGCCATGTCCTTCTCCACCTCAGCAGCACTATTGGGGTCGGCTTCCTTGATGCGGTTCAAGTAGTCGATAGCGGCGTGGGGGTTTACGTTCTTATATACAAAAGCATTGCGACGCATTGCGGCCACGTTGTTGGGCTCAATGGCGAGCACTTCGTCGAAACGGCCACCAGCTTCGCCCCAACGTTGCATCTTCATAAACACCTCGCCAGAGAACATCAAGCCAGGCACGTATTCGGGAGCCAATGTGTAGAGGTCCTTAGCGCACATGCTTGCTGCAGGAACATTGTCCTTTTCGAGGAAGTAAGTACCCACTGATAGCAAATCTTCTTTGCTCTTCTTAATCTTCTTGCTCAGGTTCATGTAGACCTTATTCGCCTTTTCGGGGTCTTCCATGTTCAGGTCAATCACCTGCTGAGCCATAGTTTGATATTCAGGATTGATGTCGGGGCAATCGTAGGTACGTGATTGTGCCATTGCTCCGCCTACGCCCATCATTAAAAGGGCAGAAAACGCGGCAACGCGGAAAATGTTCTTTTTCATATCGGGTGTTTTGTTGTATTTCTCGTTTTTGGTTGAGACCGAGTGTGACCTGCGTAAATCTCAGAAAGGGCTACACACTCATTTTGCCACTATTTTCGAAGAAGTTTGGGCAAAAGTCCGTGCAAATATAGTAATTTCTATACACACAAAGCCTTTTGCTGATTTTTTATTTCTTCCTCGGCTTTAATTTTGGCTAGAAACTGCCCCTTATTTAATGCTTACGTCCTTCACTTGCACGGGGGTGATAGGCAACATCTGCGAATTGTTACAAATGATTGTCTGCCCTTTTTGACCCTTCACGTAGAAGTAGAAATTCTTCAGCATCGACTGGCTTCGGGGATCGGTGTGGATAACGTAAACGGAGCGAAGCAACGGATAGTCGGCCGTGGCAATATAATATTGATAGGGGCGAACGTATTTCTCATTCTCGTCGGTGGTACGCGTCACGCGCATCACGTTGAAGGGAAGTTTCGAGAAGTCGGCCATAGCGTTGCCTGTGTCTTGCATCAACCAGTTGGCCCCAACTATACCTATAATATTAGGATTGTTCTTCACCATGTCTATAACCGACTCATTGGTCTTACCTTCTGAAGCGTAAACATTTCCCTTCAAGTCCTGTCCCGCACAAAGCGAATCTTTCATATAGCGCACAGTGCTCGAGCCTGAATTGTCGAACACGAGGCGGAGTTCGCCCTTACGACTCGACTTTTTGAGCTGTTCCCAACGGGTAATCTTTCCCGTTACGATACTTTTGATTTCATCTAGCGAAATGAGCGAATCATTATTCTCTTTGTTCACTATCAGCGCAATGGCGTCGGAAGCTATCAAAGCTTGCGTCGCGCTCAGCCGATGCGACTCAACAAGTTTTTTCTCGTTTTCCGACAATTTACGAGTAATCACTGCGCAACGCACGCTGTCGTTCACCAATAGTCGGATGGCTTCGTCCTCGCTAGCGTAACGGGGCTTCATGTTGGCTTCGGGATAGGCCATGCCATAGCTCTGCACCAAGTTGTCAAGAATAGGGCGGAAGGTCTCGTCGATAGCTACGGCCACATCAGCTTCATTCATCCACTGCGAATTGCCCACAGCGTTCTTTTTGTTTCCTCCGCAAGCTGTCACAACGAGGAGTGCAACACTGAGTACGGATAATATTAAAAAAGAGCGTTTCTGATTAAATTTCATTCTTTTCTTTTCGTTTTTTGATGAATGCAAAAGTAATGAGAATGTTTGAAATGCGGCTTATTCGCCTTCTTATTTTTTTTGAGATAATTTTTATCGCCTTATAATTCAATAAAGTTAACCAAAAAGCACTATCTTTGCAAAATCAAAGTAACAAGCGATTAAGACTTGTCACTTTCTCAAGATTGAAACCTTGAAATAAAAACTTTCAATACTATATTATGAAAAAAATCTCCATCTTACTCTCGGCTCTCTGCCTGACCGCTGGTATCCCCGCCACAGGCTACGCGCAAAGTTCCGAATTTACCTTGGACAATAGCGTTCCGGCTAATACCGAAAACGAGCCTCGTCCAGTGTTCCCCGTTCCCTCGGCACGTCAGTTGGCATGGAACCAAACAGAGTTTTATGCCTTCTTCCACTACGGCATGAACACCTACACTGACAAAGAATGGGGCTATG
>CAVFOF010000025.1:0-6061 GCA_963623895.1 bacterium
ATTCAGGAGTTGGAGAAGGAGTATGGCGTGCGCCTGTTCGACCGGATAGGCCATCGCATTCAGCTTACTCGGGCTGGCTTGCTCCTTCTCGACCATGCTTGCAAGATTATCGATGCCTACCACGACCTCGATTTCGACATGAAGAAGCTGAGCAAGAAGTCGGAAGGCGAACTGCGCATCGGGGCGAGCACGACTATTTCGCAGTATGTGTTGCCCGAAATGATAGCGAAGTTTAGAAGTCAATATCCCGACATTCGGCTCACGCTCTTGAGCGGCAACTCGCACGAGATAGAGGATGCGCTCGAATCGGGGCGCGTCGACTTGGGGCTGATAGAGGGAATTAAGCGACAGCAACAGTTTAAATACACTCCCTTCATGGACGATGAACTCGTGGCTATCGTGCGTTCAGAGAATCCGTTGGCCGAGAAAGACGAACTGTCGCTCAGCGAGTTGCAACAAACGCCTCTCGTGTTGAGAGAACTCGGCTCGGGAACGCTCGACGTGTTTGAGAACGCACTTAAAACCTTAGGTCTCGGTCTAACCAACTTGAATATCGAGATGAACTTTGGCACCACGGAGGGCATCAAGCACTTTGTGGAGCATTCCGACTGCATGGGGATTATCAGCATCAGAGCCATTTATCAAGAAATTTACGACAACAGGTTTAAGGTGCTCGATCTGGAGCACTGCAAAATCTTGCGCAGGTTTTGCTTCGTAGAAAAGAGAGGCGAAACGGCTGGCATAGCCAGACTCTTTAAGGACTTTATAACTAAAGGTTATAGCTGATAGTTATTCTATATGTACAACCGCTTCTCTTTTCCACTACCTTTGCATCAACAAAACAAAGGTAAAAGATATGAAATTATCAGAAGAAAGGAGCAGCATGCTGCATGGAGTGTTGCTCATTGCGCTTTTCGCTTGTGCCGCCTTCTACATTGGCGAAATGAGTTGGGTGAAGGCATTGTCGTTAAGTCCCATGGTGGTGGGCATCCTCATCGGTATGCTTTATGCCAATAGTCTGCGCAACAATCTGCCCGACACGTGGGTGCCTGGCATTAAGTTTTGCTCGAAACGCATTCTCCGCACGGGCATCATTCTCTACGGCTTCAAGTTGACTTTCCAAGATGTGATGCAGGTGGGATTGCCAGCCATCCTTATGGATGCCGTCATCGTTTGCGGCACAATCGGCTTGGGCGTATTCCTTGGCAAACTGCTAAAAATAGACCGCAGCATCGCCTTACTCACCTCTTGCGGCAGTGCCATCTGCGGGGCAGCAGCCGTGCTCGGTGTGGATGGAGCTATTCGCCCGAAGCCTTATAAAACGGCGGTAGCTGTAGCAACGGTTGTGATTTTCGGCACGCTGTCAATGTTTCTCTACCCCATCCTTTATCGTGCAGGCATTTTCGACTTGTCGACCGAACAGATGGGCCTCTTCACTGGAGCAACGGTTCACGAGGTGGCTCATGTGGTGGGAGCTGCCAATGCAATGGGTACAGAGGTGAGCAACACGGCCATCATCGTAAAGATGATACGCGTGATGATGTTGGTACCCGTCTTGTTGGTTATAGCTTGGACGGTGGCTAGAAATCTGAGTAAAGTTAGCTCATTGGATACGGTGGACGCTCCCAAGCAGCAAGCGAAGATAACCATCCCCTGGTTCGCCATTTTCTTCTTGCTGGTCATTGGTTTCAATTCCCTTAAATTGTTGCCCGAGAGCGTGGTAGCTTTTATCAATCAATTGGACACCTTCTTGCTGACTATGGCGATGGCAGCATTAGGGGCAGAAACCAGCATCGACAAGTTTAAGAAGGCAGGCTTCAAGCCCTTCCTTCTCGCTGCCCTCCTTTATTGTTGGCTTTTGGGCGGCGGCTATTGCTTGGTGAAGTTCGTCATGCCTCACCTTTCCTAACCCCTCCTTGAGGGGTAGAGGGGAAATACGAATGAAGAAAGGAATAGAATCTAAAAAATGCAGCGCACTGCAAATTTCATTGGAAATGATGAGAAATTTGCAGTGCGCTGCATTTTTCTTGTTAAACATCCGTATATTTGCAATCGATTTCATTTTCGTTTAAGAAAAACGTAAGACAATGATAGAACGTAGGGAATACATACAAGCACTACAGAAGTGGAAGGGAAAGAAAGTCATCAAGGTGTTGACAGGTATTCGTCGTTGCGGGAAGTCTTCTTTGCTAAGAATGTTTCGTGATAGCATTTTGGCAGAAGGCATTTCGGAGCGACAAGTGCAGGAACTGAATTTCGAGGATTTGGAGAATGAGCCGCTCCTCGATTATAAGGCATTGTATGCGCACGTCAAGAAGAACCTATCGCCAATGGGGATGAACTATCTGTTTTTCGATGAGATACAGCTAGTGGACAACTTTCAGAAGGTAATCGATAGTTTGTTTCTATTGGACAACGTCGACATTTATGTCACGGGGTCTAATGCATATCTTTTGTCGGGAGAAATAGCCACCTTGCTTACAGGGCGTTACGTAGAAATCCGCTTGTTTCCCTTCTCATTCAGAGAATATCTCTCGGCTTTTCCACAAGGCGTGAATTTGGAGTCGGCTTATAGAAATTATGTGGAGGAGGGAGCGTTTCCTTACGTCTTGCAACTACAACACGACAAGGAGATGGTGCGCGAATATTTGCTCGGATTGTATAACACTATCGTTCTGAAGGATGTGGTAAGTCGACGGAAAATTACGGACGTGATGATGCTGCAAAGTGTGGTGAGGTTTTTGGCCGACAATATAGGCAACCTCTCTGTGATAAAGCGTATCAGCGACACGATGACTTCTTCAGGACGGAAAATCACGTCGCACACCGTTGAGAATTATATCTCAGCATTGGTTGATAGTTACATCTTCTATCCCGTGTCAAGATATGATGCCAAGGGCAAGCAGTTACTGAAAACGGGACAGAAGTTATACCTAGCGGACATCGGCTTGCGACAAGTTATAAATGGCACGAAGGGCGGCGATTTGGGGCATATTTTAGAGAATATCGTCTACCTAGAACTAGCTCGAAGAGGCGGAGAAATTTATGTGGGAAAAGTGGGCGATGCGGAAATCGACTTTGTGGTTGTAAAGAGCGAGGAGAAGGCTTATTATCAAGTGGCTTTGACCGTGCGTGAGGCAACCACGATGAACCGCGAATTGGCTCCCTTGCAAGCCGTGTCAGACCATTATCCCAAATATCTGCTGACGATGGACAACGACCCCGTGGTTTGGCACGACGGAATTAAACAGCAATACGTGTTGGACTGGCTGCTGGCTTGAAAAGCTATCGGAAAAGGTGGCTTACAGTAAGAGAAATAAGAAGTACCCTTCGTTATTTTGGGTACAAAGCCGTAACTTTGCAATCGAAGCGAACTTACAATTCCATAAAACAATGAAACGCTTACTATCCTCCGCCCTATTGCTGCTTTCGAGCGTGGCAATGCCTGCTTTGGCGCAGCAGCAAGTGGCCATATTCTCTATCAACGACTTCCACGGAGCCTTTGTGCGCAATGACCATAAGGGCATTGTGGGTGCCCCCTCCGTGTGGCAGACGCTCGACTCGTTGAAGCAAGTTTACCCCGTGAACATCACCGTGTCGGCGGGCGACAACTTCGGCGGCAGCTACTTCTATAACGCCACCAAGGGTGCTCTGCTCCCCGTGTTTTTCAACGACCTCGGCATCCAACTCTCCGCCGTGGGCAACCACGAGTTCGACGACGGCCAACGCTCATTAGCCGACAAGTGGGCCACCTCGCCCCTACGCCCTGAGAATTGGGACATCACCTACGTCTGCTCCAACGTGCGCAGCAACGAAACGGGAGCTGTACCGCAGTTTGCCCAGCCCGTGGCCTCCGTGCCCCTAGCCCTGCCCGACGGACGCACCTTGCGTGTGGCCTTTGTGGGCTTAATCGCTTCGTCCACCCCGCAGCAGGCCAGTGTGCGCAAACTCGCCGGACTGAGTTTCGATGGTCGCTATGAGCAGGTGCTCGACTCCGTGATGAAGCTTCCCGAAGGCACTCTTGTGCAAGATGCCAACCTTCGCTTTCTCCTCACTCATAACGGCACGAAGATGAACGCTGCGGGTCAACCCGAATGGGACGACAAGGATGCCGACCATTTGCAGCAGATAAATAGCCCCTTGTGGCACGGCATTCTTTCCTCACACAGCCACAACCCCGTGTGTGGACACATCAACTCGGCCAACTACCCCGTGGTGCAAGGCAAATGGCACGCCGACTACATCAGCATGCTGCTCTGCACGCTCGACTCGGCCACGCTACAAGTGACCAACGTAGAACCGAGGCTTATTTGCGTCACGCCCAAAGCACAACTCAATCCTGGCCCCGCCCGATTGCAAGCACAAATCGACTCGCTGCTACAACATACCACCACGCAAGGCGGCACGCCCATTGGCACCGTGCTCACCACCGCCACGCACGACATGGCGCACGACCGCACTGCAAAGTATCGCCAAAGCGAAGTGGGCACGTTGGTTTGCACGGCCTATGCTGAGGCTTATCGCCAAGCCGCAGCTTTGGGCGACGAAGTGCCTATTATCGGTTGCAGCCATTTCGGTAGTATTCGTGCGGGCTTCAGCAAAGGTCCGCTTTCAGTGCTCGATGTGGGCGAAGCCTTGCCTTTCTCTAATGCGCTAAAGGTGTTCTCCTTGACAGGGAAGCAACTCCAAGAACTCATGGAGTTTGGCTTGCACAACGAACGCTACGGCTGGATTCAGACGGGCAATCTCGAGGTGACGACCGATGCTGAGCGGCATGTTACGGCACTCACCTACGTTAGTCCGAAAGGTGAGCGCGTGGCACTACAGGCAAAGAAGAAGTATTTCCTCGTGGCCGATGAGTTTATGACTACGGGCGGCGATGGCTACTCGCCCTCCCTTTTCCCCACTAAGCAATTGGTGAGGGTGAAGGAATTGCCCGCTACTACCGATGCGTTTATTAATTATTTGCGTCAGCAGAAGAGCGTGGGCGAGTAGGGTTTTGGCTTTTTGCTGAAGGCAAGCTTTGCTTAATTGCTTTAGGCTAGATAAATTGCAGGAAGCTAGCTAATTTACTGAACGTGCTTCTTGCGTTTGTGCTTGCGCCGACGCAGGGACGCATCGCCCCCAAATTGTTGATTATTTTTTGCTCATTTATTATTGAGTATTATGGCTTTATTCTCCCTTCCTCCTGGTTCGCCGCAGAGCGACCTCAATCTTTCTATGTTTTTTGGCGGAGCCGATCCCAATTCGGCCTATTTTGCTCGCACCTTGGCTCCCGAGTGGGCTAAGCAGAGCGGTGTGCAGCTCACCTGGCCGCATGCCCAAACCGATTGGGCTTATATGCTCGACGAAGTGATTGACTGCTATTTGCATTTGGCCTACGAAATAGCTACGCGCCAAACGTTGCTCATCGTCACTCCTCAGGTGGAGGAGGTGAAGGCACTGCTCGATGAAAAATTGCCTAAGCGAGCCACTGATCATATTATATATAAGGAGTGTGCCACAAACGACACTTGGGCTCGCGACCACGGCTTCCTCACCATTACCTCGAGTGACGGTGCCGAGTTGCTCGACTTCCGTTTCAACGGTTGGGGCGGAAAGTTTGAAGCACGGCTCGATAATGCTATCAACAAGCAACTCGTGGAGGGGAAATGCCCCGTGCTGAAAGGAAAGTATGTGGACTACCTCGACTTCGAACTAGAGGGCGGCAGCATTGAGACGGACGGTCTGGGCACGTTGCTCACCACGAGCGAATGCTTGCTCAATCCCAATCGAAATGCCCATCTCAGCAAGGAGCATAAGGAGGCCTTGCTGAAGGAACGCCTCGGCGTAGAGCGCGTGTTGTGGCTCGACCACGGCTACTTAGCTGGCGACGACACCGACTCGCACATCGACACCCTGGCTCGCCTCTGCCCCAACGACACCATCGTCTACGTGCAATGCACCGACTCCGCCGATGAGCATTACGAAGCTTTGCAGGCTATGGAGCAGCAGTTGCGCCAATTCACCACGGCCGATGGCAAGCCCTATCGCCTATTGCCCTTGCCTATGGCAGCCCCCG
>CAVFOF010000025.1:6071-17681 GCA_963623895.1 bacterium
GCCCCCGTGTTCGACGAAGAAGGTCTGCGCTTGCCCGCTACCTACGCCAACTATCTCGTGATGAACGAGGTGGTGCTCTATCCCACCTATAAGCAACCCGAGAACGATGCGAAGGCTGCTCAGGTGATTTGCAAGGCGTTCCCCACTCGCGACGTGGTGGGGGTGGATTGCCGTGCCTTAATCAAGCAGCATGGTTCGCTCCACTGCGTAACGATGCAGTATCCAGCGGGCGTGTTGAACAAGTAAATAATAGGGTAGTTCTATATATTATAACCTTTACCCATTAGAAAATCAGAAACGAATGTCACACTCAACGTTGAAAATAGGTTTGGTGCAACAAACGTGTTGCGCCGATGTCGAAGCCAACAAGCAGAAATTAGCTGCCAACATAGCCGATGTGGCTCAGCGTGGCGCTGAGTTGGTCGTGTTGCAAGAGTTGCACAACTCGCTTTATTTTTGTCAAACGGAGAATACGGAACTTTTCGATTTGGCCGAACCCATTCCTGGCCCTTCCACTGACTTTTATGGTGAGATAGCTCGCCGCCACGGCATAGTGCTTGTCACTTCGCTATTCGAGCGTCGGTCAGCTGGTCTTTATCACAACACGGCTGTGGTGTTTGAAAAGGACGGCACGATAGCTGGAAAGTATCGCAAGATGCACATCCCCGACGACCCTGCCTACTATGAAAAGTTCTACTTCACCCCGGGCGACTTAGGTTTCCATCCCATCCAAACGTCGGTGGGAAAGCTCGGTGTGCAAGTGTGCTGGGATCAGTGGTATCCCGAGGGAGCGCGCCTCATGGCATTGCAAGGAGCGGAATTACTCATCTACCCCACAGCCATTGGCTACGAAAGAAGCGACAGCCTCGAGGAGCAACAACGCCAACGCAAGGCTTGGATCACCGTGCAGCGTGGCCACGCCGTGGCAAACGGGCTGCCTGTGATAGCCGTAAACCGCACTGGGCATGAGGACGACCCTTCGGCTCAAACCAATGGCATCTACTTTTGGGGTTCGAGTTTTGTGGCTGGTCCGCAAGGCGAATTGCTTCACCGCTCGCCCATCGCAGAGGAAGAGAATGCTGTGGTAGAAATCGACTTGAAGCGCAGCGAGAACGTGCGCCGCTGGTGGCCTTTCCTTCGCGATCGCCGCATCGAGGAGTTTGCTCCGTTGAGCCAACGCTTTATTGACTGAACTACTTGAATTTACTGTTTAAGCATACGCCGCTTTTATTAAAGAAATGACCCACAAGCGAGGACTAGCGTCTAGCTTGTGGGTCATTTCTATGGTGGAAGGTGGGGAGAGTTGGACGTATCAGAAGTGCCATTTCAAGTCCATGCCGATGCATCGTGGCATGGCATACTGCGCAAATCGATTGCCCATGCTGTCGAAGGCAAAGGTGGCATAGCGAGTGGCGCTGAGGTTGCGTCCCCAAAAGGAGAAAGCCACGTTGCCTTCAAAGAGGAGGTCGAGATGGGCACCAAGGGTAGCGTAGAAGTTCTGACCGAAGGAGTTGGCCTCGTCCCATAGGATGTTGCCTGCTCCTTTAACGTCGGTTCCTATAGCAAATGAGCGAAGCAAACCATTGTTGAGCGGCTGCGTAAAGTCGGCCGAAGCACTGAAGGTGTGCATGGGGACGAAGGGCACCCGATTGCCTGTGTAGTCCACCTCAACGCCCGCCGAGGAAGTGCCTAAATCGTAGCGAGTAAACTCCGCCTTGGTGTAGCCGTAGCTAGTGGCCAGCTGTAGTCGTTCGTTCAGCAGAAGCGAACGCACGGCAGCTTCCACTCCAACGCTTTTGCTTTGTCCCGCATTCACCATCACGCGCCCTAATCCGCTCTCTGAGAAGCGGGCAATCTGCTGATTGCGCGTTTTCATGTAGAAAGCCGAGAGGTCGAGTTGTAGCAATTTGTCGGCTAGATTGTGGTGAATGCCCGCCTCATAGCTCCAGGTGAATTCGGGTTTGTAGTAGAGCGAATGGAGGTCGGGGGCTTGCGGTGTGACTTGATCAAGCACGGAGGTCATGCCTGCAATGGCTTTCAGCTTGGTGGCCTCGGGCAGGTAGCTGATGGAGTTGATGGAGGCTACACTGAAATCTCTCACTCCGAGCATGATTTGGCGTCGCAGCAGTTGTTGCGAGAGGTCGGAGTAGGACTGGATGTTGTAGCCGCCCGAGCGATAGCCTTTGGCCACACTTACGTAGAGATTGCCAAGGTCTCGTGGCAGGGAGTAGTTGAGTGCGGCTTTCGGCAGCACTTGCCACGTGTCGTGCTTGAGCCTGCCGTTGAGAGTGGGGTAGGCCTGGAGGTTCGTGTCGAAACTCATGGCGGGACCCATGCTTATGCCGAAGTGGTAGGGCACTCCCTCGCTACCTGCTCCTGAGTGTAGGTTGAGCGAGCGGTGCTCGTAGTCGAGTCGCAAGCCTAGGGTCGCACTCAGTCCGCCCACTAAACGCACTGTGCTTTGATGGAAGAGGGCTGCATTCACCGAGGGCGTTTTTAATAGGGAGGAGAAGGGAATTTCGCTGCCCGTAAAGGTTAGATTAAGTTGTGGCGACGAGGGCATATATTGTGCCATCTGCCCGTTGAGGTAGCTCACCCCTTCGTTGTAGAAAGTGACGGGACAGGTGGTGCGTTGCGCCTGATACATAGTAAAAAATCCTGTGGTCCACGTCCATCGTTTGTTGCTATTGGGAGCCGACTTGAGCGAAATCTCCTCGGTCACGGTGTTCATCTGCTGCTTTTGGCAGAGCGAGAAGATGTCGTTGGCTGTGAAGTCTTGATCCATAAACAAGCGGTCGTTGATATGTTGAAAGGCGGTGATGCTGCTCATCACTAGCTGCTCCCATCGGTGCTCCACGCTTAATCCCGTGTTCAACATGCTGCGACGATAGCTGCTAGGGCGATTTTGCGCCAGCGTGCCCCAAGTTGTCCCCTTGGAAGCCGTGCGGAAATCGGTGTCAAAACTAGCCGATTGCCCCAAGAGAAAGTAAGGACAAGCCTTCTCGTTGCTTTGTTCGTAGCTTGCCGTCCAATCCAGCTTCACCACTTGAGTGGGTTGCCATGCCCAACGCACTCGTGCGCCTCCCGCCTCGCTGCCGTCCTGCTTTTGTCCCGTGGCCTCGTTGCGGAAGAATCCATCGCTGCCCTCGTAGTAAGCACCAAGGCTCAGCCCCATACGCTCGGCTGGGTGGAGGTAGGTGGTGGCTGAGGCTTTCCGCTGCATGGTGTGACTTTCGCTCCAAGCGGTGGCGAGGCCAGCTTCTAGGTCGGTGCCGTAGTGAGTGAGTGGGTCGGCGGTGAAGATGCGCACCAGGCCGCCCATGGTGTTGCGTCCATAGAGGGTGCCTTGTGGCCCGCGCAACACGTCAACTCGGTCGATGCCGGAGAATGAAAAATCGTAGGCCGTTTTGTCAACGTAAGGCACGTTGTCCACATACATTCCCACAGCGGGCGTGTTGATGCGCGAACCGATGCCACGAATGTAGCAAGCCGAGGTGAGGCGGCTGCCATAGCTGGGCATGTAGAAATTGGGGGCAAATGAGGAAAGCTCTTTTACGCTCTTGATTTGGCGTTGGTGTATAAGTTCGGTGTTGAAGAGCGAAACGCTGACGGGCTGTTGTCGCAGACGGCGAGTCTCCTTAGGTGAGGCCACCACCACGGCTTCCTCGATGTCGAGGCTTTTTAGAGAATCGGCTTGTACGGGCAGAAGCGCAAGCAGGGGAAGAAATAGCATAGAGAGAGTTGTTGTTCTTGTTTTCGGCTGCAAAATTACGCCTTCTCTCTCTTCCTCACAATCCTTATTAATGAGGAGAAGCTAGGGGATGGTGACGTGGAGTGGGGGGCATGCACAAGAAATGGCAACCAATGCATAGCCGTAGCTACGTTTTGGCTGCCTGTTTCAAATATTTCTGATAGTTTAGTTAATGCTAGGAGGAATGGCTATCCCCCAAAAAGAGTTTATAGTTAATACGGCTAATAGTTCATCTCTCCGTTATCGTCCACGGAGTCTTCCTCCTCTTCAACATCAGCAAAGTTGTAGCTTTCGCCGTGTTGACTGATGTCGAGGCCTAAGCGTTCGCTTTCGCGACTAACGCGCATGGGAATCATTTTGTTGACTACCCAGTAGAGAGCCATGCTCATTACGAAGGTGTAGGCGAACACAATGACGATGGCAAGCAAGTGGTAGAGGAACACCACGAAGCCTTCCCATGTGCCAGCAATCAGACCCTCCTGAATGAAGATGCCCGTGAGCACCGTGCCAATGATGCCGCCTGTGCCGTGGGTGGGGAATACGTCGAGTGCATCGTCGAGGCGAGAGGAACGATCGCTCCAGTGGCAAGCGCAGTTGCAGATGATGGTGGTGACGAACGAAATGAAGAAGCTCTGACCTACGCTGACGTAGCCTGCTGAGGGGGTGATGGCCACCAAACCCACTACGGCTCCTACCGCAGCTCCCATGGCTGAGGCCTTGCGCCCCATCATGGCATCGAAGAAAATCCAAGTGAGCATGGCCGTGGCGCAAGCCGTGTTGGTGTTGAGAAAAGCCTTTACGGCCACGGCATCGGCATGGAGCGAAGACCCCGCATTGAAGCCAAACCAGCCCAACCACAACAAAGCAGCACCTAGCACTACGTAGGGGATGTTGGCAGGTGCATCGTTATGTTTTGGACGGCTGCGCTTGCCCAAGAAGATGGCTCCAGCCAAGGCGGCCACGCCCGATGAGGCATGCACCACAATGCCACCAGCAAAGTCCACTACGCCCCATTGATGGAACAATCCCTCGGGATGCCAAGTGCAGTGAGCCAAAGGACAGTAGATAAATAAGCAGAAGAGAATCATGAAGACCAAGTAGGCAGAGAACTTCACACGTTCGGCAAACGAACCCGTGATGAGCGAGGGCGTGATAATGGCAAACTTCATTTGGAATAGTGCATAGAGAGCTAGCGGGATGGTGGGGGCGAGCAGTTCGTGAGTTTGTGCTCCTACACCTTTAAACATAAAGAAGGTGAGCGGATTGCCCAGCACGCCGCCAATGTCGTCGCCAAACGATAGGCTGAATCCTACGACCACCCACAACACGCTGATTACGCCCATGGCAATGAAGCTTTGCAGAATAGTGGAAATCACATTCTTTTTGCCCACCATGCCACCGTAGAAGAACGAGAGGCCAGGCGTCATCATCAATACGAAGATGGTGGCCGTAATCATCCAAGCCACGTCGGCCGTGTCAATCTTATTGTCGGCTTCCCAAAGGTTGGAAGCATCGGGCATGAAAGCACCGCACACGCACACCACGGTGAGTAGCAGCATAAAGATTAGCCATTTTCTCTTAAATCTTTTCATAGCTTTTGTTTGTTTCTTTGCCAGCTCTGTGAGCAGGCTGATATTGTGTAATGTTTAGTTTGTGTTTCGCTTTACAGCTGCAAAGGTAAAAAGATTATTATAAAGCAAAAAGATATTTCTAAATTATTTTTGCTTACATAATGTTTTGTTATCTGCTCGTTGCATAACACTTTGCTAATTCTCTATTTGCTTTCTGGGGGTAACTATTCAGCGAATTGTTACAGATGATTTCTAGGTGGTTGGTCAGCACGTAAATCTCCCTACTATAAAGTTGAAAAGCGAGTTTGCTGTTGCTTACACAAACTGCTTGCATTTTGATGATAATCAGTTTGTTCGATAGTGTAAGCAGCAAGATGTTTTGCTTGCACTTGGTGTCAGTTTCTCAACTTGTGCCGAAGTTAGTTGCACGTTCCTCTAATAGTGCATCTCCTTCCTAGTGTAACATCTCCTTCCCAGTGCAAGATAAGGCAGCCCCCTGCTTCTCATTTCTATTAGGCCGCTAGTTTTAACGCTTAGGCCAGTAGTGCGCAACGTTTAGGCCGCTAGTTTTAACGATTAGGCCGCTAGGATGTGGCTCATGAGTGCAAGCAACTTTAACTGCTGCTTACACTTGTGAAACGATTGATATTCAACGAGATGTAGGCGGTTAGTGCAAGCAGCAGTAATTGCTTGTTGTAAAGTTATAGGTGTGAGCTTGGAAATGTTTTTTCCTTTTCATGTTTAAAAATCGCCCCCAATTTTGTGATAAATTCTTGATGCTCCCTTCCTCCAAAGTTATTTCGTTACTGTGGCTCGAACGATGCGCACGTCCTCAAAGGGGCGGTTGTGTTCGTCGCGGCCTGTCCACTGGATGATGTCGGTGATGTCGAAGCCTTCTACGACCTCGCCAAACACGGTGTACTGTCCGTCGAGGTGAGGAGCTCCGCCGATGGAACGATAGGTTTCCTTAATGGCTGGAGTGAGGCGCACTTCGTGATGGGTCACGGAGTCGAGTCGCTGCTGCATTTGGTCGAGTCCGTCGACGGTAAAGATGGCTCCCGTTACGATGTAGAACTGCGATGCCGAGGAGGCTCGCTGCGGATTGACCTCATCGGCCTCACGTGCTGCGGCCAAGGCTCCTCGCTTGTGATAATGCTGAGGAAAACGGATCTCGGCTGGGATGGTGTAAGGCTCGGGGGAGTCGCCAAGTAACTGTCCCTCCACGGCATGACGGCTGGCTGAGTCGCCAGCTTGTATCATGAAATCGGGGATGACGCGGTGGAAAAGTAAGCCGTCGTAGTAGCCTTGCTTCACGAGTTTAAGGAAATTGTCGCGATGGAGGGGCGTGTCGTTGTAGAGTTTTACACGGATGTTTCCCTTTGTGGTTTCGAGCAGCACCTCGTGTTCCACCTCCTCAGAGGCTGTTTGCGCTTGAGCGCAGAAGGGGACGGTAAAAGCGAGGAAAAAGAGGAATAGAAGGCTCAAGAGAGGAATGCGTTTCATATCAGATTTTGTCTAAACCTTTAGTGTATTTCAGCCAGTAGTACTTTAGTGGATTCTTATATTTCAACTGCTTCCAAGGCCGACTTTGGTGGGGGCGATGGATGACGGGCAGATTGGTGAAGAGATAATTGTGGAAACCCTGCTGTAACGACTCGTGGGAGATGGTCACGTCGAACCAGTTCTTCTCAGGATTAAGCCGAGTGAAGGGGAAGGCTGCGAGCAACGAGGGGGTGAGTAGCGAGCAGCAGAAGCTGCAATGCTTGCGAGTGTCGATTACTTGGTTTTCATTTCCCTTAGCGTGGAGGTAGGGATAGTTGATATTTCCCGCGTCGTCCACCGTGACAGAGGCTGCAATGCCGCAGTCGGAACGTTGGGCGGCTTGGTCGAAAAGGCTTTGCAGCGTGTGAGGCTGCACCACCACGTCGCTCTCAACAATGCACAATGCGGCATCGGCTTCAAGTGCGCGACGCTGCGCTGTTTGCAACACGAGCAGATAGTTGGGCGAGGGGTGGGAGGTAAGGTCGCTTAGGTTTACTAGTTCGAAGCCTTGTTTCTCGGCCGCTTGCTGCAAGCGGAGGGTGTTTTCGGGAGTGGAGAAATCATTGTATATCGTGTAGGTGAAGGGCACTGTCAGCTGGCTGTCGAGCACGGCTTGAATGGTTTCGAGCGTGGAGTCGATAGAGTCCTTCACTGGAGTGATAATGTGCAGTTGTTTCATTGCTTTGTAGAGACACATATTTAAGTAATAGCGCAAAAGTAAGCAAATTCGGGAAAAAAGCCTTAACTTTGTCGCTGAAATTTGTGTTCCAATAGCTAGGAACACTAGCAATAAGACGATTTTAGCAATGACAGAAAATTATAGTTTGAGCCACCTCAAAGAGCTCGAGGCTGAATCTATTCACATCATCCGTGAAGTGGCTGCCGAATTTGAAAATCCCGTAATGCTCTACAGCATCGGCAAGGACTCGAGCGTAATGGTGCGCTTGGCTGAAAAAGCGTTTGCTCCAGGGCGTCCACCTTTCCCCTTAATGCACATCGACTCGAAGTGGAAATTCAAGGAGATGTTGGAATTTCGCAATTGGTATGCTAAGGAGCATGGTTGGCAACTGATTGTGGAGAGCAACATGGAGGCCTTCAACGCTGGGGTGGGACCATTCACTCATGGTTCGAAGGTACACACCGACTTGATGAAGACGCAAGCCTTGAAGGCTGGCCTCGACAAGTACCACTTTGATGCGGCCTTTGGCGGGGCACGTCGTGACGAGGAAAAGAGCCGAGCTAAGGAGCGCATCTTCTCCTTCCGCGACCAGTTTCACCAATGGGATCCCAAGAACCAGCGTCCTGAACTATGGGACATCTACAACGCCCGCGTACACAAGGGCGAAAGCATCCGCGTGTTCCCCTTGAGCAACTGGACGGAGCTCGACATTTGGCAGTACATTCGCCTAGAGAACATCCCCATCGTGCCCCTCTACTTTGCTAAGGAACGTCCCGTAGTGGAGATGGACGGCCAACTCATCATGCCCGACGACGACCGCCTGCCCGCTGAGTATCGCGACAAGATAGAGATGCGAAAAATCCGCTTCCGCACCCTAGGCTGCTGGCCGCTCACGGGAGCCATCGAGAGCGAAGCTGACACCATCGAAAAGATTGTGGAGGAAATGATGACCACTACGAAGAGCGAACGCACCACTCGCGTTATCGACTTTGACCAAGATGCCTCGATGGAACAGAAAAAGCGCGAGGGATATTTCTAGGGGTAAGACAAAAGTTTTTTCTGAGATAACGACAATAGGGAGACAATTGGACACAATTAGCTTCGCCTTATGAGAATCAAGCCTTATCTTTTATTGTTGAAATAATCACCTTCAGAAGTTTCGAATTTAGAGGAAACTTGAGTCACCCCTTCTATATAAGTCGTTTTCTAAGAATTTATAACAAAGGAGCAAATGCCTACGGGTGCTTGCTCCTTTGTTCGTGTTACCCAGGAATAGATGTTTGCAACCAAGTTGCGATAACTTTGCTCTACCTTTGCAGCAGAAATAGAACTAAAGACTACGATCATGTGTAAAGAACACTCACATCACACGACCTGCTGCTGCCACGAGCAAAAGGAACATTCCCATCACTCTCATTCACACACCGACGGATGTAGTTGCGGTTGTGGCTGTCACCAGCATTCACACGAGGGCGAAGCCTCCGCTTGGCGTACCTTATGGCCCATGATAGCCTCGAGCGCACTCTTATTGTGGGGCATTTTGGCCAATCCCTTCCCCGCTTACGAGTGGCTAATCTTCATTATAGCCTATCTGCCCTTAGGAGGCCCCATTTTGAAGGAAGCTTGGGAGGAGGTGCGTGAGGGCGACGTGTTCAACGAGTTCACCCTAATGTTGCTAGCCACCGTGGGGGCTTTCGCCATTGGTGAATATCCTGAGGCAGTGGGCGTGTTGCTTTTCTACTCCGTAGGCGAATATTTTCAGGACAAAGCCGTGGGGCGTGCGCGTCGCGATATTCAAGCACTAGTGAACTTGCGCCCCGAAACGGCCACCGTGGTAGACAGCGACGGGGAGCGCCAAAAGCGCAAGCCCGAAGAGGTGAAGGTTGGCGAAGTGGTAGAGGTGGTGACAGGGGAACGAGTGCCGCTCGATGGCCGACTGCTTACGCCGCATGCCGAGTTTGACACGGCGGCTCTGACGGGCGAATCCATGCCTCGCAGCTTTGAGCAAGGCGAGGAGGTGGCTGCGGGAGTGATTGTCCTGGGGCAGGTGGTGAGAATCGAAGTGACGAAGCCCTATGCGGAAAGTGCCTTGCAGCGCATCTTGCACCTCGTGGAGGAGGCCTCCTCACGCAAATCACATGCCGAGATGTTCATTCGCCAATTCGCTCACGTCTACACGCCCATAGTGATTGCCTTAGCCGTTGTCACCGCCCTCGTGCCACCACTCTTCGTGGGGGGATGGAGCACGTGGGTTTATCGCGCCTTGGTTTTTCTGGTGATTTCTTGTCCTTGCGCCTTGGTAGTAAGCATTCCGTTAGCCTACTTCCGTGGTATTGGGGTAGCCTCTCGCAAGGGAATTCTGTTTAAGGGAGGAAACTTTCTCGATGCCGTTACGCAATTGACCCACGTGGTGTTCGACAAAACGGGCACACTCACCACGGGCACGTTTGCCGTGGAAGAAGTGGTGGCTGCCGAAGGTGTGTCTCAAGAATGCTTACTTCAAATGGTAGCGGCCGTGGAGCGCAAAAGCACACACCCGATAGCTCGGGCTTTGGTGGCAAAGGCTCAGTCGCTCCCCACACTAGAAGCTGCGGAGGTGAGCGAGGAAGCAGGTAGAGGGCTGCGTGCCGAAGTTGGCGGACAAGAGGTTATCGTGGGAAGGGCGGAATGGCTCACCTCACAAAACATCGAAATCCGTGGACGGGCGAAAGAAAATGCAGCCTACACCTATGTATATTGCGCATTAAATGGTAAGTTTGCTGGCAGAATAGCTCTGGCCGACCAGCCACGTCCTGATGCGGCTCAGACCATAGCCCGCTTACATTGCTTGGGGATAGCGCACGTCGGCATGCTCTCTGGCGACCGTTTGCCTGTAGTTAAACAATTGGCTGAACGCTTAGGCGTGGATCATTACTGTGCCGAATTGCTTCCCGAAGGAAAGGTGGAACAGATGCAGCGCATCAAGCAGCAACTACCCAAGGGAGAGAAAGTGGCCTTTGTGGGCGACGGTATTAATGATGCCCCCGTGCTAGCTCTTAGCGATGTGGCCTTCGCCATGGGGGACAAAGGAGCAGACGCAGCAGTGGAAACGGCCGACGTGGTCATACAAACCGACCAGCTGCAACGCATTGCCGACGCTGTGCAAATAGGACGTCTCACCCGCACCCTAGTGCGCTGCAATATTGGCTTGGCACTGGGCATTAAAATTGGCGTTATGGCGGCAAGTGCGCTAGGCTTTGCTAGCCTTTGGGCGGCCGTGCTGGCCGACACGGGCGTAGCCTTGCTCTGCGTGGCCAACACTTACTTCATACGCAAATAGCCCCCTCTCTCTATAAAGTTATGATTGATTACGATAAGGAGCAACTCTTTCAACTTCGCCACATCAAGCCCACCTCGGTGCGCGTGTTGGTGCTCAACGAGCTAGAGCATGCCGAATGTGCCCTTTCGCTCACCGATCTTGAGGCTCGCCTAGTGACGGTGGATAAATCGAGCATCTTCCGCACGCTCACGCTCTTCCTAGCTCACCATCTAGTGCATAGCATTGAGGATGGTTCGGGTATGCTGAAATATGCTCTTTGTGAACCTGATTGCCACTGTGGAGAGGAGGGACACGAGGGTTTAGACGACGTGCATACTCACTTCCGCTGTGAACATTGCGGCCGCACCTTCTGTCTTCGCGGCCTTCCCGTCCCGCCCGTGTCGCTCCCCGTGGGGTTCACCCTCACAACGGCCAATTATGTGATAACGGGATGCTGCGCTGAATGCTCGAAGAGGCGACACTAATCCTCAGCGATTTACAACGGATTTAGTCGACTTTAAAATTTGGTTGGCCTCTGAACGTGGTTAATTTCAAAACATGGTTAACTTCAGAACGCAATTAACTTCAGAACGTAATTATTTTTCAGGCCGTAGATAAATTCAAATAAATTTCTCCCCCTCCCCCTCCCCTTTCAGCACCATACAAATACGAGAAAAGCAGTTAAGAATTACATCCTAACTGCTTTTCTCGTAAGTGGTGCCACCAGGAATCGAACCGGGGACACAAGGATTTTCAGTCCTTTGCTCTA
>CAVFOF010000026.1:0-8676 GCA_963623895.1 bacterium
GACCCTCATTGTTAGAATCCGTGATGCGTCACCACGTCCACCACGTGGCTGCCAGCTCCTATTAGATCGGGGCGTTCCGATTGGCGTTTTTGGTAGTCGATGAAGCGGGCAAAAGTTTCGTCGCTCATTTGGTTGAGGCGAGTGCGCATATAGTCGGCAGGGCCGTCGGGCGAGAAGATGGTGATGCGCTCTAAGCCCGCTTTGTGGTTGAGGCGGTCAATGTCGCTGATGCGCACATAGTCGTAGAGTTCGTCGGGCTGGGCTTGAATGTGGAAGTCTTCGTCCACCACGCCGCGCTCCATCAACCCCCCGATGCGCTCCTCGTTGAAGCAGTAGGAGAGAATGCTGTATTCGTTCATCAAGTAGGCCACGAATATCTGTCCGCCAGGCTTTGTCACCCTTTTCGCTTCTTCCAAAGCCTTTAATTTTTCTTCATCACCAATGAGGTGGTAGAGCGGGCCGAGCAGTAGTGTGACGTCGGCCGAGGCCGTGGGAAGAAAAGGCATGTGGCGCGCATCGCCTTGCACCACGTTGGCCGTGGGTTCGCGTTCGAGAAACACGTTGATGTTGCGACGCACCAACTCTACGGCCTTCACATCGTAGCCCTCGGCCATCAAGGCGGAGGTGTAACGGCCTGTGCCTGCACCAATGTCTAAAAGTTTGAAGCCAGGGCGCAGAAAGCGGCGCAAATGGTGCATGGTGGTTTCAAACTCCACGATGCCATGTCTACGCTGCAAGCGCAAGTCTTCGGGGTGCTTGTTGTAGTGCTTCTCTATGGGGGATAATGCCATGTGGTGATTTTTGTGAATGATTTTGTGAAATTAAGATATTGTTTTAGCGAGCCAAACGCTCTGCGTTATTTGCCGTGAGTCGTATTCGTCGTTAGGCCTTGCTGCACGAAGTATTCGGTGGTTTGAAGCAGTGAAAATACGTATTGGCGCAGTGGCTCAAACTCCTTGCTCATGGTGCACGCCTGAGGCCGATTGTCGATGAGACGGTAGGCATACTCCTTTTTCAGTTCAGCATTGTAGACGTAGAGTTGGTGGTCGTTGCGCGCAGCGATGGTTTTGTCAGCCGTGTAGAAGGCGGCGGGGCGAGGCGCATCGTGCAACAAATCGAGGCCGAAATTGTTTTGCACGTAGGGAATGCGTAGCAAGCCGAGCACGGTGGGGGCAACGTCCACTTGCCCTGCAAACTGTGTGCGCACTTCGGGCTGCAGCGTTGCGCTGTGAATGATGAGGGGGATGTGGTTGAACGATTCGGGCAACTCGCAGTCGGCCTGGCCGAGCAGTTTGCCGTGGTCGCCGAGGAATATAAAGATCGTGTTCTTAGCCCACTGCTCCTTGCTCACCTGCTTCATAAACTCGCCAATGCAGTGGTCGGCATAGCGAACAATTTGCTTTTCGACTGGCAGTGAGTTGTTTTGGAATGCCTTGGGCACCACGTAGGGCGGATGGTTGCTAATGGTGAGCAGTGTAGCAAAGAAAGGCTTTCCTGAAGCTGCGTGTTGGCGAAGCACGGGCAGAGCGTAGGTGAAGAGGTAGTCGTCGGGCACACCGAAATGGTTCACCACCTTTTCCTTCGGATAATTCTCTTGCGCATAGATTTCGTCGTAGCCGTTGGTGCGGAAAAAGGCGTTCATGTTGTCGTACTGACTCTCGTGCGTCATGAAGAACATGGTGCTATAGCCCGCTTGTTTCAGAATGTTGGGCAGACCCGTGTAGATGGGGATGCTAGTGCCCTTCATGGCATTGCGAAACATGATGGAGGGGAAGGAGTAGAGCGTGGCGTAGAGCCCGTGGTTGGTGTGGTTGCCAGCCGAATAGCAGTTGCTGAAACTTAATGAATGGTTGAAGAGCGAGTCGAGATTAGGCGTGAGCTGCTCCTCGTTGCCAAAGCGAGCCATCAGTTTAGCCGACATCGACTCCATCAGCACCACCACCACGTTTTGCCCCGTGGGCTTCTCCTCTGACCTCACTTCTCGGGCAATGGGCGAGATGCCCGCTATACCTTTCCGCTGGTAGAACTGCTGCACGTTGCGCACGGCCTCTTCGTTGGGCAGGAGGTGGAGCGTGCGGTTTTCTGGCCGCAGTTCATCAAGCGTACTATTGAGCAAACTAAAGGTGGGGTTTACGCCCAAATTATTGAGCACGGGACTGCTGCAAAAGTAGGCTGCGCTCACCTTGATGGGGTTGTAGCCCAAGCGTCCGCGGATGCCTAGAAAGCAGAGGCCGAAGAGTGCAAGGCTCAGCACTACTCTAGCCGAAAGGGCTGCCCATTTCTGTTTCGAATTTGTCATGGCTAGGGGCGTAGTGGCCATATTTTCTTTTTTAATAAACAGTTTGCGCAGTTTTGCTAGCGCAAAGCAGTAGCCAATGGTGAGCAGAAAATAGAGCGCAATGTGTGTGTAGTAGGAGGCTTCGCCAAAAATCATGCCCAAGGTTGTGCCGCCATATTCGGCCCAGTTCCAAATGGAGGCATTGAGCATTTTCGAGAAATACAGGAAGTAGGGCGTGTTGCCCGCTGAGGCCATAAACACGAGGGCATAGAGCGTGGTGAACCACCCATTGAGCCAACGATACAAGCCTTTGTGCCACCAACCGATGCACCCCGCCACGCATACCACCACGAGGGGCAAGGCGAGAATATAGCTACCTATCACACTGTCGAACCATAGGCCACGAAGGAAAGCTGTGGCCACAAGCAGCGGCTTTCCCGCCACATCGGGTGTGAGCTGTGAGCGCACACTCACGAAGAACACGAGGCGAAATAGTGCGAGTGCCACGAGGGCTAACGTATGCAGGCTGAGCAGATAGAGTAGGTGACGAAGAAATTTATTCATTGCGTTGATTAGTGACGAAATCTTTCTGCAAAGTTACTCCTAAAGTTCGAAGAAACCTTGCTTTGTCAGTGGAATTTGTTCGGCATTTTGGGAGAGGTAAAACTATTAGGCGACTAGTGTTGCACTTGATACTTGTCTCTGCCAAAAATTTTCCAGCTATCGAAATCATAAAAATCCCCATTGATTGGAACTGTCCACTCAATGGGGATTTTTATGATTGCAAATTGATTATCAACTAATCAATCGTTAGATGCGATGAATCATTTCGCGGAAGATGTCGGCCATCAAGGGCTGCACGGCATTGGCTGCACGTTGCACCTCTTCATGGCTCACTTCTACGATTTTACCCTCTACACCCAAGTCAGTGATAATGCTGACACCGAAAGTGCGGATGCCACAATGGTGGGCTACAATCACCTCGGGCACAGTAGACATGCCCACAGCATCAGCACCAAAGATGCGATACATCTTATATTCGGCAGGAGTTTCGTAAGTGGGTCCCTGGGTGGCGAGATATACTCCTTCAACCGTCTTAATGCCCTTCTCCTTAGCGATAGAACGCGCCATATCGAGCAACTCGTGGTCGTAAGCCTCGTGCATATCGGGGAAGCGAGGGCCAGTGGGGAAGTTGGGGCCGTGAAGCGGATGTTCAGGCAAGAAGTTGATGTGGTCGGTGATGAGCATCAAGTCGCCAATCTCGAAATCGGGATTCGTACCGCCGGCAGCATTGCTCACAAAGAGATTCTTAATACCCAATTCGTACATCACACGCACGGGGAAGGTCACTTGCTTCATGTTGTAACCCTCGTAGTAGTGGAAACGTCCTTCGAGCGCCATCACCTCTTTGCCGCCTAAGTGGCCAAAGAGCAAACGACCGGAGTGTCCCTCAACGGTGCTTACAGGGAAGTTGGGAATATCTTGATAG
Source organism: bacterium (assembly GCA_963623895.1). Lineage (GTDB taxonomy): Bacteria > Bacteroidota > Bacteroidia > Bacteroidales > Bacteroidaceae > Alloprevotella. Next base: position 3,768 of record CAVFOF010000026.1, read on the forward strand.
GGGAAATCGTCAACCACGTCAATCTCAGCGGCCAAGTGACCAAGACCAGTGCCAAGCACGATGGCTGTTTGGGGGCGCAGTTGAGTGTGTTGCTCAATCCACGCTGCGGTTTCTTTTATTTGTTCTAACATAATGTATAATGGTTTGATTAAAGTTGTTTTCTTCTTCATTGGCAGTCTCCACTTTGACCGTGATAGGCTGCACGAGCAGACTTTTCTGAAGCTCCTTACTGAGCAGAGGGCGCACGGCAGTGAGACGTGTGTTGTCTTTCTGCGTGGTAACGGCCAACGTACATTGTTGCTGCTCGTAGAGAGTATTCATTTGCTGCACATCTTTCTCAGTGAAAGCATGATGATCAGGGAAGACGATAGACACTACCCAAGCACCTTGTTGTTGCAAATAGCGTTGTAGCGATAAGGGATTGGCTATGCCTACAATGAGCAGGATGCGTTGCCCCTTTAGCTGCACATTCGGCACGATCCGTCCGAGGCTATCCATCATTTCGCCATAGCATATTTGGCTATAGAAAAGTTGCTGATGGGGCAACACGGACAAGTAGGGACGCTCGTTCTCGTCGCATTTTGTCACCACTACAAGTTGAGCGCGACTTGCCGCAGCGGGCGTTTCTCGCAATCGTCCCCAAGGCAAGAGGTGGTCGTGAGTGTATAGGCGGTGAGCATCGGTAAGCAAGATGTTCAAGCCTGGCTTCACGTAGCGATGCTGGTAAGCGTCATCCAATACAACGACATCGATACGAGGCTTTAGTTTGAGCAAGTGTTCCATACCCACCGTGCGCTTTTCACAAACGGCGATGAGGGCAAACGGGCAGTTGTGCATCATTTGGTAAGGCTCATCACCAATGTCGGCAGCGGTGTGTCGCTGCTTGTCGGCTAAGATGTAGTCCTTCGTTTTGCGTCCGTAGCCACGGGAAAGCATGGCTACACGAAATCCCTGGTCGTGCAACAACTGGAGCAGGTATTCCACATGGGGCGTTTTCCCCGTTCCGCCTACGGCGAGATTGCCCACTCCTATCACGGGGAGGGGATAGCTTTGGGAAGGGAGCACGCTCTTATCGAACATCCAAGAACGGATGCTCGCCACCATCCCCCACACAAGGGAGAATGGGGCGAGCAGTATGTTTGCTGAAAACTTCAAAATTGACGTAGCGAGGGCTTATCGAATGTTAGGCACGAAATAGATGCGAGCTTGCATGTAGCTTTTAGGATCGGTGCTACCCAATCCACTCACGAAGCGCAAGGGTTCGTAGTATTCGCCCAACACGGTTTGAAGTTTTTCCTCCATGTAATCGCGCTTGATGGTAGCATTGACCAGATTGTCAAACCACGAAGCTTTGCTAGGAGCAGAAGTCAAGGTGTAGTTCGTCAACTTGACACGTTGGGCAGCCACGGCAATGGCATCGTCAAGCGAACCGAGTTTGTCTACAAGCTTGATGTTGAGTGCCTGATTACCCGTCCAAATGCGACCTTGGCCAATCTTATCCACTTGGTCGGTAGTCAGATGACGGCCAGCAGCTACGCGACTAAGGAAGAGCGAGTAGCCACGATTGACATAGCCTTGCAAGGCGGCAGCCTCGTCGGCATTGAATGGACGGCCATGCGAGCCGAAGTCGGCCGACTTGTTTGTTTTCACTACATCAAAGTGCAGACCTAGTTTGTTTGTCATCAATTCGCTAGCATCGGGAATAACACCAAAGATACCGATGCTACCCGTGATTGTAGTAGGTTCAGCCACAATATAATCGGCTCCACACGACATGTAGTAGCCGCCCGAAGCAGCCATTCCGCTCATCGAAACGACTACAGGCTTCTTCTGTTTCAAGAGTTGGATAGCGTGCCACATTTGCTCAGAAGCATAAGCGCTACCACCACCCGAGTTGATGCGAAGCACCACGGCCTTCACGTCGTCGTCGTTGGCTAATTTGTCGAGGTCTTTCACCACTTCTTCGCCCACAATCAAGGGAGCGTTGCTAGAGAAGTTGGAACTGGCATTTTCATCAACAATATTTCCTTCGGCATAGTAGACGGCAATTTTGTCTTTAGCCTTTTCGGGAGTGTAAAGTTTGGCCAAATCTGCAGCTTCCACGAAATTTACCTTCTCTTGCTTGCTGAGCTGACGGAGTTTATTGCGCACGCCATCGGCATAAGTCAAGGAGTCGACGAGGTGAAGCGAAAGGAAATTCTTTGTATCGGTAAAGGTAGCGTATTCGTCAGCGTATTTATTCAGGTCGGCTACGCTCACTTTGCGTGATGCTGAAACCTCCTTGCAAAGGTTGCCCCAAATATCATTGAGACTAGCACTAAGTTGTTCTCGATTGGCATCACTCATTTGGGTGAGGATGTAGGGTTCAACAGCACTTTTGTACGTACCCACTTTATACACTTGCATCTTCACACCCACCTTCTTCAGCAAATCGGTATAGAAGATTGGCTCTGCAGCCAAACCGTGCCAATCGACCATGCCGCTAGGATTGAGCAGCACTTTGTCGGCCGCAGAGGCGAGGTAGTAAGAGCCTTGGCTGTAGGAGTCGCCATAGGCTAGAACGAACTTTTTGCTTTGTTTGAAGTCGACCAAGGCTTTGCGTAATTCTTGCAGCGAAGCAAAGTCGGCCGAGAAAGCCCCAGCTTCAAGATAGATACCGCTGATTTTATCGTTTTTCTTGGCTTCCTTAATAGCTGTAAGCAAGTCGTCGAGTCCTTGGTTCGAAACGATGTCATTGCCAAGAAGGCTAGCGAACGGGTTGGGAGCGGAACGCTCATTGAGACTTCCCGAAAGGGAAATGCGAAGCACGGAGCCGTCCTTCACGCTAGGCTTGCTGTCGCTTGAAGACGCCACGGAGGCAATCAATATCACGCTGAAGAGGCTAACAAGCACACCCACGCAGACTAAGCCTACAACGGTGGCTAGTACATACTTAAAAAATTGTTTCATCTTATTGGAGTTTATAGCGTCTATACCTATTATATGCCTAGGTACGAACGAAAAGATTTTAGAAGTCGATATCCACCTCTACGGGGCAGTGGTCGGAGCCCAAGATGTCGGTATGAATTTTTGCATCAACGAGTTTTGATTGCAAGGCATTCGATACTAAGAAATAATCGATGCGCCAACCCGCATTCTTCTCACGGGCTTTGAAGCGATACGACCACCAAGAATAAACGCCCTCTTGGGTGGGATAGAAATGGCGATAGGTGTCGGTAAATCCTGCTTCGAGCAATTGACCAAACTTTTCGCGCTCCTCATCGGTAAATCCCGCATTACGACGATTGGTTTTAGGATTTTTCAAATCAATCTCCTGATGCGCCACGTTCAAGTCGCCACACACCACCACGGGTTTCTTTTCATTGAGTTGCAAGAGATATTGGCGAAAAGCTTCGTCCCACGCCATGCGGTAGTCCAAGCGTTTCAGTTCGGTTTGGGAGTTGGGCGTGTACACGGTCACCAAGTAGAAGTCAGCCATTTCTAGGGTTATCACTCGCCCCTCTCCGTCGTGCTCTTCCAGTCCAAGACCATAGGTCACGCTAATCGGCTGATGGCGCGTAAAGATAGCCGTGCCAGAATAGCCCTTCTTCACCTGCGACGAGTTCCAGAAGCTTTGGTATCCCTCAAACTCAATGTCGAGTTGATGGGGGGCCATCTTCGTTTCTTGTAAACAGAAGAAATCAGCATCAAGCTGAGCAAAAGCTTCCTTAAAGCCTTTACCCACACAAGCTCTGAGGCCGTTCACATTCCAAGATATAAATTTCATAAGTTTAGGAAATGTTTTCGCAAAGATAGTAACTTATGTTGATACGTTACCGCTTATCGACTAATTTTTCTTACCTTTGCAGTAAGATTTCCACTCCGAGCACCATATGAAACAAATAATTACGCTGGTCGCAATACTCGTAGCTTTCACGGTAAATGCCATTGCCCAGCCCCAACTTTCATTCGACAATCCCACGCAAGACGTAGGCACTCTATTGTGGCACGTTCCCAAAAGCGTAAGTTTCACTCTGACCAACAAGGGTACACAAAATCTTACTATTACCAGTGTGCGCACCGATTGTGGCTGCACTGAGGCAGAATGGTCGTCGCAGCCCATTGCTCCAGGTGCCTCAGCTCAAATCAAGGTGAGCTATGACGCTGAAATGTTGGGGCACTTCAATAAGAAAGTAGCCGTCTACACTAATCTCAACGACCAACCCTACTACCTCACGCTCATGGGGGTGGTGTCGATGAACAAGAGTGAGGAGGTGTCGGCACAATATCCCTACAAAGTGGGCGACTACTACCTGAGCACCGACGACATTGAGTTCGACGACGTAAATCGTGGCGAAAAGCCCACCTTTGCCCTCTCCATTCTCAACTCAAGCAAGAAGTCGTTTCGCCCCGAGATTATGCATCTGCCCAAATACCTCACGGCACAAGCCGACCCATCGGTAATTCATCCTGGACGTGTGGGACGTGTGTTGCTCACGCTCAACAGTAACGAACTGCCCACTATGGGACTAACACAAACGAGCATCTACCTAAGCCGCTTCATGGGCGATCGCGTAAGCAAGGAGACGGAAATCAACGTGTCGGCCACCCTCCTACCCGATTTTCTCGACACTCCCTCGCAACACGCTTTAGCTCCCGCTCTTGAGCTCGACAGCACCCACATTTCGCTGCCCCCTCTAGGGAAGAAAAAGAAGGTATCGGGGCAAATTGTGCTACGCAACACGGGTAAAACGCCCCTCATCATTAGCGCACTTCAGGTGTACAACCCAGGCATCAACGTCAGTCTCAACAAGCGCCGCATCGACCCAGGCGATAGTGAGAAACTAAAAATCACCATCACCGCCAACACAAGCTATTTTAAAGGTCGACGCCGCATCTTACTCATCACTAACGACCCAGACCACTCAAA
>CAVFOF010000026.1:8686-13382 GCA_963623895.1 bacterium
GACGTAGGGGTCGGGCGTTCGAGTCGCCTCTTTCCGACAAAAGCCGAAAGCAACTTGTCATAAAGTTTTGCTTTCGGCTTTTGGTTTTTAACTGTATGTTAAATAAGCAAATTCAAGGTTTGCAAATATTCCCATTTGGTAAGGTGAGGACAAAGTCGTTCAATAACTGCTTACCAAGTAAATAGTTCTGCTACTGCGGCAATTGCTTATAGATGTTAGCAATGCGCTGCTTCATATAGTCGGCAAACTCGGGAGATTCAACGATTTCCACATCCTCGTAGAGGCCAAGCACAAAGCGGCCAATACCAACGTAGCTACACACCTCTGTGTCGAGCCGTTGTCGTCCATCGGGCTGGATAGTGAGTTGGCGTTGGGCATCAGGATACTCCTCAATAAGCAAGTTGGTAGCTAAGTGCCCTAGAAGGAGCGACACGGGCATGCGCTTTTCGCCCGTAAAGCCAAATAGGTCGTTGAAAAAGGGCGTGTGTTCAGACGTGTGCGACCACAAGAGATCAATAAATTCCACACTTTCAATGCGGCTCACCTTGAATGTTTTGTTTGTATTAGAGGAGATTTCGTAGCAGCGCACCTCGCTGTTTTCGTTGACAAACATGTAAGGTTCCACGATGCGATTGCTCACCTGGCCGCTCGAAGCCGAGCGATAATTGCGCAGCAAGACCACTCGTTGCTCGTTGATAGCCTTAAAAAGCGAACTGATATTTTCAGCCATTTGACTGCTGGCTCCGTGCTTTACTAAGGTATCGGTTTGATAGAGTTTAGCCAGTTTTTCGCGCAAGCGGCGCACTTGTGGCGAGTTACTATATACCGAGTTGATTACTTGGCTGATAGTGACGGCCTCTTCCTCTGAAAAGTGTATGCCCTGAGCTATCTTTTGGAAAAAAGGGGAAGCATGATCCAACCGATAAATCCGCCCCTCCTTCTTAACAATAAATCCTACCTCGCGAAAAGCCTCAAGGTAGCGATAAATGGTGCGTCGATTCATACCTGTCGCCTCACTAATCTCATCGATCCGCAAGGTACGATTTTGCGTAAGCATGGTCATCAGCCTAAGCTGTCTACCAAGTTTTTCAAGTTCCATTGTCAAAAATCATATATAGCAGGGAAGCGTGCTCCATTGCGCTTCCCTGCATTCATAGCTTCGTTTTGCATGCGAATATACGAAGTTTTTATGAAAATTCGTCCATTATGCACCCCCACATTCCCCTAAGCAAGTTGAATTGCACAATATTCCGCTAAATCCGACCAAAGTTCTAGTGCAAAATCGTACATTTGCCACTACTCATAGGAAAGAGCGATAGAAGAGGACAGGAGCAAGAGAGAAATCAAGCGAAAACACTCTGCACTATTTACCCTACCCTCCCATGCAAGATTATTCAGTTCTCCCCCTTTTCCTTAAATAGAACCATTCAACCCCAAAACTCATGAAGAAACTAACAACCCTTATAGCCGCCATTGGCTTCTCGGCCACGGTGTCAGGGCAAAGCTATAGTAAACTCTGGCAAGCGGTGAACGACTACACTCGCGACGATCTGCCGCAATCGGCCTTGGAAAGCGTGGAGAAGATTCGTAATAAAGCCCTCAGCGAAGCGAACGACGTCCAACTGATGCGTGCGCTACTCATGCAACGCCTATTGGGAGCTGAAATCTCTGCCGACACGGCACAAGTGTATCTAGAGCGAATCAATCAAGCACTAGAGGCCGAAGAACGTCCCGTAATGAAAGCCCTTTGGCACTCGGCCTTGGCGCAGTGTTATGAAGCTGTGTTCGATGCCTACGACTACCGCACAGACGACCTTACCCGCAAGCAGACGCAGCAGCAAGCGAAAGAACACTACGAAGCCTCACTTGCCGATATCGACCTCTTGGCTCACCATAAGGTGAGAAGCTATCTGCCGCTTTTCTCCTATAATAAAGGTAGCCAATACTACAACAACGACCTACTGCACGTGCTTGCCCAAGCCTACTTAAACAGCGACAATCTCACCGACAAGGAGCGTAAGGAGTGGCACGAGCAACTAGCCGCCTACTACGCTGAACATGAGCTGCGAAATGCAACCCTCTTGCAAAGCCTAGAAGCACTGAAGATTGAATACCAAAACCTAGAGTCGGAAAGCCGAATTGCCTCAAGCCCCTACTACCAAGCACTCTGCCACCTAGCGCAAACGTATGAGGGTGAGGATATGGCTGTTAAAATTTACGATGAAATAATCGACCACTTCTCCTCCCTAGCCGAGAGAAAAAGCGACGACACGCTGCAAACTCGCAACGCTCAGTTGCTTTACAATCAAGCGCAACAAGCCATCCAACGCTACGCCCACACAAAGAAGGCTACAAACGGGCTGCGCAATTTCATGGAGCGCATCACGAATCCTTCAGTCATAATAAACAAGCCGCAATCCAACTATTACCCAGGAGACACAGTGCGCCTCAACGTGCTCTTCCGTAATCAAAAGGAGGCGCAACTGAGGCTCGTATTACTAAGCCCCTCCACCGAGGAATACGAGCAGAAAGGAAGAGCTGACGAACTCGAAACGCTGCGCAATCGACACCTAAAGAGAGCCGTGGTGTATAGCCTCACCTGCAAACAAAAGACACAGCCTTATCAATGGGCCGCAGAGGAATTCAACCTCGCTCTACCCACCGAAGCGGGCATTTATCGGTTGGAACTGCTGAAAAAGGGCAAGGTGGTAAGCAGCAACGACTTCCGCCTATCGCACCTCACGGCTCTTACATTCTCTGCCAGCACCAATAAAAAGCACCGCATCACCGTAGTTGACCAACGCACGGGCCAACCCGTGCCTCATGCCACTATCACCACCTATGCAGACGGGCTATGGAAAGCTCAGGGCCATGAACTTAAGAAGCGAAGCACGCTGCAAGCCGACGAGGAGGGCACGGCATGGCTAGAAGGCGAGCACGACTACGTAGCCATAAGCACGGCCGACGACGCTGCCGCCCCCTTGTTCGACCTCTACAAAATTCAGAAGCAGCGCTTACCCAATGATAAAAGTTCCCACCTACAGCTCTACACCGACCGAGGCATCTATCGCCCTGGCCAGAAAGTGGAATTTTCAGGTGTAGCCTATCGTAAGGACAAAGACCTATTCGAAGTAACTCGCGGATTAGAAACCAAGGTGGAACTGCGTGACGCAAACCAAAAGATTGTTGACACGTTGTTGGTAAAAACCGACGATTTCGGCAGTTTCAGCGGAACGTTCACCCTGCCCACTCACTGCCTCCCTGGCTATTTCACATTGAAAGCCAAGAAGGGCGGCAGCGCACTGATCATTAAAGTGGAGGAATACAAACGCCCCACGTTCACGGCAAAAACGCAGCCCGTCACCACCGCCTATGCCTTGGGCGACACCGTGAGCGTAAGTGGCGAAGCCCACACCTATAGCGGAGTACCCGTAGCAGGAGCAAGAGTGCAATACACCGTGGAACGCCGCGCTTGGTTCTTCTGGGACGATAACGACGAGGTTGAACCGCAGTCGGGGGAGACTACGACGGATGCCGAAGGAAACTTCACGCTCCCCGTCCACTTGGCCAAAGCCGACGCTTACGAGCAGATTTCTCACTACAACCGCTACTCCTACACTGTGAGCTACACCGTGACGGCCGATAACGGCGAAACCGCTCAAGGCTCCACGGTGCTCTCCGTGGCCACTCGTCCCGTCTACCTCACGGCAGATGTGCCCTCGGTGGTCTACCGACAAGAAGGGAAGGCTTTGCCTTATTTCCGTTTTAAGCAAACTAACGCTGCTGGCGAGGAGATGGCTACCACGGGGCAGTATCAGCTATTACGCAACGAGGAGTTGCTCAGTAAAGGAGATTTTCAAACGAGCAAACCATTACGCTTGAACGAACTAAATGCCTTGCCCTCGGGAAACTACACCCTGCGTTACCGCACATCGGAAGCTGAGGAAGAAAACACGCAGTTCACCTTGCTCAGCGAAACCGACCGCCTGCCCATTGACTCGACAAAGGATTTCTTCTACTACGAAGAATGTAACGAAGCGGGCGATAGCGTGCGCATCGTGGTGGGGTCGCCTTGTCAGGATGCCATATTGTTCTACGATTTACTCACGGCTAGTTCCGTAGTGGAAAGCAAGCGCATTCCGCTCCACAACGAGCTGCTACACCTCACCCTACCCTACCAATCAGCCTACGGCGATGGGGCTACGCTCTATCTAGCCTTACAACGCAACGGCACACTCTACGAGAAGCAAGTGTCGATAGTGAAGCCCAAACCCGACAAAACGTTGAAGTTGCAATGGAGCACCTTCCGCTCGCGCCTCACCCCAGGGCAAGCGGAAGAGTGGCGATTACGAGTGACACAGCCCAACGGCGAACCTGCACAGGCTCAAGTGATGGCCTGCCTCTACGACGCTTCGCTCGATGCACTCTACCCCTCTACGTGGCGGCCGTTTGAGTTGCGCTTCAATCGCACGCTCTCTTTGGCTTGGTGGAATTCGTTTAGCTACAATAGTTCATTCTATCTTCACAGTGCGAACAAGATTAAACAACTCACCACTCCGTCAGTCTACTTCACCGAGTGGCGAGACGAACTGTTCAACTACTATAGCCATCGCTATCTTGGAACGCCAATGCGAGGCGGTCGCATGCGTTCGATGAGCAATCGAATGATGACTTGCGATGCTGCTTTCCCGATGGG
>CAVFOF010000026.1:13392-17623 GCA_963623895.1 bacterium
GGATACGACCTAATGGCCGACGAAAGCGCAAACGAAATCAAGAGCAAAGCAACGACCCAATCCCTCATGGAGGCTCAAACCTCGCTGCGTAGCAACTTCAACGAGACAGCTTTCTTCCAACCCGCCTTGCGAACGGACACCCAGGGCGAAGTTAGCCTTTCGTTCACCTTGCCCGAAAGTCTAACACAATGGAACTTCCGTGCGTTGGCTCACGATGGCGAGATGAACAACGGGCGGCTAGAGGCCAGCGTTGTGGCTCGCAAGGAGTTTATGGTGGAGCCAGCCTTGCCTCGCTTCTTGCGTGAGGGCGACGAAACGCTACTGCCAGTAAAAGTGACCAACCTCAGCGAAAAGCCCATCGAAGCGACCCTACAAATGAAGCTGACCGATGCGCTAAACAATGAGCAGCGGATGAATCAAAGTCAAAAGATTGCGCTGCAACCAGGCGAAACGAAGGTCTTCACCTTCCCCTACGCTTCGCGCAACGAGGAGGGCGTGTTGCTCTGCACCACTCTGGCTCAAGGCTCAGGCTTCAGCGATGGCGAAGAGCACTACCTCCCAGTATTGACTCGCCAAGTGGAGGTGACTCGCTCGTTACCCTTTAGCCTTACCGAACAAGGCACGCAAACACTTCGCATTGACACGCTCTTCAATGCGAAGCAAGCCTCCCACCGAACGCTCAGCGTGGAACTTTCCTCCAATCCCACTTGGTATGCCGTAACCGCCCTACCCTATCTCGCCCCCGAGGGTCACTGCTTGAGCGCAGTGGAGTGGGCCACAAGGCTCTATACCCTCAATTTGGCTCGACAGGTGGCCAACACTTGTCCCGAATTGCGCAAATGGACACTCGAAGCGGACGGAGAAAGTATCAAGGCCTTGACGAAACTAAAAACGGAGGGGCTCGACCAAGCTACTCCTTGGCTGCAACAAGGGGAAACGCAACGGCAACGTATGCAAGCTCTTGGCCGCTTATTCCACGAAGAAGCCGTGGCCGTCGATTTACACACAGCTATCGACAAACTGCGTGCTTTGCAAAGCAATCAAGGGGGATTCAGTTGGTATCTAGGCATGCCTACTAACAACTACACCACCGTGGATGTAGCCATTCTGCTAGCTCGCATCGAAGCACTAACGCCTTTCGATGAAGCACATGCCACCTTGGTAAAAGCGAAAGCCTTTCTCGACGAAAAGATAGCGAAAGAGGTGGAGGAAATGAAGCGATGGGAGAAAGAGAACGGCGGAAAGCAGCAACCCACCGAGTGGCAAATGCGCTACCTCTACCTTCGCACCTTGATGAACGAGCAGCCCGACAAGAACGCAACGTTCTTGCTCGACCGTGCTGCCCTACTGCAACGCAGCCTGACGATGTATGGCAAAGCTTTAACGGCTCTTGTGCTGAAACAAGCGAGACGCACGGAGGAAGCAGAAAATGCCATGGAAAGCTTAATCGAACACACGGTGAGCAGTAAGGAGATGGGACGCTATTTCGACACCCCTCGAGCAGAGTGGAACTGGCAGTCGTATCGCATCCCCACGCAATGTGCCGCCATCGAAGCCTTGCAGCAAATGGGGCAAACCATCCTTGCCGACGAGATGCGGCTATCACTAATGCAAGCCAAGCGCACGCAGTTATGGGAAACCTCACGGGCCACAGCGGATGCCGTCTACGCACTGCTTTCAACGGCCACTGATAATGCCTCCACCAAGAGTCTCACTGTTCTTCCGCTCAAGGAGCAAGCCCCCGTCTACTACACACTCTACAAGAGCAATAAGATAGTGGGACTGAACGCCAAGAGCGATAGCCCTACGGCACAAACGGTGGGTTACACGAAGCAAAGCTACACCTCGGAAGAGGCTACGCAAGCCACTTCGATTACGCTAAGAAAATCGTCCGACGGCCTATCATGGGGCAGCGTGTATGCCTCGTTCATGACGGAAGCCGCTGAGGTGAAGAGCGAAGGCAAGGGATTGACGCTTACCCGAGAGTTTGAGGTATTGAAAGGCACTAAATGGGAAGCCATTTCAGAAAACGAAGTGCTGAGAAAGGGCGACCGAGTGCGACAAACGTTTAAAATCACGGCCGACCGCGACTACGACTTCGTGTCGCTCTCTGCCTCACGGCCAGCCTGCCTAGAACCAGCGCAACCACTATCGGGCTACGACTGGAACGGCGGTTTGCCAGCCTACCGAGCCGTACACGATGAGCGCACCGACTTTTTCATCGAAAAGCTAAACAAAGGCACGCACCGATTCACCGAAGAACTCTTCGTTGACCGAAGCGGCTCCTTCGCCACGGGCATCTCAACGATAGAGTGCGTCTACGCTCCCGAATTCCGAGGCACTGCTGCCGAAGCAAAGCTCCGCACGGAATAGCTCTAAAATCCCCAAGCAAACAACAGAATTGCTTGGGGATTTTTTAAAATTATTCAAATTCCTAATTTAAAGGAAACGGCCTGAAAGGCCAGTTAGCACCTAGCCCAGGGCATTACCCTGGGCTAGGTGTAGGTTGGGCTTTCAGCCCGTTCTCGTTTAAATCTGAAACTTCAGTAATATTATCCTAACGGATTGACCTAGGAAAGCAATATCGAGAAAATACAACTAGAAATGCTCGATGAAGTTCACAAAACTTTCAGGGAGGCAGACGTTCTTCAAAAGTTGTGCTTCTCTAAACAATGGTGCAATGTCCTCATCTTTGAAGCCAGCTATGCCGCAACCGATTCTTGTGACGTAGAAGAACTTAGCGATATGTTGCCTAGCATAGTCCACGAAATCGTCCACATAAGGCTTAATCTCACTTGTTCCACCATGCATCGTGGGAATAGCGTAGCTCTGCCCCTGAATACCTACCCCCTTTCCCCATATTGCCCCAAAGTGCTCCAAGGCGGCACGGGCAGCACCGCCACCGTGATGCCCCATCAAGTTACTTCCAAAGACAAACACTTCGTCGGGCTTCAATGCTGATAATTTTTCGGGAGTAAATGCAGGACGAGCAATGCCACGATAGATTCGAGACACTTGAGGAGTTTGTCTTTGAATTTTCGAACAATAGAGGTCGAACTCCTCATTTAGGTCGAGCATCCACTGAGGGAGTTTTTTCTTAGCGTTCGCCACAAGTCGTTCGGGCATTTCTCGATAGAAGGCATAGGCTATGGGGCCAGCAATGGCAGCTAGCGTGTCGGCATCACCCCCTAGGGAAATGGCGAGCGTCAAGCAATTGGCATAGCTATGGCTTTCGAGGAACGAAATCAAAGCGGCTGGCACCGTGAGCTGACACGTCTCGTCGAAATAGTAGTCCGCTTTTACCCTATCATAGCTCCTACTTCCCCAATCGGAATAGAACGTTTCAAGCACATTCTCGCGGATGAACTGCTTAGTCTCGCCATGTAGGGCATAGAAGATGGCAAGTGCCGTGGCCACAGCCCCCTTTATGCCCTCGGGATGGTCGTGGGTGGGGCGAGCAGTTTGAATAGCAAGGTCAACACATTCCTCCTTGCTACGAGCCATAAAGCCAGCAGCCGAACAGCGCATCGCACTGCCATTACCAAAGGAGTGGTAAGAGGGACCTATCTCGCGAGCAATAAGCCACTGAGCGTAACGACCGCCAAAGCCTCGATAGAAGTCGGCACGGCCTCGAGTCCATAGCGTCTGAGCCATATCTTTGTGGTGTAACAAAGCCTCCGCGCAAGCAAAGGTGCAAACCGTGTCGTCTGTGTAATCATTGTTGTAATGTAGTAGGTCTACCTTATCATAGTCCTTCGTGCGTCCATGAAATTCATAGGGCATCCCAGCAATGTCGCCAATAGCTTCGCTCAGCAACAGGTTTTTTAAAGGTACATCGTGTCGTGTCATATCCGTATTACTTATTAGGTTAAAACTCTTATCTTTTTAGCTTTATCTTCTCACCAGCCCGTGAGGCGTTGTGTAAATTTGACGCAAAGATAGCAACTTTTAAGCAATATCCCAAATATTTTGCGTAATTATTACACATTACAAGCAAGAGAACCTAATGTATATTATTAAGACGTATTACTCAAAATAAAGCAAGCCAATTGGAATCAAGTTTCTGATTAAGAATAATGCCTCAAAATTGGGGAACGACGCTTCCCCTCGTCGGCGCTAGAAAATGGGCAAGAAATAACAAAAATATTGAGTTTCTACTTGCGCCGACGCGGGGACGCGTCGCCCCCAACTTGTAGGTGAGTCGGGCGCACGCAGTAGATTGTGCCACGGC